>JANMWO010000664.1:0-21757 GCA_031394025.1 Acidobacteriota bacterium
TCCACTTTCATCGCTGATGGCCGTATGTTGGCGGAAAACTGGCCGCATCCACAATGGCAACCACTTTGGTATGGCGGCACGCGATTCGATTATGTATACCCTCCGGGGTTGCGTTACGCCACTGCCGGTTTGACAAAACTGCTGCCGATTATCCCGGCCCGCGCCTATCACCTTTACACCGCGATCATGTTCGCATTCGGCATTGCTGGAATATTTCTGCTGGTAAGATTGGGATCCGGTTCGCGCACCGCAGCCTTTTTGGCCGCATTTGCCACCGCTTCGGTATCACCAGCATTTTTATTCCTAAAACATATTCGTGAAGATTCGTACAAGGTGTTTCCGCAACGATTAGGAGTCTTGGTCCGCTATGGTGAAGGGCCGCATATGTCCTCCTTGGCGATCCTCGGCCCTACGTTGATCGCCAGTTATTTTGCGTTGCAAGGCGGCAGGCCTGTTGCCTTTGGCTTGGCTGCATTGGGGGCCGCCTGGGCGGTGAGCAATAACTTTTACGGTGCAACGGCGCTGGTCATTTTCTTTCCGATATTGTGTTGGGCAATTTTCATCACCACTCGCGATTGGATGGTATGGGTGCGGGCCGCTGGCATTGCGTTGCTGGCCTATGGACTCACTGCAGTATGGTTGACTCCATCGTTTCTAAAAATCACTGCCCGCAACTTAAAATACGTGGCCCAGCCCATGACAAACGGGTCCCTTCCCTTGGCCATTGCCTGTCTGTTCATAGTCTGCCTTTTGAGTTGGTGGTGGGCCAAGAACGATTTATCCAAAGCTTACGCCGTCTTCGTATGGGGAAGCATGGCCATGTTTTCGTTGAATGTTTTAGGGCACTATTATTGGGATTTCCGGATTAGTGGAGAACCGGATCGGCTGGTTCCGGAACTGGATCTGGTAATCATCCTGGGAGTTCTAGAACTGTTTCGTCGCATGTGGACTGCCTCTTCCATAACTTGGTTGAAGCCGGCATTAACCTTACTGACCATTGCTGTGACCATCTACTTTGGACGATTTTTTCTGCGGCATCCCTGGAAATATTACATCAGGGATGATTATACGCAGCGTCAGGAATTTATAATTTCTAAGTGGGTGCATGAAAACATTCCCGGTCAGAAATGTTTGGTAACTGGCACGGTGCGATTTTGGTGGAATGCCTGGTATTCCGAAGCTCAGGTTGGCGGTGGTAGTGAACAGGGTTTGGAAAATCCGAACGTCATGGTGATGCAATGGGAAACGCAGATGGGCAACAATGCTGAGCGAGACCTGCTGTGGTACCAAGCGTTTGCTACGGATTGTGTGATTGTGCATTCCCCTGGATCAACGCAACAATATATTGATTTTGGGTATCCCCAGAAGTATGCTGGCAAACTGCCGGTGATCAAGGAATTTACCCCCTTTGACAAGATTTACCGGGTGCCACGACGGTACGTCAGCCTGGCCCGCGTGGTGGACCGCGCGAAATTTTCTAAACTAACTGCAGTTCCCCAAGAAGCCAACGATGCGGGGCTAGCGGCCTACGCGGCGATGTTGGAAACCGGCCCTGATCGACCGGTGCAAACACAATGGGTGACTACTGATCATTTAAGGATTGAAGCCCCGGTGGAAGCCAATGAATCGGTGGTGGCCATGGTGACGTATGACGAAGGTTGGCACGCCTACTCAGGAGGCAAGGCACTTCCGATTCAGGCTGATGTATTGGGTCAAATGCGCATAGATGCTTTGCCCGGCAAGCAGACCATAGATTTAATATTTGAAACTCCTATGGAGAATCGTGTGGGCGGTTGGATCACAATTGCCTCGCTGGCAATGTCTTTACTGCTACTCATTTCGCCGCTGTTTGGAAGAAAGCGAATCTAGCAGTGCGACTCAATCTGTTTCTGTCATTTCTGATTACGGTCGCCAACATTGCCCTGAACTTCCCTATGTTTCTACCGGGAATTTCTCCCTACCGCGGGTCCATTGAACCCGGTTACGTGTTCATGGCGCGGTTTGTTAGCGAACACCCCAACCCTTGGGCCTGGAATCCAGTTCAGTATTGCGGCTTGCCCACTCAGTTCATTTATCTACCAATTATTCCCTACGTAACCGCTTTGGGAATTTGGTTATTGCCGTGGTTCGAACCGGCGCAAATCTACCGTGTGTTTGTCTATCTGGCCGCGTGCCTGGGACCTGCCGCAGCATTTCTATTCGTACGTACTTTTACTGGGACCAGACCCAACGCCGTTTTTGCAGCACTGCTGGTTTCCATTCTTTCTCCGTTGTACGAAATGATTGGCACTATAGACCGCGACCGTGGATTCATGCAGATTCCCTGGCGTCTGCAGGTGCTGGTTAAATATGGAGAAGGTCCGCACACGGTAGGATTGCTGTTCTTACTGGCATCCCTTTGCGCGTCCTGGCAAACTTCCAGGCAACGCGACTTCCCTTCCCTTTTCATAGCTGCTTTGCTGATGGCTCTTACCGTTCTAACCAATTGGGTGGCCGGTTTAGCGTTGGCAATTTGTACAGTACTTCTGATCACCACCATGTGGGGTGTTGCCGATTTTCAACCACGAAGAATCGTGCAGGCAGGCTTGTTGGGCTACCTGCTTTCCTGCTTTTGGCTGACACCAACTTTTGTCTATACAATGGCGTTCAACTGGCCGCAGGATGCGTTTGGATACAAAATGCAGACATCGGAACGAATGATGCTTTGCCTGTGGTTTGGTGGGCTCATCCTTCTACGACTGATGTTCATCAAATTCCCTAAACAGCGATACTATTGCTTTGTCCTTTCCTGCCTGTTTGCTTTCGGATTGATGGTGACCAGTTTCTATGCTTACAACATCAACACCATTCCCGAATCACGCCGCTATGCTTTGGAGTTCGAGCTATTTCTGATTCTGGCCTTTGTTGAAACAGCCCGGGTGGCAATTTATTCCGGAAGCTGGTGGTTGCGTTTTCCCATTGTGTCAGCCATGCTGTTGACGCTACTTTATCTGACCCCAAATACCTGGACGTTTCTTCACAACCGCTGGGAAAAGTGGACCCCGGCTGCAAAAGAAGAAACCGTTGAATTCGATATGGCCAGACGGTTGGCCGCCATCCCCCAACCTGGACGCGTGTTCGTTAGCGGTGGAACTCGTTTTTACTTGAACTCCTGGTTTGACGAACCACAAGTGGGCGGGGTGTTTGAGACTGGCCTGCGCAACCGCATGCCAGTGGACATGGTGTATCAAATTCGGACCGACCTTCTAAGCAAACCTGGCGAAGAAGCTCACGACACAATTTTGCAACTACGCGCAATGGGGGTGGACCTGGCGGTGATTCACGGGCCGAAATCGACGGAGTATTATCGCGATTTCAAATTTCCGAGTAAGCTGGATGGGCTGCTTAAGGCTACGCCAATTGGCAACAACGATTTCATTTACGAATTGCCCAGTTCTCCGTTAGCAGTGCTGGTGAAGGATTGGGAACTGCCCGCAGAAACACCGCGGCAAGGACGCATGCGAATTCTGGAACCATTCGTCAAGGCTATGGATGACGAATCGCGCCCCAGACTGGCGTGGACCTGGGTAAATAATAATCATCTGCGGATTACAGGCGATTTTCCAGACGGCTACAAAATAGCTGTATCAGTCAATTACGATTCGGGTTGGACAGCAGTGCAAGGTGTTGGCAAACTGTCGGTCAACGCAAACCAAATTGGATTCATCACCCTGCAACCTATGGCACAGCAACATGGCGAAATCGATTTATACTACAGTGCAGGAGCAGAGCCCAAACTTTTTGCAATGCTTAGTTTAGCTGTTTGGGTGGGCTGTTTTGTGCGTCTTCGTAAACCTTCATGAAAGTGTTTTTTCTACTTTTGCAACGGGCCTTGATCGCCACTCAAAATGATGGGTGCCTGGGCACAGCCAAAGCGGCGGCATATTCAGGACTGCTTGGCTTGTTTCCAGTACTCACTTCCATCACCGCAATTCTGGTGCAGGCCAATGCTACAGCAGTGTCGGCACGTTTGGCGCAATTCCTGTTCGACGTGGTACCGCCTGGGACTGAGGAACTGATTGTGCAATCGGTAACTGTCCGTGGTGCACGACCTACGCTAGTGTTGGTGATCGCGGCACTTCTGTCTATTTGGGGAGCCTCTGGTTGGATGTCCAGCCTGATGGAAGGATTTGAAGCTGCGTATAAATTACCGTCGGGAAGGTCTATGTTGAAGCAGCGATTCGTGGCTGTCATGCTGGTGCTGGGCACTCTATTGCCGGCGATTTTCGCATCGACACTTGTCCTGTTCGGGGATCATACAGAACGCGAATTGTTTCGCTGGGTGGGAGTCCTTGCCAGCGACGCGCAGTTAAAAGGTTGGATGCTGCTGATCAGCACCATCATCCGATATTTCGTGGAATTGGCCGCTGTGGTGTTGGTGATGGCCGTGATGTATTACTTTGGACCGAATCGGAAACAATCGTGGAATGATGTGTTGCCGGGAGCCCTTCTGGCAACTACTTTGTGGCTACTCACCACCCAAGTCTTCGCCTGGTATGTGCGCAATTTGGCTCAGTATAACTTGCTTTACGGATCGATTGGTGGGGTGATCGCCATGCTGGTTTGGATCTATCTACTTTCGGCAATTGCGTTGCTTGGCTGCGAATTTAATGCGGAACGGGAAAAGCTTTTGAAGGTTCACTCGGTAGACTAGAAGTATGGGATTTCAGTTAGGCATTCCTTACACGCCCAAGGGCGATCAGGAACAGGCAATCGCGCAATTATCGCGGGGGCTCACCACTGGTGAAAAGCATCAGGTGTTGTTGGGCGTTACCGGATCGGGTAAAACCTTTACGATGGCTAAAATCATTGAAGGCACCGGACGGCCTGCTTTGATATTGGCCCATAACAAGACTTTGGCAGCACAACTGTACGGAGAGTTTCGGACCTTCTTTCCTCACAATGCGGTGGAGTATTTTGTAAGTTACTACGATTACTACCAGCCCGAAGCTTACATGCCTTCCAGCGATACCTACATTGAAAAAGAATCGACTGTTAACGATGAACTGGATAAGCTGCGCCTATCGGCCACACGCTCGTTGTTTGAACGACGCGACGTAATCATCATTTCATCGGTGAGTTGCATCTACGGCCTGGGGTCACCAGAAGCCTACTATGGCATGCTGTTGCCGCTGGACAAGGGCAAGACGATGGCTCGTCAGGACATTGTGGCGAAGCTGGTGGAAATTCTTTACGAGCGTAACGACGTGGATTTTAAGCGCGGCACTTTTCGTGTCCGTGGCGACGTGATTGAAGTGTTCCCCACCTACGACGACTTCGCTTATCGCATTGAATTGTGGGGAGACGAAATTGAAAGTTTGTCACAATTCGATTCCCTGACGGGACGCGTTCGGCAAACATTTCAGCGGCTGACCATCTACCCTAAAACGCATTACGTGCTGACGCCGGTTCAAAAGGAAAAAGCGTTAGTTTCTATAGACGAAGAGTTGGAGTGGTGGCTGAAGGAATTGCAGGGCGGTGGGAAGTTGGTGGAGGCGCAAAGGCTGCAACAGCGCACTCGCTTTGATCTGGAAATGATCAAGCAGATTGGGTACTGCCATGGCATTGAAAACTATTCACGACATTTTTCAGGCAGGCTGCCTGGAGAAGCTCCCCCGACGCTGCTGGATTATTTACCTCCCGATAGCCTGATCTTTCTTGATGAAAGTCACCAGACGGTTCCGCAGATTCGAGGGATGTATGGTGGAGATCGTTCCCGCAAAGAAAATCTTGTAGGCTTTGGTTTCCGTCTGCCTAGCGCGCTGGATAATCGTCCCCTGACATTTGAAGAATTTGAAAATCGCGTGCATCAAGTGATTTACGTTTCTGCTACACCTGGCCCCTATGAACTCGGTCAAACCAAAGGCGAGTTTGTGGAACAAGTGATCCGGCCCACAGGATTAGTTGATCCGCCAGTGGAGATCCGGCCAGTCAAAGGTCAGGTGGACGATTTGTTGGGTGAGATTCGCAAACGAACGCTGCTGAATGAACGGGTGTTGATCACCACATTGACCAAGCGAATGTCTGAAGACTTAGCGGATTACTACACGGAAGTAGGCGTGAAATGCCGCTATTTGCACTCCGAAGTGAGTACGCTGGACAGGGTGAAAATCCTCAGAGACTTACGCAAGGGTGTGTTTGACGCATTGATTGGCGTGAACCTTCTGCGCGAAGGATTGGACTTGCCGGAAGTGTCTTTGGTGGCGATTCTGGACGCGGACAAAGAAGGCTTTTTGCGTTCCACCGGTGCGTTAATTCAAACCATTGGTCGCGCTGCCCGCAACGTGAATGGCCGGGCCATACTTTACGGCGATGTATTGACAGACAGCATGAAACGGGCGATTGACGAAACCAACCGTCGTCGCACAATTCAGGAAGAATACAACCACGCCAATGGGATCACTCCGCAAACGATTATAAAGGCAATTGACCAGAATCTGATTTCCATTGCGGACATGGATTACGTGACAGTTCCCCTTGAAGAGGAAGTTGCCTGGGTGAACCTGAATCGCGATCAAAAGGAAAAACTGATTGTGGATTACGAAGATAAAATGCGCGAGTCTGCCCGAAATTTTGAGTTTGAGAAGGCTGGGGAGTATCGCGATAAAGCTAAGGAACTCAAATTAGCCATGCTTTGAGGCTAGTGTGCTGAGTTAGAGAAGTGGCCTTAGAAAACCGCTCCCTCGCGGTCACGGCTCGGTAGAATCAGTATGTTACAGAGCCGTGACCGCAAGGGAGCGGTCTTTTAACCACAGGCTAATCCCAACAAAGGTTGGAGAGTTCTACAGGAATATGGGAAAACTGAGTGGCATTTGGTTGAATGCCCGCAACTAAGCACTAACAATGAGTAGGTTTCTACCAGGACAGCAGCTTTTCGGCAGTGGCGACCAGATCTTCCACCTGCGGTAGAATCTCCGATTCAAGTTCGGGATTGTATCCCACCCAGGTGTCAAGAGCGGCCACTCTGCGGACCGGGGCATCCAGATGTTCGAACAGCTCATCGGCGATTCTGGCGGCGATCTCTGCCCCATAACCGAACGACAGCGTGTCTTCATGAGCAATCAAAACTCGATTGGTCTTCTTTACCGAATTGGAAATCGCCTGCCAATCGTAAGGCTGCAGCGTTCTTAGATCCAGAATTTCAATGGTCTTTCCAGTGCGCGTTTCCAACTGCTGTGCGGCCAATAGCGACTTTTGCACCAGCGCGCCGTACGTGACAATTGTCAGATCGGCCCCAGCCTTTACGATGCGAGCTTTGCCGAAGGGAATGGTGAAATCCAGCCCTGGGTGCGGATTACGATTGTAAGGCTCACGATACAGCTTCTTGTGTTCCAGGAACAGCACCGGATCATCAGAGCGAATGGCGGTCCGCAAAAGTCCACAGGCGTCCACTGCATTTGACGGCATGACCACGCGCAGCCCTGGGATATGAGTAAATACTACTTCGCCGCATTGGCTGTGATAAATGGCCCCGCCTGTCAAATATCCGCCAATGGGAACGCGGATTACCACGGGGCAGGAAAATCCATTGTGACTGCGCCAACGAATGTTGGCCATCTCATCACGAATCTGCATCATGGCGGGCCAGATATAATCGAAGAATTGAATTTCCACCACTGGCTTCATGCCCCGAGTGGCCATGCCGGTGGCGCGCCCAACGATGGCTGCTTCCGCAATTGGCGTATTGAAGCACCGCTTGCTTCCAAAGCGACTTTGCAATCCTAACGTGGTCTTGAAGACGCCGCCCTTGCCTTTCACTTCGGCGAGATTTTCTTCGCGACTGCAATCGGCAACATCTTCGCCAAAAACAACCATCAAGGGATTCTTTTCCATCTCTTCGTGAAGGGTTTGATTAATGGAATCCACCATGGTTCGCGGTTGACCATTGGCTTCTGGTTCGCGCTCAAACTGATTGGATGTGGGATCAATTTTATCGGAATAGAGGAATCGGAGGGCGGAACCTTTTTCGGGAGGTGCAGCTAAAAGTGCCTGATCGGCAGCCACTATGATTTCCTGATCAATTTCTGCGAGCAGAGTTTTCAGACCAGCCTCGTCGATCAATTGCTCCGCCACAAGATAGGAGGCGAACAGTGCAATGGGATCTCGCTGCGCTTCTTCCAATCTTTCACTGGGTGATTTGTAAGACTTTTCGTCATCCGATAGCGAATGCGAATAAGGACGCGTGACGTGCGCGTGGACCAATGCCGGGCCATGGCCAGAGCGACAGTAAGCCACGGCTTGGGTCATGGCTTCGTAAGCTGACAGGAAATCGGACCCATCCACTTCCAGGCGCATTAAATGGGGCATCCCGGAAAGCACCTGCGATATGTTGCCGCCAGGAGTTTGCACTTCAACTGGAGTGGAGATGGCAAAGCCATTGTCTTCCACCAGAAAAATAAGGGGGAGTTTTTCCAGACATGCGGCGTTGATGGCTTCCCAAAATTCGCCTTCGCTGGTGGCCCCTTCCCCGGTGCAGACCAGCGTCACTTCGTCAGAAGACGGATTCACATAACGAGCCGCATGAGCGCACCCCACAGCTTGCACGAATTGCGATCCAGTGGGCGAAGATCCTGTGACAATGTGCAGTTCTGGCGAAGACCAATGGGAAGGCATTTGACGACCGCCACTTTGACGATCTGACCCGGCGCCGACGGCTTGCAGAAACATTTCCTCTGCAGTGATACCCAGCGCCAAAGCCAAGCCTCGATCCCGATAGTACGGATAAAACCAATCGTAACCAGGACGCATGGCCATGGCCGCAGCTACTTCAATGGCTTCATGACCAGCACCACTGACTTGAAAATAGATTTTATTCTGGCGTTTGAGAAGAATTTCCCGATCATCAATGCGGCGCGAGGCCTGCATAAATCGAAAAGCCTGCAAAAGCTGCGGCGGAGTAAGGAGGCTCGCGGCAGCGTACGGCGACCGGACCTTGCTTGGGGCTCCCAGTTTCGTGCGAAACGACATCCCTCGATTCTACTCCAGCTCACCCGTCTTACAATAGAGCTTGTGAGAAGTCTTCTTTGGTTCATCGCCATCCCCCTTTTGGCTCAGTTTCGATTTGAGGTTCCGGAGGCTGTCAAGCAAGGGGAACTGATCAGGATCAAGACAAACGCTACTGGTAAATTACACGCAACCCTGGGGAAAACCTCAGTTCCACTTTTCCCCGATGCGAACGGTGGAATGGTGGGACTTCTTCCCATTGCCGTGACGAACAAGACCGGAGTGTTTGATTTGGTAATCGGAATGGAAAATGAGCCGTCTCTATTTACATCGAAGGTAACTGTGGTGGACGGTAAGTATCCAATTCAGAATATTTCGGCCAGCAGCAGCATGAAATCGCTAACTCCGCTGCCCGGCGAAATGGAAGCAATGAGGGCTCTGAACACAACCGTGACGCCTGAAAAGCTGTACCAGACTCCATTCCAGCTTCCCACTTCCGAGTGCCGGAATTCACCGTTCGGAGTCCTTCGTTATTACAACGGCAAGCCCAGCGGCAACTTTCATCGGGGGCTGGATCTGCGTTCTCCCATGGGAACTCCGATTCATGCTCCGGCAGCGGGCACGGTGAAGGTGGCCCAAATGTTCCGATTGCACGGCGGTACCGTAGGCCTTGATCATGGCCAAGGTGTGACGTCGCACTATTTGCACATGTCGAAAGTGGCGGCGGTGGAAGGGCAGCGGGTTCAGCCTGGCGATATTTTGGGCTACGTTGGGTCAACCGGCTTCGCCACGGGTCCGCACCTGCATTGGGGACTTTACGTTCATTCCATCCCGACGAATCCTGAACGGTGGGTGGAGGGGTTGCGCTACTGTCCGTCTCCGGCACCTGCTGCGAAAAAAGCCATCGCCAAGAAGAAGTAAATCTGCGTTATGCTGAAGACTGGTCTAGCCTCTGACTGACATTGTTTAACTGGTTTCGGACTCTTTCGTGGCGCTAATGTGTGCCCCGAGGGTAGGTGTGTCCGAACCCAAACGCTTGCCATTCCCTGCCCTCGCTATCATTCCAGAGGCCATATTTCAATGACAAATTCCGAATTAGGCTGGTCCCAGCCCTTCGACGTATACGAATATTTTCGCGCCGAGTTTCCTAAAAAATGGACACCAGCGCGCGTTTCCGCATCTAGCCATGGGGAGTTTCAACTCCTGTCCGAACAGGGCACCTATCAGGCAACTGTAGCTGGACGTTTGCGGCTGGACTCAAAGGAAGGCGCTGCTTGGCCAGTTGTTGGGGATTGGGTAGCTGCCATGCCCAAGGAAAACGCCCCCTATGTGATTCAGCGAGTATTGCCACGCACCAGCACGCTATATCGGGGATTGGCAGACCGCGGGGAACCGGATCAGATTATGGTGGCCAATGTAGATGTCGCCATGATTCTTACCGGATTAGACAACAATTTCAACACCCGGCGTTTGGAACGATTCCTGTATCTGGCTAGTTCCAGCGGAATTCGTCCGGTGATTGTTCTGAACAAAGCTGATCTGCATAGCGATCTGGAAGAGGCGCGGGCCACCGTCAGTAAAGTGGCTGCCGGATGCGCAATACATGTTATTAGCGCGCAAACGGGGCTAGGTGTTGACGAATTGGCTCGGTCTATCCAACCAGGCCAGACTGCGGTTTTGCTTGGTTCATCGGGTGTTGGGAAGTCCACACTGTTGAACCGCTTTTCCGGGGTGGAACATCAGCGAACCTCCGCCGTCAGAGAAAGTGACAGCAAAGGGCGCCACACCACAACTACTCGGAATTTGATTCCGATGCCCGGTGGGTGGGTGTTGATCGATATGCCAGGGATCCGCGCGGTGGGGCTTCCTGGAGGGCATGAAGCGATGGAAGCAGTGTTTCCAGACATTGACGCCTGGAGCATGGAATGCCGGTTCGCCGATTGTACGCACCAGACGGAACCGGAGTGTCGGCTGACAGAAGTGCTGCGATCCGGGGAACTGAGTCCAGAGCGATTCGCGAATTATCGCAAAATGCTGTTGGAAGTTGCCTTTCAGCAAATTCAAGGGGACAAGCAGGCAGAGTTACAGAAAAAGGCGTTTACCAAAGTGGTTCATAAAGCGCAGAAGAAGATGTATAGGCAGCGGGACGAGGCAGATTAGAAGGATTGAAACCGGGCGGCATTCGAACCGCCCGGTAAATTTGAACTTAAGCTACTGCGGCCTTGGCAGCACTCAAAGCAGCGTCGTAGTTGGGATGGTCTCCAACTTCTTTCACATACTCCACATGGCAAAGGTGATTGGCCTTGTCCACCACAAAAATTGCCCGACTTTCAATGCGTAATTCCTTGATCAAGGTGCCGTAGCTTTCGCCAAAGGAACCGGTCTTGTGATCAGACAGCATTTCAATTTTGTCGACGCCCATTGCCCCACACCAGCGCTTCATCGCAAATGGCAGATCCATGCTGATGGTGTAGATTTTAACGTTCGGCAACTGCGAGGCTTCTTTGTTGAAGCGCTGTGTTTGCATGTCGCAAACCGGAGTATCAAGCGAGGGGACGACGCTAAAAATGCGCACGCCTTCGCCGGTTGTGGCTAAATTCACTGGCTTCAAGCCGGTATCAACGGCAGTAAAGTCAGGGGCTTTATCGCCCATCTTCAATTCAGGTCCAACCAACGTGAGCGGACCGCCCTTCAGAGTTGTAGCACCAAGTCTTTCCATGAGTTCTCCTCGAACTATTGTAGCGAAGCCTCAAGCTCTGTCGGTCCGGTTACTGGCAATTGGCAGGAAAAATTCTGACAAACAAAAGCTGTGGGTTTTCCGTCAACGGGCTGCATCCCGCTTAATTCGGGATGCAGCCGCGTCCAATAGGCGATGGATTCAGCGTCATGCAGCGCAAAGATGGTTCGCACTGGCAGGAATTGTTTCCAGATCACGTGGGCCAGCGGCATTACATCAGCTCCTGCAAGTACGATCTGACGAGGCGCTTGGGCGGCCCATAAAGCGGCCACCACCATTTGGGGCATGCCTGGCGATCCAGCTTGCATGCGATGGGCGAAGGCCCCCAAAGCTCTCTCTGCCGATTGCTGGAAATCTTTTCTGCCGGTGTAAGCAGCCAGGCGAAATAGAGCCAGAATCGCCATGGAATTCCCGGAAGGCTCCGCACCATCGTAATCTTCTTTCACCCGCAAAATCAGGCTGGAATCCCCATCTGATGAGGCGAAGAAGCCTCCATCCACGCTGTCTTCAAACAATTCGATTAACCGGCTGGCCAGTTGTTCGGCGAATTGAATATGGCGGAAATCGAAGGTGGCTTCGTAGAGGTCAATCAATGCTGTGGCGAAGAACGCGTAATCGTCCAGAAAGCCTGGGATGCCTGCTTCGCCATCACGAAATCGGCGCAACAAGGTTTTGGTTTCAGGATTGAACATACGATCGCGGAAGAATGCCGCAGCCTTCTCCGCAGCAACTCGAAATTTGTCGTCGCCAAGGCACTGGGCGGCCAATGCGAAGGCAGAGATCATCAAGCCGTTCCAAGCGGTGAGCCGTTTGTCATCCAGGTAAGGCCGCACATGGAAAGCGCGCAGGGCCAGCATCTTCTTTTTGGAATCGTCTAGCGAGGCGGGAACTTCTCCGTTAACGAAGAGAATGTTTTTGCCTGGAAACTCACGATGTGGATCATCGCGAACGTTGCCCTGCGGTTCCACTCCAAAGTGCTTATTGAAGGCTGACGCCTGGGGCTGACCCAGTGCGCCGTCAATTTCAGTTTGCGTCCAGACATAATACGCGCCTTCCCCTTTTTCATGCGGATTGGCCGGATCAATCACACTATCCGCATCTTCTGCGGAATAGAACGCGCCTTCCGGGCTGGTCATGTCGCGTAGGACGTATTCCAAAGTTTCCCTGGCAATGGTGGCAAAGTGTTGGTCGCCGGTTATTTGAAAGGCCTCCAGGTAAGAGACAACCAATTGGCCCTGATCATACAGCATCTTTTCAAAATGCGGTACAAACCAACGTTCATCCACTGAATAACGATGGAAGCCGCCGCCCAACTGATCGTACATTCCACCATCAGCCATCGCCCGCAATGTGGCCAGCGCCATATCACGAGCTTCTTCATTTTTCGTTTTTGCGAACCAGCGGAATAGGAAATTCAGCGCAACGGGTCGAGGAAATTTAGGCGAACTTCCAAAACCTCCGTTGCTTGTATCAAAGGATCGACGAAAGTGCGAGTAAAGGCCGGTGTAGATTTCATCGGTGATTTGACCAGGCTTTCCAGTGACCGCAGCGAAGCCACGCAACTGCAGTAAAGTGCTCTCCCCCGATTCCAAAACTTTCACCAGATCATCACGCCATACACCGGCAATATGTTCCAGAATCGCGCCAAAGCTGGGGCGCCCATAACGATTGTCAGGAGGAAAATACGTGCCTCCGTAAAAAGGTTTCAAATCGGGGGTGAGCCATACCGACATGGGCCAGCCGCCTCCGCCGGTGGTGGCCTGGACGAACATCATGTAGATCCGGTCCACGTCGGGACGCTCCTCACGATCCACCTTGATGGGTACAAAAAAGTTGTTCAGAACTTTGGCAATCTGTTCCGACTCAAACGATTCGCGTTCCATGACGTGGCACCAATGGCACGTTGAATATCCAATGGAAAGAAAAATTGGTTTATTTTCCAGACGAGCTTTTTCAAAGGCTTCCGGTCCCCAGGCGTACCAATCCACGGGGTTATTGGCGTGTTGCAACAGGTAGGGACTTTTTTCTCCAGACAAGCGGTTGGGCATTTCCTCTATAATCGCATTTCACCCCCATGCCTATCCCTGAATCCGAACAACAACTTTTACTTGAGACCTTGAAAGCTTTTTTGCGCATCCCCAGCGTAAGCACGGACCCCAATCATAAGGCCGATATTTTGCTTGCTGCGGAATTTGTGGCAGCCAAGCTGCGCAGTGCCGGTCTGGCCGAAGTGCAACTGATTTCCGGTGCCGGACATCCCATGGTTTATGGTGAGTGGTTGGGCGCACCGGGCAAGCCGACGCTGTTATTTTATGGGCACTACGACGTTCAGCCGCCAGAGCCACTGGATGAATGGATTTCGCCAGCCTTTGAACCCACCGTTCGAAACAGAAATATTTACGCTCGTGGTGCGACCGATGACAAAGGCCAAACACTGATCCTGATGGAAGCCGTCGCCCGTACATTGGCTCGGACAGGAACGCTGCCAGTGAACGTCAAGTTTCTGATTGAGGGAGAGGAAGAAGTGGGTGGCGAGGCGATTGAAGCTTACGTCAAATCCAAGCCCGCCCGCCTGCAAGCCGATGCCGCCATCATTTGCGATTCCGAAATGTTTGCGCCGGAACTGCCCACCATTTGCGTGGGGCTTCGGGGAATCATTTATGGAGAACTGCACATCACCGGGGCGTCTCAAGATCTGCATTCCGGAGTTTATGGAGGCGCGGTACCGAACCCTTTACAAGCGGCTGCTGAGATGATTGCGGCGTTGAAAGGTCGCGACGGAAAAATTGCGATTCCTGGTTTTTACGACGCAGTACAAGCGCCAACCATGGCCGAACGCGAAGCCTGGGCCAGCCTTCCCTTCAATGAAGAAGAGTATCGGGTGAAGGAAGTGGGGGCAAAGCAGTTGACTGGCGAAACAGGCATGGGCGTGCTGGAACGGGTGTGGGCGCGGCCGACGTTTGAGGTCCACGGAATTAAGGGCGGATTCATTGGCGACGGCGCAAAGACTGTGATTCCGGCCAAGGCTATCGTAAAAATCAGTACGCGGCTAATTCCCAATCAAGATCCTGAGATCGCCAATCGGCAGTTGTCTGAAGCGATTGCAGCGGCCTGCCCGGCGGGAGTCACTGCGGAATGGAAACTGATTCACAGCGCGCCCCCTTGCGTTGTGGATACAGCAAATCCATTCATTGAAGCGGCAGCCACTGCCATGGAACGGGTTTTCGGAAATAAGACGGTATTCATTCGGTCAGGTGGGTCCATTCCAGTGGTCGGGTTGTTGCAAAAAGAATTGGGTCTACCATGCATTCTGATGGGGTTTGGCTTACCCGACGATAACTTACATGCGCCAAACGAGAAACTGTTTTTACCGAACTTCTTTCGAGGGATTGAAGCTGTAGAATACTTTCTTGAGGAATCTGCGAAAGCATGAATCGCACCGCTACAAGCGATCTTTTGAAGCACACTCTGTCGGCGATTCCCTCCATGTTCGGCAAGCTGGTGTACTTGTCGGGACTGCGGAATACAGAATCAGGCCGTTACGAACACTATGGACTGGCCCTTGTATTTGGCGATAAAGATGCGGAAAAAGCCTTGCGGACCAGCCATCAAAAAACCTTTCAAGATTGGTTGTCTCACAACTTGCAACAACAAAAGTCGGACCTTGATGTGTACTTTGCCAGTCTTCTTGGGGAGCCCCGCGCGGTGGTAAACTTTTGGCTTGAAAAAACTGCTTACAACGACTTTGTCCCGAACAATTCACGACTCGCTGAAAGGCAACTATTTTCAGCCGATCTGGCAGCACTCTTAAGCCTTTTCAAGAATGAGTACGCGGGCTTGCCGATTCATCCAACTGCATGGCAACACCGGTAACTTGGCCGATCACGGTAATTTCTTGAGGGTGGTTGTAGATGCGCGTTTCGCACAGAGATGCCGGGTGGGGCACCAGAAATAATTGCTTGTCCGTTACGCTGCACCAGGAACAAGCGTAACCATCACGGTGTTCAAAAAAATAGATCGGACGTTCAAATTCACTTGTCCAACCACTGTTGATAGGCTTCCGTTTGGTTTCATCAATCGCTACCAATGAGCCGGGCCGCAGCAGCGGATACATGAACCAATCGTCGGAACCGATGAAGGCATAATGTTGATTTTTCAGATCCAACCCGTGGAACATTTGTACAGGAAGCGGGCCCCACTTCGCTATCATTCGGCTCAAATAAGTTGTCCGTTGTAGGTCCAGGCCGGGGTCAAATGCAATGGGGCCATGCACTGGATGAGTGATTTCACTGAGCAAATCAACAGGATGTGTTTTTGGATTGGGAGTGATTAACGAATCGGCAGCAGACTGCGAAAGATCGACGCCATACCAAGCCAGCACTTCCACAAAATTGAGCCTGTAGATGGTGCACAAACTATAGATGCGAAAAATAGACGGGACTGTACCGCGATTTTCAATATCGGAAAGCCGGGATAAGGCAACCAGGAATTCGTCGTTATTCCACTTTGCCGCTATCTGTTGGCTGGCTTCTTCTACTTCCCGAAAACGCAGGTTCAACTTCTCCCGGACGCGTTTCAATTTCAGGCCTGCGTCCTCCATGCTATGATGATCCCGATTCTTCAGACGATTGCGGCATAAGTGGGGGGGCTTACGTTTTGTAAACTCTTAATTATATCTACCCATGTAAACTGAAGGCAATAGCGTAATATCAAGAAAATTAAATAGAGAGGGCGGTTAGTGTTGCGAATTATTGTCGGTATTAGTGGTGCAAGTGGCATAGTCTACGGCTTTCGACTCTTGGAAAAGCTTCGTTTCGCCAAAAATGCTGAGACCCATTTGGTAATGACGCGGTCAGCGGAAAGAACCGCCTATCTTGAAATGGGTAAGTCCATCCAAGAGTTCAAACAATTGGCTGATCACTGCTATCCGATTGAAGACGTCGGCAGCCAGTTGGCCAGCGGAAGCTTTCAGACCGATGGGATGATCATTGCACCGTGTTCGGTTCACACCATGTCAGCCATTGCCGCAGGGATCAGTTCCAACCTATTGATCCGAGCTGCCGATGTAGTGTTGAAGGAGCGTCGCCGATTGATTTTGATGGTGCGCGAAACGCCGTTTCACTTAGGACACCTGCGAACTATGACCAGTCTTTCAGAGATGGGCGCAATCATTGCACCTCCAATCCCTGGCTTTTATAATCAGCCGAAATCGGTGATGGACTTAGTGGATTCCAGCGTGGAGCGGGTGATGGATTTAATCGGTTTGCCGACAGAGGATGCGAAACGTTGGAACGGAGGGAAACCAGAATGAAACGTGGCGTAAGAGCTGCTTTCCAGGGCGAATTAGGCGCATTTAGCCAAGTAGCGGCTCGCCAACTATTGGGGGAGACGGTGAAAGTTGTTCCCTGCACCCGTTTCGACCTGGTGTTTGAACAATTGGCAAGCGGGAAAGTAGATGCCGCTGTGGTGCCAATCGAAAATACTTTGCACGGTTCCATTCATGAAAACTACGATCACTTATTGAAATATGGGCTGGAAATTGTAGCTGAGACACAAGTGCGAATCGTGCATAATCTGATTGTCCTTCCGGGTGTTAAATTTTCCGCCGTGCGCAAAGTTTATTCGCATCCGGTGGCGTTGAATCAGTGCTTGAAGTTTTTTGCTGGCAACCAACAATTGGAGCGCGTTCCGTTTTACGACACGGCGGGCAGTGTGAAAATGATTCTGGAGCAGCAAATTAAAGATTCGGCGGCGATTGCTTCCAGCATCGCTTCCGAACAATATGGCGGCCAGATTCTGCGCAGGTCCATTGAAGACGACGTTCAAAACTTCACTCGGTTTTTTCTGTTGCGACGACCCGGCTCAAAGCCTGAAATTGCCGGTAAGGCGGGCTGGAAAACTTCACTGGTATTCACCACTCCGAATAAGTCCGGGTCCTTGTTCCGGGCCCTAAGCGCATTTGCATTGCGCGACTTAAGTCTTTCGAAAATTGAATCCAGACCATTGCCGGGCAAGCCCTATGAGTATCTGTACTATCTTGATTTTCTAGGCAAGGCGTCGGATCCGGTGCCGCAAAAGGCACTTGCTCATTTGGAAGAGCTGGCCGATATGTTGAAGATTTTAGGGAGCTATCCGCGATCCGTCTAAGCGCGTTCAAAGCGCCCATCGGCAAGCAATTTGTAGCGGATTCCCCGCCAGACAATTGTGTTCCCAAAGAATCCCGCTATCCAAAATACAAAGCTGACGACATCTTGCAGCGGGATCAGGAACCATAATTTACGGCATAGCGGATCATTTAAGATTACTGATGCCGTCGCATACCCGGCGGCGAAGCGCACCGCAACGGTCACCAGCAACATGGGCCAACAGGCGGGTGCTACAGCCATCAGCAGCAATGCTAAGGGAATTGGGTTGGTAAATAACTGGCCGACGTAACCAGCGGGGCGGGAGCGCCTTGTGGATCGGTTCCAGCGGATGCGATGCCGGGCGTTGGCTTGCAGCGACTCATTCCCAATGCGGTGTTCCACCACAAAGCCGGAAAGCGCCACGGTATGCCCAGCTTCTGCGGCAAACTGGCCCAACACAAAATCCTCAGCAAGGTATTGGCGTAGACGATCCCAACCGCCGATGGATTCAATCACAGACCGCCTAGCAGCAATGGTTGGGCCAACAGCAAAGCGCATCCCTTCCAGCATCCGCGCCACCACAATGCCACCCAAAAACTCCGTGTTCATTCCCAGCGCTTCAAGGGTTGACCAAAAGGATTTCCCCGGCACGGCACGGTATGGACAGGTGGTCACGCCAAGCTTTGGATCGGCGAACTCTGCGGCAATGACGTGCAGCATATTGGGTGACACGCGAATGTCACTATCACTCATCACCAACAAGTCATTGGCTGCGGCATTCATCATCTGATGGAGGCTCCATACCTTGGCATTGGGCCAAGGAGGCTCACCAACTAACAGTATTCTTGAATGGACCGCCGGGTAGCGTGCGCAAATCCCTGCCACCAACGCATATGCCGCATCGTCAGCCGTTCTAAAAGCCAACAAGATTTCGAAGTCAGAATAGTCTTGTTCAAAGAAACTGATAAGGTTTTGTTCCAGACCATCATCCAGCCCCGATAGCGGCTTCAAGATACTGATGGGTGGAAAAGGGTGAGGTAGGGCGGCAGGACTAGCGGCAAGATATTTTCCTGCCGCCACCATCACCAGAATGCAGTATACCAGCGACCCACACAGCAAGGCCGCCAAAACGTAGCTCACAGGTTAATCCGTGGTCTGCTTAGAATCCATCTTTTGTTTAATTTCAGCGATGGAATCGGCAATTGGTTTCACACCCAAGTCACCCAGTTTGCGATGACGTACGGACACCGTTCCCTGCTCCGCCTCACGACCACCGACAACGATCATGTACGGGATCTTTTGCAGTTGAGCATCGCGAATTTTCAGGTTAATCTTTTCGCTGCGTTCGTCCAACCAAACGCGAATGCCCGCAGCGGCCATTTCATTTTTAACTTGACGAGCGTAATCCATTTGCTTGTCGGTGATGGGAAGTACAGCGGCTTGAATTGGTGCCAGCCAAACGGGGAAAGCCCCCGCATAGTGCTCTACGAGAATCCCGAAAAATCGTTCTACCGAACCGAATAGAGCACGGTGTACCATCAACGGCTGATGCTTCTTGCCGTCTTCACCCACGTATTCCAAACCGAATCGGCGAGGCAGCGTGAAATCAAACTGTACGGTGGATAGCTGCCACAAACGTCCGATAGCATCCACCAACTTCATGTCGATTTTAGGGCCATAAAACGCCGCTTCATCGGTCATCACGCGAACTTTCAGATTCAGCCGTTCCGTTGCGGTCTTCAGTGCCTTTTCCGCTAACTCCCACTGTTCTGGAGAGCCGTCATACTTGCCGCTGACGCCTTTATCCCAGGTGGACAACTCAGCTTCATAGGTTTCAAATCCAAAAGCCTTCAACGTGTCTATGGCAAACTGCAGACAGTTCACAACTTCGTCTTCCACCTGCTCTGGCGTACAAAAAATATGCGCGTCGTCCTGGGTAAATCCACGAACCCGCAGCAGCCCGTGCATGGTGCCACTACGCTCGTAACGATACACGGTTCCAAGCTCTCCCAAACGCACTGGAAGATCGCGATAGCTCTTCGGTTTATCGGCGTAGATCAGAATATGGAACGGGCAGTTCATCGGTTTGAGTTGATATTCTGCGTCGTCCAGTTCCATGGACTTGAACATATTCTGGTTATAGAAATTGAAATGCCCAGAAGTCTTCCACAAGTCAATCTTCGCTACGTGCGGCGTATAGACAAGGGAATAGCCTCTGGCGACGTACTGATCACGCATCCAATCTTCCAGAATGCGACGGACAGTTCCACCTTTTGGATGGAAGAAAATAAGCCCAGGCCCAGCCAAGTCCTGAATGCTGAATAGATCCAGATCCTGCCCAATACGACGATGATCGCGACGCTTGGCTTCTTCCAGACGGGCTAAATATTCATCCAGATCTTTGGTAGAAAAGAAGGCAGTCCCGTAGATCCGCTGCAGTTGCTTATTCTTTTCGTCACCCTTCCAATAGGCTCCGGCGATGGACTGTAGCTTGAACGCTTTAATTCGATCCGTGGAAGGAACGTGTGGTCCACGACAAAAATCGATGAAGTTGGGGCCTAGCGTGTATTCGCTAAAAGTCTCCCCGGCTCGTTCGGCGATCAACTGGCATTTCATCCACGCTTTAGAATATTTTTGCAGTCCTTCTTCCTTGCCCGTCATTACCCGTTCGTAAGGAAGGTTACGCTTTTGAATTTCCCACATCTTGGCCTCGATCTTTTCAAGGTCCTCAGGAGTGAACTTTTCTTCGCGATCAAAATCGTAATAAAAACCGTTTTCGACGGGGGGGCCAATGCCTAATTGCGTATCTGGCCATAGTTCCAGCACTGCCAGTGCCAGCAAATGAGCTGTGGAGTGCCGATAAACTTCCAAAGCTTCGGGATTCTTGGTGGTGAGAATCTGAAGAGTGGCATCTCCTTCAAAAGGACGAGTCAAGTCAAACAAATCGCCGTTAACACGGGCTACAATCGCATCTTGGGCAAGACGCGGACTGATCGATTGGGCCACATCAAGGGGCCGTGAACCGGCAGGGACGGACTTTACGCTGCCGTCTGGCAGAGTAATGGAATAGCTGCTCATAGGGGTGAAGTCTCAGAGTATCACGGAATTCTTGCGATCAGACGAATCCCCATCTCCCTTGACAGCATCCTGTATATTAGTTTGTAGGAATGACCAATTCTTTACCGCAGACCGAAGGCCTGGACGAGTCCGTTTTAGTTGAACGGGCTAAATCCGGTGAGACGGCGGCGTTTACCGAGCTGGTGCGTCGCTACGACAAGAAGATATTCCGCATGGCGAAACAAATCACGCAAAGTGATGAGGACGCCGAGGATGTATTGCAAGAGGCCTTGTTTAAGGCCTACAAACACTTGGATGACTTCCAGGGCAACTCCAAATTTTATACCTGGATTGTTAGAATTGCTGTAAACGAAGCTTTGATGAAACTTCGGAAACGGAAATCAGATCGAACGGTTTCCTTGGACGAAGAAATAGATACAGGCGAAGAAACAGTGACACGGGAGATAGCCGTTTGGGATGGCGACCCTGAACAGCGATATTCGCAGGAAGAACTGAGAGTGATCCTAGACAATGCCATTCAAAGCTTGAAACCATCGTTCCGGACTGTTTTTGTGTTGCGCGATGTCGAGGAATTATCGACGGAAGAGACCGCCGACACTCTTGGATTGTCTATACCAGCCGTAAAATCAAGGCTGCTACGGGCTCGACTTGAATTACGGGAAAAACTAACGCGAATGTTTAAGAAGAAGGGGGAAGACGCGTTTGCTTACCTGTAAAGATCTATTGTCAGAATTGAATACGTTTTTGGACGATACCGCAGATCCAAATTTGAGGCAGGAGTTGCAACGCCACGTGAACGAATGCCCTAATTGTTGGGTGATTGTTGATACGACTC
>JANMWO010000668.1:0-11477 GCA_031394025.1 Acidobacteriota bacterium
CGTCCTAGCGATGCTTCCACAGGAAACCTTAACCAGTTAAGGCTTGGCGGACGATTGCCCATGGAAGCCTTTTTAACTATTTCCCTAATTCTGCCAGTGTGGAGATGGCGGTTCGGCTAACCAAAGAGCGTTCACTGGAGCGCAGGGGTTCCAGAATTTTTCGTGCTTCTTCGGGCTTTGTTTTCCCAATGATTCGGGCTCGTTCAATTTGCGCCTGTTCTTTGGAAACCAGCATGCTGGGGGAATCTTCCAATTCTTTCAGCAGCTTTTCGGCATCGGGGGTCTTGTTTTGCAGGGTGTAGATTTGAGCCAAAGAAAATTTAGCCAGTGAGGAATAGTCTTTGCCTGCATTGGCAATTACTTGCTGAAACTGTTTGGCGGCATCGTCCAATTTGCCTTGATCGGCGGCGATGACTCCCATATAGTAACGGGCCACTTCGCCTTCATCCTTACCGGAATATTTCAGAGCGAGGTTGGAAAATGCTTTGGTCGCCGCATCGGCCTTGGCCTGTTCGGAAGGAAAGCTCTTCATTCCACCAGGGGCACTTCCACCGGCGACTACCACCACCCCTTCCTGAATCTTCAGTGCGTCCATCAGCTCTGCCTGCCGTTCGGTATGGGCCTTATCCATATAGAAATAGCCACCCAAGCCAATGATCAAAAGAGCAGCAGCAATGCCGCCATAAAGCACAAACTGGGACTTATGCCCTGCTGCGTATTCAACCGAATGCTGCACTTCTTCAGCAAAGCGGTCATGTTTCAATTCTTTACGATCCAGTTTTTCCACGAAAATCCTCTGAGTTAACTAATCTTTCATGATACCATTCGCGGCGGCCATGGAATGCTCGCAGTCCAACCTTTGTTGGGAAAAGCTGTGGTTAAAACACCACTCCCTCGCGGTCACGGCTCTGTAACGGAATGATTCCATTCCAGACGCTGGCTATGGCTGCGCTAACCAACCAAAGGCTTCCGGGCCAGTTCCGAATCGTTTCCCTAAACCTTCAACGCGTTCTTTCAGCCGTAAATAGATCTGGTGCTGGAAGGTGGGCTCGTGCCACTGTGCATATCCCTGGTGATCACTGATCTTGAAGGCTGCATCTCGAGTAGTGGCGCCGTGACGCTTCGTGGAGCGATGATGCAGGCCGTCGCCAATGACATCGTTTTGGGTGGCTTCGACCAAGGCATCGGCCAACTCTTCCGGATCACAAGGGAGGATGGGGGCCAAGGTGGCGTGCACTTCAATGCCAGCGCTGCGAAGTTGACGGATTACACTCAGGCGTTCCTCAAAGGGAGCACAATGCGGCTCATACAATTTTCGGACATCATTGCGATTGGTTGTGACGGAAAAACTCACTCGCAGGCGCGTTTTACTGGCTAATCGCAACAGGATTGGAATGTCGCGAAGGATGAGGGGGCCTCTGGTTTGAATTGCAAAGACGCGCGGCGGATTTGAGATCAGCGCTTCCAAAATGCCGGGCATTGCTGTAGCATCTTTTTCCGCAGGCTGGTAGGGATCGGTCAACGGCGAACAGTAGATTATTTGATTTGGGCGAAGTTCCTTTGTCAAACGGTTCGCAGCATCGGGCTTGAATGTAGTGAATTGGCCCCACCGTTCCCAATCTTCGCGTTGCAGCCCACCGTAGATACGCATGGTCGGCACATAGCAATACGTGCAGCCAAACGTACAGTTGCGGGCTGGTGTCAGCGAGTGGGTGAAGCCAGCCTCTTTTATGAATCCGCTGGTGGGGGTGAGGATCATTTCAACCAGCCCTGGGACAGTTTCAGACCAGTCCTTTAACCTTCCAGCCTCGTCGATACTTACGCTTCAAATACTGATTTGCTTCCGTCTTATTGCTAAAGCTGAGCTTCGCTGAATCCCACTCCAGGGTGGTTTTTGGGAAGCGTGTCGCTAAACTTCCCAACAAAACGGTCTCGCTTAAAGGCCCCGCATAATCAAAGGAAGTGGACGTCTTGCCATTGCCCAACACAGCATCTACAAACTGAAAGTAATGATTGGCCGCCTTGATTTCCAGCGGTTTCACTTCCTGCAATTTCGCTTGCGAGAACAGCTTGGGGAACCCAACGTGAGGCAGTAACATTACTCCATCGGTGCCAACGATAATCGACCCCTGATCGGGCATTTTCTGATCGCCAATCAATTCCTGAATGGCCATCGGCGGTCGCTCATCGCCGTCGTACCAGGTGACGTACACGGTCTTGCCTTCGGTGTATGAGGTACCAGGAAACACGTACTTCACAATTGCATTAATCGCCCAATTGGTTGCATTCGGTGCAGGCCCCTCAGCCCGTACTGAAATTGGAGCTGTCAACGCCAGTGCGCCAAAAACCGGATCGTAAATATGACAACCCATATCGCCAAATGTTCCAGTGCCGAACTCTAAACGTTTCCGCCAATTCACTAAATGACAGTAATCTTTGATGTAGGGAACCGGGCGGGCCACCCCGATCCATCCGTTCCAATCGAGCGTCGATGGAACGGCATCTTTCGTAGAAGGCCGGGCATCCATATCGCCCCACTTTTTATTGCTCCAGGCGTGAACTTCTTTTACCTTGCCGATGGTCCCGTTCTGCACCAGCGTCACGGCGGTTTTGTATTCTGCCGAAGAATGCACCTGAATCCCCATCTGCGTGACTAACTTTTTGGACTGGGCGAACTCATTCATCATTCGCGCTTCGCCGACTTTGGAAGCAAGCGGTTTCTGGCAGTAAACATGCAGCCCGCGTTGCATGGCAGCCATCGCTTGGGGAGCGTGCATATGGTCTGGGGTGGCTACGCAAACAGCATCCAAATTCTTGTATTCCTTATCCAGCATCTTCCGCCAATCCTGATAATGTCTGGCGGCAGTGTACTGTTTTTTTACTTGATCCAGTCTTGAAGTATCAATCTCTGCCACTGAAATCAAATCCACGGAAGGGTGCGTCGCTATTGGGTGCAACGTAAACCAAGCCATGTTCGATGCGCCCATGGACGCCAACCGAACACGTCCACTGGGCGGTGCCGAAATCAGGTTTTTTATAAAAAATGGAGCAACAAGAATCGCCCGCCGGGTGAAGTTTTTCATGGTATTCCTTAGGATACTTCTTTCGCCCATTGCGTAAAAGTCTTGCCCTCTTCTGCTAATTTTTTCAGCAACGGAGCTGGCTCCCATAGCTCACCGTGCTGCGCTTCAAATTCCTTCACCCGCCGGTAGACTTCCGGTAGCCCAACCGTATCGGCATAAAACATGGGCCCACCACGATATACCGGGAAACCATAGCCCGTAAGATAAATCACGTCGATGTCCACCGGACGCAGGGCGATCTTCTCTTCCAGAATCCGAGCACCTTCGTTGACCAGTGCGTATAGAGTTCGTTCAATAATTTCTTCGTCAGAAATTGTGCGTCGGGCAATGCCAGCGCCTGCCGTCAGCCGTCCAATCAAATCATCCACAACGGGATCAGGACTGGGCTTCCGCTTATCGTCATACAAATACCAACCGGCGCCGGTCTTCTGCCCAAAGCGACCCATTTCGCAAAGTTCGTCTGCTACCATCGGCACTCGAAGCCCAGGCTTTTCTAAATGCTTAAACTCTTTTCGGATGCGCCAGCCTACATCGAGGCCGGCTAAATCTCCCATCGCCAGCGGCCCCATGGCCATGCCCCATTGGTACAGCGCCGCATCCACTTGCTGAGGCGTGGCGCCTTCTTCCACCAGGAACTGCGCCTCACGACCGTAGCAGTGGATCATGCGGTTCCCCACAAATCCTCGACAATTGCCAACCAACACGCCAACTTTGTTCAGCTTTTTAGCAAGACCCATGCACGTGGCAATCACGTCTGAACCGGTAGCGGCACCGCGCACGATTTCAAGCAGCCGCATGACATTGGCCGGGCTGAAATAATGCGTTCCAATCACATCAGCCGGACGCGAAGTCGCCGATGCAATCTCATCAATACTCAACGTGGAAGTGTTCGATGCCAGAATGCATCCGGGCTTGGCAATTCCATCTATCGCCGCAAAGATTTCCTTTTTCAGGGCCATGCCCTCAAAGGCAGCTTCAGTGATAATGTCCACCTGATCGAACCCATCGTAAGTCAATTGCGGAGTAATCAACGCCATGCGCTGTTCCATCACTTCAGCGGTAAAACGTCCTTTTGCAACGGAATTGGAGTAGTTTTTGCGAATGGTGGCCATGCCCCGGTCTAAGGCTTCAGCGGCGCTTTCCTTCAAAATCACCGGGATGCCAGCGTTCACAAAGTTCATGGCAATGCCGCCGCCCATGGTGCCCGCACCAATCACCGCCGCACGTTTGATGTCACGAACAGGAGTCTCCTTGCCGATACCAGGAATTTTGGCTACTTCGCGCTCACCGAAAAACGCGTGAATCATGGCCTTCGATTGAGTGCTGAACAAGCACTTTTCAAAGATCTCCCGCTCCCGCTGGCAGCCTTCGGCGAAGGGCAGGGTAGTGGCCAACTCCACCGCGTCAATGGCCGCTAATGGCGCTGTCTGGTTTCGATGCGTCTTCTTCGCTGTGGCTCGTGCTTCGGCGAAAACAGCAGCATTTCCAGTGGCTGTACGATCCCGAGGTTTGGGATATGGCCCACCCTTATCGGCAACTTCATTGGCAAAAGCCACTGCCCCCGCTAACAGATCCCCATCAATAATCCGATCCACAATGCCAGCCGCAAGGGCTGCATCGGCCTTCACTGGTTCACCGAAGGCACACATTTTCACAGCCAGTTCCACTCCAGCTAGCCGAGGCAATCGTTGCGTTCCAGCCGCCCCCGGGATGATCCCCAGCTTTACCTCAGGCTGGCCTACTAGTGCCGATGGAACTGCCACCCTGTAATGCCCACCCATGGCCACTTCAAGCCCACCTCCGAACGCCGTTCCATGAATGGCCACTACAACCGGCTTAGCGGAATCCTCCATGGCCAACATCAATGGCAGCAGGGTTGATTCCCGCTTGGCCCCACTGGTAATCTTGCCGAACTCCTTGATATCAGCACCCGCGATGAACGTGCGGCCACCGCCAATCAATACAATGGCCTTCACTTCGGCATCTTCCGCGAACTGTTTTAGCGCATCGGCAATCCCTTCAGGAACCCCAGGACTCAACGCATTCACTGGTGGATTGTTCACAGTAATCACACCGACGGAACCTTGTTTGCTGAAAATAATCAAGTCGCTCATGCTTTTCGTTTCTCCAATTCGCTATCCCGCAGTTCTCTGCGCAAAACTTTTCCGACACTGCTTTTGGGCAACGCAGCAACAAATTCCACTTCACTGGGGACCTTAAATTTTGCCAGATGCTCTTTCAAATATTCCAGAATTTCCGCAACCGATGCCACTGCCCCCGGTTTCAAAACCACGAAAGCCTTCACGGCTTCTCCACGATACGGATGCGGCACCCCAATGACACATGCTTCCATAACTACTGCGTGCTTAAAAAGCACCTCTTCCACTTCCAGCGGAAATACTTTAAGACCGCTGACGATGATCATGTCCTTCACACGTTGGACGATGTAGAAAAAACCATCTTCATCCATTTTTGCCACATCGCCAGTGTGCATCCACCCATCGCGCAAAGCATGGGCAGTTTCTTCAGGCTGGTTCCAGTAACCCTTCATGATCTGAGGCCCGCGCACGCACAGTTCCCCTTCTTCGCCAATGCCCACTTCAGTCACGTGATCCATCAGATCCACAATCTTGAAGTCAGTGCTGGTGACCGGAATGCCAATGCTGCCGATCTTGCGCTTTGCCAGCAGCGGCGTGGTGGATGCGGTGCAAGAAGTCTCCGACATTCCAAAGCCTTCGCGCAGCATAGCCCCACTCATCAACTCAAACTGTTCAATTACTTCGACGGGTAATGGTGCTGAACCGCTGTTGTAGTTTTTCACCTTATGCAGGCCGCAGGTCTTCGCTTCCGGATGATTGAGCAAGGCAATAAATAGAGTAGGAACTGCCGGGAAAAATGTGGGCGAGTATTGTTTGAAAGCGGCAATCAACATGTTGATGTCGAACTTGGGAATCAAAATGGTCATGGTGCCGTTCCAGGCGCTCAATAACAGCCCAACCACTTGCCCGTAAATATGGAAGTAAGGAAGCACCATCAGTATTCGTTCCTCACCGCGGCGCGTGTGATAGGAATTCCAAAGTGCGTTCTGAATGGTGTTGGCAAACAGGTTGTAATGGGTCAGCATGGCGCCCTTTGGCGTACCGGTGGTCCCGCCGGTGTACTGCAACAAGGCGACATCTTCGGAGGCATTAATCTGCACGCGAGGCAGTACGCCAACATTACCTTCCGATACCAGTTTGTTCAACAGCAGTGGAAAGCCTGTTAATGGTATTCCGCCCAGGGAATATTCGCTTAACGATGTGACAATCACATGCGCAACATGAATTTGTGCCGCATCGGCTAACGGTGCAAGTAAATCAAGAGTGACTAATGCACAGATGCCTGCATCGAGCGCCACCACAGCCAATTCCCGAGCCGTATAGGCATGGTTAATGTTCGTTGCAATGGCACCCAACCGCATCAACGCAAAGAATGTGATGGGATACTGCGGGCAGTTCGGCAGCATGATGCCGACCCTATCGCCTTGCTGAATGCCCAGTGCGTGCAGGCTGGCCGCCATTCGATCGGCCTGTTCTTTGATCTCTCCGAAAGTAAGCTGCGCTCCAAAGAAAACTGTTGCTGGGCGGTCACGATACTGGCTGGCTGCGATCTGCAAAATCTGGTACAACGGCTGCTTGGGGAAATTCGCCGTCGGCGGAACCCAGAAATCGTAACTGTTCAGCCAAGGCCGACTTGCGTAAGCGCTCATTTAAACCGCCGTTCCACCACCATCCACGGCGATCGTTTGACCAGTAATATATCCGCTAGCTTCACTGGCCAGAAATACGGCGACGCCCTTTAATTCCCCTGGCAAACCCGCGCGTCGCATAGGAACATTGGCAGTGATGGAAGGCATTACTTGATCCATAATCTTCTCTGTCATCCGTGATGGAAAAAAGCCCGGAGCAATGGCGTTCACTCGAATATTATGCTGCGCCCATTTCGCCGCCAGCTCTTTGGTTAGTGCAATCAATCCACCCTTCGACGCCACATAACCGGCATAGTGCAAGCCTTCGGGCATGCCGCCGCGCAATCCGGCAATGGATGCAATGTTGATGATGCGCCCAAACTTTTGAGCAATCATATGCTTGGCGCAAGCCTGAGAAAACAGGAACGCACCGGTGAGGTTGGTATCCAAAACTTCATGCCACTTATCGAGGGGCATGTCTTCTGCCGGGGCTGCCCAACTAACCCCCGCATTGTTCACCAGAATGTCTATCCTTCCGAAGTGTTCCACGGTTTTATCCACCGCCGCTTTCACTTCGTCAGGACTTGTCACATCACAAATAGCCCCTTCGCAATAGAAGCCTTTGCGCTTGAAATCTTTTACGGCAGGGGTTAGCCATTTGTCTCGTCGAGCGACAAGCATCAGGGAACAACCCGCCTCGGCCAGCCCTTCGGCCATTTCTTCACCCAAGCCTCGCGACCCACCGGTGACCAGGGCGACGCGGCCGTCTAAATCGTAAACGTCTCGTAGAGATTTCATTCGTGGATGTTCTTGTGAATCTATTATTGTAGAGCAGTCACGAGTATACCTGAGGTTGTGTGTGATGCCGTTAAGAGCGGTTGGTTTCTGAAAAGCCAATCCAGGTGGACACAATGCTACTCAATCTGTTTTTTCAATAGTGACGTGTTTAGGATTGCAGAGTGGTTTCACTTCACCAATGGGGACCGAAGTTAAAGTAAATGGGCTATATGGAAAATAATGTAACTATGCAGCACTGGAATCAAAGGAGATTGTCGCTCGAAGGCTCAATGATTGGATTCGGAAAGCATTACGGGCTCCAGGCCAGCTTGCTTGAAATGGTGATCTGAGGTGAGGGCATCAACAAGGTTGCGTTGCTTCATAACCACAAAAGAAAGGCAATCTGTGAGACTCCAACTCTTGTCTGCTCTAGCCTCATAAAGTCGTAAAGCAGAATCGATCAATTCAGAATTGAATGGCACAACTTCTATTCGCGGGTCGTTTTGGCATCTTCTGTAGCCCTCGGTTGCCAGACGCCGAGTCCCGCTCTCTGACATGGCATTCATCCACTCCCAGAGAACAGCTTCGGTTGTCACCAACGTGCTTTGGTTCCGCACCAATATATGACTCCAGGATACTGCGTTCCGGTGATACTGATCTCTCTTGCTTGAAAGTGCAATCCAGAAAGACGTATCGGCGAAGTAGGTATTCACTACCCGTGCTTCACCTTTGCCGTTAGTCCGTAGAGATAATGGTCATGTTGATCGGCAAGATCCTCAGGTTGAGTTACGCTTTCGATTGCATTGGAAGCGAGCCAGGTGAGTGTGGATTCAGCAGCTAATTCAGTTTCACTATTAATCGGCTCGATCTGGATGATTAGTGCCTGATTCGGACGGAAATTTAGGGGCTGATCTGGAACGATTGCTTTGCCATCGAAGTGTGCGTTGACTATCATTTGATGCGCTCCTGCTCCTTTGATTCTAGTATGGCAGGAACGAAACGCACTGGTCAAAATAGATAGCCATCTCGCAATTTATTGGATGGAAATCTACCCAGCCAAAGTATTCAACCCACCAACCCGCTTCGCTTCAAACGCTTCAATGGCCGGTAACTGCTTCAGAATATATCCGATCTCATCCACGCCATCCACCAGACAAGCTTTCGAGAACGAGTCCACTGGAAATTCCACGCTTTCCCCATCGGGCAGCGTCAGGCGTTGCGATTGCAAATCAATGGTCAACTTCATTGCAGCATCAGCCCCGCGCATCTTGAACAACTTGGCGTGCACATCACGCGAAACCACAATTGGCAATAAGGAATTCTTAAGGGAATTGGCCTTGAAGATGTCCGCAAACGACGTGGAAATCACCGCCTTGAATCCGAACTGAGTCAAAGCCCAGGGCGCATGTTCGCGGCTTGATCCGCAACCGAAATTGTCCCCCGCTAACAGAATTTCAGCACCCTTCGATTCTGCCTGGTTCAACACAAATTCTGGATTCGGCGAACCATCGGCCAAGTACCGCCAATCGTTGAATAGCTGATCCCCTAACCCGACTTTTGAGATCGTCTTTAAGAAGCGCGCAGGGATAATCTGATCGGTGTCGATGTTATCGGTCGGCATCAAAACCACTCGGCTTTCAAACTTCATTTACTTAACCCCCAGCAAAGTTCGCACGTCTGTTACGACCCCATTTACAGCACTGGCTGCGGCAGTCATCGGGCTGGCCAGGAATGTCCGCCCACCCTTGCCTTGCCGACCTTCAAAGTTCCTGTTCGATGTAGAAACGCTGTATTGCCCCGGTGCCAATTGATCGCCATTCATAGCGATGCACATAGAACAACCAGCCTCACGCCACTCCGCACCAGCTGCCTTGAAAATCTCGTCCAACCCTTCGGCTTGCGCCTGTCGCTTAATTTCCTGCGACCCAGGAACCACCAGCATCCGCACGCCCGGATTCACCTTGCGACCCTTCAATATGCTGGCCGCAGCACGCAAATCGCTCAATCGGGAATTCGTACAGCTTCCAACGAACACCACATTCACCGGATGCCCGGCCAAGGGCTGCCCTGGTTGCAGATCCATATATTTTAGAGCTTTGGTCAACGAATCGCGTTCCAACTTGTCGGTCATCGCGGCCGGATCGGGAATCAAGCCGGATATGGAAATGCCTTGTCCAGGATTAGTGCCGAACGTAATCATTGGTTCCAACTCATCGGCGTTGATGGTAATGCTGTGATCGTAGACAGCGCCTTCATCCGTCGGCAACTGCTTCCAGCGGGCCACAGCCGCATCCCAATCGGCACCCTTCGGAACAAAGCGACGACCCTTCAAGAATTGATATGTGGTCTCATCCGGGGCAATCAAACCAGCCCGTGCGCCGCCCTCAATGGCCATGTTGCAAACGGTCATCCGCTCTTCCATGGAAAGTGCGCGTATGGCTGACCCGGTGAACTCAAAAATACAACCCGTGCCGCCGCCGATCCCAATACGGCTGATCAGCGCCAGAATAATATCCTTGGCCGCTACGCCCGGCTTCAGCGTTCCATCCACCTGAACTTGATACGTCTTAGATCGGCGCTGCAATAATACTTGGGTCGCCAGCACCATCTCCACTTCACTGGTCCCGATGCCGAAGGCCAGGGCCCCAAACGCCCCGTGGGTGGCAGTGTGGGAATCGCCGCAAACTACCGTCATACCGGGCTGAGTTAAACCCTGCTCAGGTCCAATCACATGGCAAATACCATTGTTCGCATTATGAAATCCGAAGTACGGAATGCCGAACTCGTCAGCATTCTTCCCCAACTGTTCCACTTGTGTGGCGGCAATCTGATCCACAATCGGCAATGATTTCGGAGTGGTGGGTGTGGAATGGTCCACTGTCGCAAACGTGGATTCTGCCCGGCGGACGGTGCGCCCCATTTCACGCAAGCCGGAAAAGGCTTGGGGCGAGGTCACTTCGTGCACCAGATGGAAATCGATATAGAGCAGGCAGGGAGCCCCCTCTTGTTCGGCAACTACGTGCGAATCCCAAACTTTTTCAATAATTGTACGTGGCTTAGATTGCATCACAGACAGATTCTCCTACTTGTTCAGTGGTAGCGGGCGTGCCTTTAGGCTTCAAATCGGCGGTGGTCTTGCCGCTGTTCAAAACCTCTTCCATGGCCTTATAAACGGCCTGCGCTTCTTTCATCAAACCGAAACTATACTCGAACATGGCCGCCACTGAGCCGATGGCCCCCAGTGGATTGGCTTTGTTCTGACCAGCAATATCCGGCGCCGAACCGTGGACCGGTTCGTACAGCCCAACCCAGGCCCCCGAGGGCTTCTTCCCGCCAATGGAGGCCGAAGGCAGCATTCCAATGGATCCGGCAATTACCGCGCCTTCATCACTTAGAATATCGCCAAACATGTTTTCCATCACCACAACGTCGAACTGTTTTGGACGCAGAATCAACTGCATGGCGCAGTTGTCTACCAGAATATGTTCCAGTTCCACGTCAGGGAATTCCGGGGCCACTTCACAAACCACCCGACGCCAAAGCTGCGACGTTTCCAGAACGTTCGATTTATCGACGCTGGTCACCTTTTTGCGACGATTTCGCGCCAAACTGAAGGCCATGCGCGTTACCCGGGCAATTTCGTCCCGCGTATAGGTCATGGTATTGGTGCCGCGTTCTTCGCCGCCTTCGCCAGTGATTCCTCGGGGAGTGCCGTAGTAAATGCCGCCGGTCAGCTCCCGAACAATGATCATGTCCACGCCATCCACCAGATGATTCTTTAATGGAGACGAATCTAACAGGGATGGATAACTCTTCACAGGCCGGAGATTGGCATAGACTCCCAAAGCCTTGCGGATTCCTAACAATCCACGTTCCGGGCGCTTTTCTGG
>JANMWO010000692.1:0-8121 GCA_031394025.1 Acidobacteriota bacterium
CCATTATGGCCCGTGACTTTGATTTGACCCCGCGTACCGTCGCGCCTGTCGCGACAAAATATCGACGAATTCAGACTCAGCTTCCTGTTCCTGAATCGCTTCCAGTCTTGGAAGCACTGCGCAAATTTGAACCGATGGCGATGGGTGGGCAACCGCCTATCGTATGGGATCACGCTGAAAACTTTCAGGTGTTCGATGCTTACGGCAACGCTTGGATCGATTGGTCCAGCGGCGTTCTGATCACCAATGCAGGGCACGGTCGTCAGGAAATTATTGACGCCATTGTAAAGCAAGCGAACCATAAATTGCTGACCAACTACTGCTTCCCTTCGGCGATCCGAGCCCAACTGGTGGAACGGTTGGCGGCACTGATGCCGGAGCCGCTGAAGAAAGTTTTCCTATTGACTGTAGGTTCAGAAACAGTGGAGTGTGCAATTAAACTTTCGCGGACGCACGGGGTGAAAGTTGGCGGCAAATCGAAGAACATTATCGTCAGCTTTGAAAAGGCTTTTCATGGCCGCACTCTTGGGTCGCAACAAGCCGGGGGCATTCCTTCGCTGAAGGAATGGATTGTCAACTTGGATGCAGGATTTGTACAAGTGCCCTTCCCCGATGGCTACCGCACAGAAGATACGTCTTTTGAGTTCTTCCTTAACTCTCTTCGGATGAAAGGAATCCCACCGGAAAATGTTGCCGGTGTGATTCTTGAAACCTACCAGGGCGGCAGCGCAGCGTTCGCGCCGGTCCCATATATTCAGAAGCTGCGAGAATTTTGTGATCGGCACAGGGCTGTGCTGACTTGCGACGAAGTGCAAGCTGGTTTTGGTAGGACCGGAACCATGTGGGGTTTTGAACACTATGGAATTGTTCCAGATTTAACGACCTGGGGCAAAGGAATTTCCAGTTCATTACCGTTGGCTGCGGTCATTGGACGGCCTGACGTGATGGACCTGCATCCGGCTGGCAGCATGACCTCAACACATACCGGCAACCCAATTTGTTGCGCTGCCGCATTGGCCTCAATTGATGTGATTGTGAAAGAGCGTCTGTGGGAAAATGCTGCGACGATGGGCGCGATTCTGCACGCGCGGTTGCACGCCATGAAGCCGCGATATCCAATGATTGGAAGCGTGGATGGAAAGGGGTTGGTAGCCGGTGTGGCCATTGTCAAACCGGGCACAAAAGAACCTGATGCAGATCTGACTTGGGAGATTGTTTGGGAATCTATCAAGCGCGGCATTATGATGTTTTCTCCAGTGGGCTTTGGCGGAGGAACGGTGAAAATATGTCCGCCGCTGACCATCAACGAAGAAGCGCTGTTGGAAAGTCTGGACGCGTTTGAAGAAGCGTTTGCAGCCGCTGTAGAAAACAGAATCAAAGCTAACGCATGACGGAACCTACTATTCTTATTGTTGGCGGCGGCATGATCACGCACGACCAGATTCTGCCGACAGTTTATGCCATGCAACGTCGAAATGAAGTGGGCGATATCTGGGTTTGCGCACAGCACGGCAGGACGGTGCGGAATCTTGCGGCGGCCCCATCCATGGTGAGGGCGTTTCCAGGGCAGAGCTTCAGGCCCTTTCCCGATCCGCTGGTGGAATCAGAAACTCCACAGCCACGCCTGTTTGAATCCGTCATCGCCCAACTGCCAGCCCGTCAAATAGTGATTGTCGCGTTGCCAGACCAACTCCATTTCGACGCAGTGATGACGGCGCTCCAACATGATCAGCATGTGATCTGCGTGAAGCCGTTGGTGCTGACCGCGCATGAATCACTTGAAATTGAACGCGCCGCTTACACGCGTGGACTTTTCTGTGGCATTGAATATCATAAGCGATTTGACGACCGCGCCCATAAGGCTCGTCGTCTGTATCGCGAGGGGTTGTTCGGCGAATTCAAATTGGGCACGGCACGGCTGATGGAGAAGTGGTACTACCGCAATTCAAATTTCCAAAACTGGTTCACCAAAGAGAACTCCGATGCCTTCACATATATCGGCTGCCACTATGTGGACCTTGTGCATTTCATTACCGGGCTGCTGCCTGTGGCCGTGGGTTCCTATGGCATTGTCGACAAATTTCCGAATGGCAAGGAAGGATATCTTTGGTGCGACACGCGCATACGCTGGGAAAACGGTGCGGCATTGAATCTGCAAACCAGCCTGAGCTATCCCAATGAAGGACCCGGCCCGAACACGCAGGGTATGACGCTATACTGTTCCGGTTCTGGCGAAGGCGCATTGATTGATCACAGCGATCAATACCGTGGCCTGAGCTATTCCTTCGGCGTCAAACCCAAAGGCGAAGGAGCCACGTTCTATACAGAGCCGAGTCCTGACTATTTCCAATACAACGACCTGGGCGGACCGGGTTTAGAGCCCGTTGGCTATGGCGTGCGTTCCGTCGAATTTCTGGTGCGGACGGCGAAGCGGGTGGACTCTTCGATGGATCGGCAATTGGAGCTGAAACAAATTGATGCAACAGGAGTAGTGGCCACACCGGCCAATAGTCGTTATAACGAATTAGTGGTGGAAGCGGGTCGCATGAGTATCCTGAATAATGGGCGCGAGGTCGCGATCACTCATGGCGAAGTTCCCGGCGTGAGGCTTTTATGACTGAAGAAGATTTGGCAGATTATTTGGAAGGAAGCGGCTACCCGGCGCACTTGGTGCGAGGCGGAAGCCAGGGGCTGATTTCACGGTACAAGAAATTTGTCGAGGAAGTGGAGCAAGGCTATCCATATGGCCTTGACGATTATCGCCGTGATTTGGATCTGCGAGGGGTGATTGAAACCGTAGGGTTGTCCGGCGAAGTGGTGGAAGAAGACGCTCGCTTGGAAGAGATGCTAACCCAACGCGAGGTTCGAGTATGGGAGAGTTCGTCAGGGAACCCGAATTGGGATTTCGGATTCCCCCGGAATGCTCCGCGTGAACTGCTGCGCGGTTTGAAGTTTGCAGGTCTGCTACCCACTGAAGAGTAGTTGAACGCAGTGCTTAGCGGTTCACGATGTTAACGCGGAACAGCGGCTTGGTCTTTTCTTCAGCTTCCTGATCGAAGGTTTGTGCAGTTTTTGACGGATCGTAATCGCGCCACAACCACTGCATTGCCTGCGGCAATTCGGCCAAGCCATGCGCGCCGTTATGTGTCCCCCGGCCAAAGCTGAGGTGGAAATCGTATCCCATCATTTTGAGCGAATTCGCCATTTGGATGTTCTGCAATGGCCACGATCCGTGATTATTCTCCAAATCGTTCCAGCCATCCTGCAACCAACTGCGGATGTTGCGTTTGGGCTCTTTGCGAATCTTGTTCGGAAAGACATTCCCGCCATCAATCACGCCGGGCTTCCACTGAATGCTTGTGAAGCTGCCAATGCGACTCAACACGCGGGTGAATTCATCCGGGCGAAACCAGGCAGCATTGAACGCACAAATGCCGCCCGAAGAGTTTCCGGCAATGGCCCGGCTATAGCCGTCCTTGCGCAGATTATATTTCTTGGCCACTTCTGGAATGATTTCTTCCAGTAGAAAGCGGGCGTAAATGTCGTTGACCGTATCGTACTCAATACTGCGCCAGGCTTTGTCTGCGACCTTGCCCGGTGCGATGAAAATATGAATCATCACGGGAATCTTTTTGTCCTGGGTTAAGTTATCGAAAACAATTTGCGACCGGCCTTCGCGCTGCGTCATTCCCTGGCCGTCCTGCCAGATCATCACTGCGGCGGGTTTTGAAGCGTCATATTGGGCGGGAACATAAATCCAGTAATCGCTAAGCAAGCCTGGATAGATCTTGCTTGCCTGTACGATTTTCTCGGATAGAGTTCCTTTGGGGACACCAGTGCGTTCATAGGAATCGGGGCCGAAGCTTGGAATATCGGATCGACCGCCAAACTTTTTCCCATCCACTTCATAGTGGAAGGAATGCACAGTGCCTGTTTCAAGGTTGGCGTTAGCCGTCCAAATCCCTTCGGCGGTCTTGACCAGTTTAGGCCCAGGAGTTTCGTCAAGGAACAGACGCGGTTCGCGGTCCATGCGGATGGCGAACAGAAATTTACTTTGATCGGAGGCAAAGGCCGTGCCGTTCAATACTTCTTCTGGTTTCAGATTGGAAAGCGATTGGGCTGCGAGAGTCGCGGCCAAGCTAAGAGATGCGAGTAAAAATCGTGTCAATAAGGTGATCCTTCAATTGTTTATCAAAGGCCGAAGTATTTTGCCTTGGCCCAACTGCACTGGTATTGTATGCCACTGCATAGGTGGTGCGCGAGGAAGGAACGATTCCGATACGCGAAATAAAAGCATTTTGATCGCCCATGTGGCCGACCATTTTTAGATTGGCTCGTTTGGTGATGAAGAATGAGAGCCCCATAGAATCGCCATCAGCGGGTAGAATCGGTCGCCACATTTCCTCAAGAGAGGAGTGTCGTAACAAGCTGGGACCATGCCCGGCGAGCGATTGCAGATATAGCTGCATATCCGATAACGGTGCGTTGAGTCCGCTGTTCGACATGGCGGCACCAGTCTCATAATCGAACGAGCCGGCGGTCAAACGATTGCCGTCACGATAATAGCTGTGGCTGCGGTGGGGGAGCATTTCGGGCGATGTCTTGTCAAAATAGCTATTCTTCATACCGAGCGGGTCGAAAATATTTTTCGAGATGTAGCGGGCAAACGGGAGGCCACTCAAGCGTTCGATTGTCCGGCCAAGGAAGAGAATACCCAGGTTCGAATAGCTGAATCGGCTGCCGGGTGGGAAAAGAATATCTGTTTCAGGAAAGGTTGCAACCAACTGTCCCCAGGCCCCAGTCGCAGTGGGATTCCAAATTCGGTCAGCCCACGGCCAAGTAACAGCTCGAAATCCGGCGCTATGACTGAGCAAGTGACGGAGCGTGATTCGGAGGATGGGACCGTAGGGGTCACGAACCATGGCGACCTCCGGGCAATGTCGCAGAATAGGATCGTCGAGTCCTAGAGATCCCTTGTCCCGCAACTGCAGAATGGCGATGGCAGTCATGGTTTTGGTTATCGATGCCCAATGGAATATTGTCTGCTGTGTAACTGGCAGGTGCAGATCCAGATTTTGCTGGCCGACCTGTTCCTCAAAGATCGTCTCCCCATTGTGAGCAATGGCGAGACTAGCTCCGATAATTCCATTCCGTTCCACGCCCGAACGAAAATATCCGCGCAGAGGAATCTCAAAGGGAGGTCCAATAGCCGCAAGCGGGGATGCGAAAGGAGACGCGAGAAATGTGCGGCGGGTAATCAAAGGGGGAAGCCTGCTCTTTGATTACAGCAACGCCCAACGGGAAAGGTCAAGTAGGGGTGCGCTTCTCCCGGTCAAACGAATTCATAATTGTCTTCTTAAGACCAAGACCTCCGCCATTGGAAATCGCTTGGGCCAGTTGATCCTTGCCCATTTCAAGGACGGAGGAACCCGAAGAATCTTCATTCGGCAAACCGGTTTTGGTCATCGATTCCAGGAGTTGCCCAATCATTAAGGCTTCAAACTGGCCAGCAGCCTCTTCGATTTTCCGATGAGCCTTCCGTGCGCCGTCGGGCTTAATTTCATCTCTTATGTGCATCGATCCGATTGATAAAGTTTGCATTAAATTGCCTCTAGTTCAGCGTCCAGCGCCCCGGCAGCTTTAAGATTCTGAAGAATGGCAATGATGTCGCGTGGAGTAGATCCAATTGCCTTCAAGGCACGCACCAATTCCTCAACAGTAGCCCCCTGGCGCAAAACAATATTCTTGGCTTTTTCTTCTTTCACAGCAAGCGTCGTTTCCGGTGTAACCGTGGTTTGTCCGGCTCCCAATGGATTGGGTTGGGACACGTTGTACTGCGTCTGAACTTCTACGCTTAGATTCCCGTGAAGGATGGCCGTTGGGGAAATGGTCACATCCTTGCCAAGAATGATTGTCCCGGTCCTTTCGTTGATTACGACCTTGGCCTTGCGATCTGCTTCGATGGGTATACTTTCCATTTCGGCAATAAACTCAACTGGTTTTGCCAAAAACAAAGGAGGGATCTCCACCGCTACGGTGGCGGAACTTTCTGCCCTGGCAACTAATGTTCCATCCCGTGAAAACTTTTTATTGATGGCCTCGGCGATGCGCGCTGAAGTGGTGAAATCGGCTTGCCGCAATTGCCAACGGACACGGGATGTAGTGCTAGCCGTAGGTGCAGTCCGCTCCACAATCGCTCCATTTGGAACTCGTCCAGCGGTGGGATGGTTGACGGTTTGGGAATTTCCACTTCGACCAGCAACAAAGCCGCCGGTGATCACCGCACCTTGCGCGACGGCATAAGTTTGCCCGTCAGCCGCTCGCAATGCGGTCATCAGCAATTGTCCTCCCTGAAGGTTCGTCGCATCGCCAAGGGTGGAAGCAGTAAGATCGATACGCGTTCCTGGTTGGGCGTAAGGAGGTAGTGTGGCTGTGACAATGACTGCCGCCACATTCTTTACTTGTAGTGCTGTAGGACTCACATTGATGCCCATGCGTTCGAGCATATTAGTGACACTTTGTGCTGAAAAAACAGTCTGCTTCTTGTCTCCCGTGCCAGCCAAACCGACGACGAGTCCATAGCCGATTAACTGGTTGTCCCGCACTCCTTCCAGGGTGGCGAGTTCCTTCAGCCGCGAGGCCCCTTCCAATCCTCGTATCATTGTCAAAGTTATTACAAAGGACAAGAGTTTGGTCATTAGAATGGCAACAACCCCAGTAAAATACGATACAAGAAGAAGGGTCGCTTCACCGCGTCATTGACCACACCCTTACCATTGATTCTGATTTCTAGAAGGGCCAGTTTATCGGAAGTGATCTGATTGCCAGAGGTCAAATCTCCGGGCCGAATAATTCCCCGCACTTCAACAAGCTGCCGTTCTGAGTTCACCCAAATATCTTTCACTCCGCGAACGGCCAGGTTCCCATTGCCCATGACATGCGTTACATATGCTGTCACTGTTGTCGAAATCGAAGTGGATCGACTGGTTTCGCCAGTCCCCTGAACCTGCGTACTACCGCTTACACCGGCGAGGTTCGTCAAGGGATTGGTAATAGGCAGTGTCCCCATCAGAGCATTGATGCCATTCTTGGTACTGCTTTTACGAGAAGTGTTCGTGGCACCCTTGGACACGGCTGAAGCTTGGTCATTGACGTTGATTGTGATTAGGTCATCGACACCACTTCCTCGACGATCGCGCGTAAGATCTCCCAAGAGTCCCCCAGCGTGGTAAGCCGACCCGGGAGTGGGAGTCAGATCGACTGGCCTATGTAGGATCGCTCCAGATTGTTCGAGGTAAGTATCAAGAGCGGATCGACCTCCATCGGGGTGCAGCAGTTTCTGTAAGGGTCCAAGCGTACGATCTTTGCCATCGGCGGTAATAATCATCGCAGACAAAACAAGGGTCAGTATCCTATGTTTCAATTCATGTCTCCTTGCGCTGAAGTCCCAGTTTCAGCTTTAGCCTGGCCAATCACCTTAGCAGCGAATTTCTTCCTGTTGTTGGGATTTGAGACAATCACGGTGCTGCCGGTGCGTCCACCCGTTTCGGCAATCGCTTGGGTGACTAGCAGAAGGTTTCCGGAATGTACCTGGAGTTCAATCGACTCTCCAATTTCTACTTCGCGGGCCATGCGAACACTTTGGGCCGAAATGACGTCGCCAGATTTCACCAGTTTGCACACAATCTGGCCGACCAAGATGCCAGCAGGCCGAGTTGTTTTTGGATGCCAGAAGATCCGTTTCTCAGACAAGATGAAATCGTGAGGTCCAATTTTCGTGCCAACAGCTAGATTCCTTGACGCCACCGGAGCAGTTTCATCCATCATCAGCCGCACTTCAGCCGTTAGCGGTAAACTCCCCCCACCGGAAAGCTGCATACTTCCACGCCATCGAAAAGTACCACAAGCTCCTGTAATACAGGCCGCATGTAAGCCATTGCGCAGGAACTGAATGGTACCTTCGGGGGCTCGCTTTGGATAATAATTCAACAGCTCTAACGTGCCCCTTTTACTATCGTCTAATCCTTTGAAGGATTCTTCCAAAGCCTGCAAGATTGCATCACGAGGGATATCGATGGTAGCCTGCTCCAGACAGATGGATTGTAGTTTCTGCAAAGGACC
>JANMWO010000246.1:0-5200 GCA_031394025.1 Acidobacteriota bacterium
CGCACATTGCAAAGTAGTGTATGAGGAAACTGCCTCATAATTTCGTTTGGAACCGGTCCCACTAACCACTGTTATTGGGATGAGCGCTGGCGATGCTGCTTCCGGCATAGGCAATAGAGCAGTATCGCTGTATCAGCCAACTGAGCATGGCCGAAGAGGAACGATTAGACCGGCAGCTTAAGGAAGCGGTTACACTCTTCACGCGGGAATTCAATGCCGAACTGAACCGCATAAATGCCTTTCTACTGGCACCACGGGCCAACGCTCCAGACGGTGGAGAATTCGCCTTGCGATATCGGCGCTGGTCTACCAACAACAACCAACTTCCCTTATTAAAAGCCATCTACCGTTCTTCCGGTGGGGAACGGGCAACGAATTCCCTGGAAGCCTACAACGTGGAAAAAGGAAGTTGGGAACCACTGGAATGGCCACAGGCGTTTCAAAAAATGCGAGACCAAGCCGAATGGCGACCCCCGCCGCCAACGCGGCCGCCCGGTGGTCCCAGGCCTCCCCGAGACTGGTTTAGCAAAGATGTGCTGGCAGCGGCGGCGCCCAGATTAAGCTTTGAAACCGACACGGAGTTAGGATCGCCAATTTGGAGTCAGGCGGTGCTGCAGGGTTGGACGATTGTGGAATTTGACAGGGACTATTTGCAATCCCAATATTTCCCCGAACTGGCCAAACGCTACTTTGGGGAAGATTATTTTGTACGAATTGCCACCCGCGGTGCACAGGCTAGCACTATTTTTGAAACAGGTCCGGAAGCAGAGGACTTGAAAAGTCCGGATGCCACGGGTTCGTTGTTCGACATACGACCGGAAAATCCATCGCGCTTTGGCGGACCTCCTCCATTTGGACCGCCAGGCGGACGGAATCCATCGGCCAATCCACCACCTGAGCCTCGTGGACGGTGGGTTGTTTCTGTTCGACACAAAGCAGGTTCCATTGCCCAGGCGGCATCCTCTGTGCGCAATCGCAATTTATTAATCAGCTTCGCCATTCTTTTATTGATGGCCGGAACCATGGGTTTGTTGTTCACCACCAGCCGCAGATCCCAAAGATTGGCCCATCAGCAGATGGAATTTGTGGCCAGTGTTTCCCACGAATTGCGGACTCCGCTGGCGGTGATACGTTCGGCTGGCGATAATTTGGCAGATGGACTGGTTGTCAGTGAAGGCCAGGTTCGACGTTATGGATCGTTGATCCGCAATGAAGGCCGTCGACTTTCTGAAATGGTGGAACAGATTATGAGCTTCGCCGGTCTGGAAAAAGGCAATGAGAAGTTTGAGTTCATTGCGGTGGATGTGAATGCCATCATCCAGCGGGCGCTTGCTTCCTGTGAACCGACGTTGAAGGATCGGGGATGTCGTGTGGAAATGCAGGTTCCTGAGGGCTTGCCGCACGTTCTGGCCGACCCGAATTCGCTGGCCCATTGCCTGCAAAACCTGCTCACCAATGCTGCAAAGTATGCCAATGAATCCGGTTGGATTGGGCTGAGCGCGCGGACTTTGGAAACCAGTAAAGGACGGCAGTTGGAAATCAGCGTGGAGGATCGTGGGCCGGGAATTGATTCGGCAGATCTGCCCCACATATTTGAACCTTTTTACCGTGGGCGCAGAGCGGTGGAGGATCAGATTCACGGTACAGGCCTGGGCTTGAGCCTTGTGAAGCGCATTATGGAAGCGCACTCCGGCGGCATTGAAGTGAAATCAGTTTCAGGCAAAGGGAGCATTTTTACCTTGAAGCTGCCGGCAACGCAAGCAGGTTGATCAGAACCATGGCACAACGCATTTTGCTGGTGGAAGACGAACCGGGATTAGTGTTGACGCTGACGGATCGTTTGCAGGGGGAAGGGTATCATACCGATGCCTGCGAAGACGGAGAAGCAGGTTTGGCGCAGGCGATGGCCCAACCGTATGACTTGATCATTCTGGACGTAATGCTTCCTAAAAAGAGTGGGTTTGATGTTTGCCGCAAGCTACGGCAAAGCGGCATGCAAACGCCTATCCTTATGCTGACGGCACGCAATCAGGTGGTGGATAAAGTTGTGGGATTGCAGATTGGTGCTGACGATTATTTGACTAAGCCGTTCGACATGATGGAGCTGTTGGCAAGGATTGAAGCTCTATTGCGCCGAGCAGTAGCAAAGCCCGCCGCAGCGGTGATGGCCTTTCAGTTCGGGACGATTAAAGTCGATTTCCGGCGGGCTGAAGTGTTGCGCAATGACGTGGCTGTGGTGCTTTCGGCCAGGGAATACCAACTACTAAAATATCTGATTGAACACCGTGGGGAATCCATTTCGAGAGAACAGTTACTGACCGATGTTTGGGGTTACGAAGCCACACCGGAGACTCGTACAGTGGACGTTCACATGGCTTGGCTGCGACAAAAATTGGAAGACAACCCCCGTTACCCACAATATTTTCTGACGCTGCGCGGCCTTGGCTATAAGTTCGATAGTTAGTGCGATCGGATTTATCGAAATTGGATTGTGGTAAAGTTTTTGCTATCGGACATTGCTTTAGTTTCGGCACGATTTATATCGCGTTTTTCATTTCAATCGCCACAGTTGATGCTGCCCCTTCACAATGACTCAAACGCCAACCGCATTCCGCCCGCGAGATTCTCGTGATGCCGCTGGAGATTCAAACATGTACCAACTACCAGCCCGAATCATTGTTCTTTCCATCATTTCTGGATATCTTTCCGGCCAAACCGTGATACCACCTCAAAACCAGGTCGGCTTACGCACTGGATGGCGGGAGTACAAAAATATCCTCAATGGTATGCGAGCCTTGAATGTAACTGTAACCACCAACCGCCGTAGCTACTTATCGGGCGAAAGAATCTGCGCCTCTATAAAAGTTGCGAACTCGACATCAGCCACAATATTGGCGTTTGCGCCCTTTGGAACATACGAAACTGATTTGAATCTATTCAGAAAACAAGATGATGAATGGGTGCCTTACGCAGAGAAAGAATTTCCATTAACCAATGACGATTCCAACGGCGACATGATGGCAGGGCGTCAAATTGTCCCGGTTCGGCCAGGTGTGCCGATAAGTCAGGCTGTTTGTTTAGATGGTTCGACAACACAAGCCGTGACACGGCATCCAGAGATTTTCAAGTTGGCTCCTGGAAGATACCAGTTGACCTTTAACTACTCAAATCAAGCTTCCGATGAATTTCAAGTCATGCCTTCGGTTGGATTCTCCGGTTACGCTGCGCTGGTAATCCCTGAATTGGAAGTTGGCCGAGATCCGAAATCGGTGATCCCGCCGGGATGTCTAGGTGTTGATGTCGCCGCCATTCGAACCGCTGAAAATACTGTTATCGTCCAAGGAGGAACGCCGACGAACACTTGCCCAATACGCGGTTCACAACAGGTTGACTTTTTCTACGGTTTCACCCGAATCGCCGAATCCGGGGACGTTGTTACTCGTCTAGCCATCAAGCGCTTGACCGATGGCCGACTTCGAGTGATTTGGGGCGACAACGAAGCAGATGAAAGCCATCAGGTCATCCTGCCGCGTCCCATCATGAATCCCTGATTTCCGCAAGGTTCAACCTTGGAAGTCACATCCATTCATCAAGCGAAGACTTCATACCAAACCGCAGACGGCCATACCGGTGTGATTCACTTAAACAAAAAACGGGAGCGAGAGTAGGCCGGAGATGTATTTGTACTCTATCTTTTTCCAAGCGGCAGTTTCATAGTGGTGTAAGGAGCGTGTGTCGATGAAAACCTTGCTGAGAACGCTATGTTCCGCTGCATTGATGGTTAGTCTCAACGCACAATCCATCGAAACCCTGATCGACAACCAGGAACAGCTTCAAGTGAGAATGACTCTGGACCGAAGTACGTTTTTCCCACGAGAAGCTGTTCTGATTTTGATCGCGCTCAAGAATTCAACAGCGGCGGCGCTTCAGGTTACGGCGCCGTTTTGGAAGGATTGCTTGAGTATTTTGCGGTCGAACATTGACGATACTATTACCCGCCTTCGAATGCACGAATGCGTTCCGGTGCCCACATCGACCCCGTTGACGACAATCTTCGCCGCCGGGGAGGAGCGAAAACTTATCATTGATTCGTACGACGGCAACTTCAGTTCTTCCTTACTGTCAATTATGGGTGCCCCCCGCGAACCCGGTTCCTACGCGCTGTCCTACAGTTATAACGCGACCACTTTCCCCTTCCGCGTCGTCCAGCCTATTCTCGACTCCGCTGCCAGGGTCCGCCTGCTGGATACGCCATATTTGGATCCAACTACCCGTCAACAGACTTTGCTGAAAAAGTACGTCCATGTGTTCTCGCTTCGTTGGAATAATCAAAGCTATCTTTGCGTGGGGAAACCGCAAGGAAATGGTCACTTAGTCGGGGACGCCGTGCCTGGTGACTTGGAATTTCTTCCAGCTTCATATAAACGTATCGCCACTAGTGCGAGCCCAATAGTCACCATCGCTCCGGTGGTCGACGATAAGGGCAACCTGAGTGTCACCTGGTTCGACTCCGCCGGTAAGAGGACTGTGACGTCCTATCCGGCAAACGGAGGAGACACGGTTGCACCGATGGCAACCTCTTATCGCGTAACTTTCGGTTCGAAGACATTTCAGGGATCGCAAATAGATTATGAAGAACCGCACGCTTTTGAGCTGAACACCTCGACCCGGAAACGGCTCCCCTGGCCAATCAACGGGATCGAGGTAGCTTTCTCAAAGCCAATATCCCATGCCAATCTTCATAGTCTTATAGGTGCGGACGCAGAGACTGTGCGCGGGTTCAAAACGAATACCTTGTGGTGGATGATCAATTCATTGTCGAGCCGAAGCGTGTCCGTGATGCTGCAGAGTTCTGGCCCCAATGCCTTGAAAGACGCCGCAGGGAACGCGCTGGAGAGTGGTCCTGACGCGCGGCAGTCTTTCACCATTTTGGTGGGTGATGTCAACGACGACGGCGTAGTTGATGCGAGGGATCTCGCCGTGGTGCATAGGGCAATGGCCAACCTGGATGACTACAACATATTTGCGGACTTGAATGGTGATGGCATTGTGGATGCCAAGGATGCCGCCCTCCTCCTGACGTTAATAAAAACGCCGCGTTGAGACGAAATCGGGTGGTCTCGACGCGGGATGTGTAAGAGTAAGATGGGGCAATGATGAACAAACCGAAAAGTAAATTTGCACTATGCCTGTTGTGCGC
>JANMWO010000013.1:0-2185 GCA_031394025.1 Acidobacteriota bacterium
CGATCATCGGGGTTGCTAGAAAACTTGGGAGACACAATGAAAGCTTGGTTAATGCATGGCTGGGGTGAACCAGAAGAAATGATTTGGAGCGATGTTCCTGTGCCCGTTCCATTGCCCGGCCAGATTCGGATTAAAGTAAAAGCCGCAGCGCTGAACTTTTTCGACGTGCTTCAGGTGCAGGGTAAGTATCAAGTGAAGCCTCCCTTTCCCTTTACACCAGGTGCGGAAGTATCGGGTATTGTTGACGCGGTTGGTGATGGCGTTCCCAATTGGGCATTGGGCACGAGGGTCATCGCACTTCCGGCAGGTGGCTCTTTTGCTGAATATTGTATTGCGCCATCCACCAAAGTATTGCCCATGCCCGATGCCATGGATTTCGCCGAAGCAGCGGCGCTCCCAATTGTTTATCAGACTTCTTTGTTTGCGTTGGAAAGCCGTGCCAAGCTTCAGGAAGGGGAATGGTTGCTGGTTCATGCGGGTGCCAGCGGGGTTGGCATGAGTGCCATTCAATTGGGTCGCGCTATGGGTGCCCAGGTGATTGCAACGGCTTCCACTGAAGCCAAACGAAATTTCGCTTTGGAACAAGGAGCACAATTTGTTTTGGATTATACGAATGCTTCCTGGGTGGACGAAGTGAAGAAGCTTGCCGGGAACCGCGGGGCAGATGTGATTTACGACCCCGTGGGTGGCGATATTTTCGATCTTTCGAATAAATGCATCGCTCCGTTTGGCCGTCATTTGGTGATTGGATTTGCGTCAGGCCGCATCCCCACGCTGGCTGCGAATCGCGCGCTTCTGAAAAATATGTCGTTAGTTGGCGTGTTCTGGGGAGGCCATGTAGTCAACAATCCCGATTATCCAGCTCAAGCTCATGCCGCATTGATGCGCATGTACGCGCAAAGAAAAATTATGCCAGCGGTAGGTTCGTCTGGACCCTTAAATGAAGTTCCCCGCATGTTACGAGATTTGGCAAATCGTGCGGTTCTAGGCAAAGCCGTGGCCTATGTTTAGACGAAAGCCGTTACCAAAGATAGTCTTTGGCATTGTTGCGACGCTGATGGGAATCCAACACGTGAACCACCCTCACCCGTTTCAGTTTTGTCGGTGAAAGTTGGCCCACAGGAATGTAGATGATCTGTCTTCCTAGTTTTGCTGCGATCGATCGGAACACCGTTCGCGGCGGTTTTTCGGCAACATAAACCACGTGCTTTTCCATTGAGTAATCCAACGCCGCCATCAGCAGCCGTTCCGACTTTGATTCAGCAAAGTCGTAGTCTGGATCGCTCCACACGTCGAACATTCGTCGCGGAGGCAGCGTCATCAGGTAGCCACCGTATTCAGCCCTGCCAATGCCTGGCCCAACCACTTTTTCAAATGGATGAGTGGAGTAAAAGGCCATATCACTTTCGTTTTGATTTTCACCCAACCAAGTTGTTAAGTAGGTGTAGCGGTCGTTTTTGTCTTCATCAAAAATTACGACTACGGCACCCACTTCACCGGAAACACGGGAATGTTCCTGAACGTAAATCTTTCCTTCGTGCCAATTACGAATGGTTTCCCGAATGTCCACCCCATCCAAAATCGACGTCGTAAATTTCTCAGTTCGTGATCGATCCGCAGAAAGAATACTCTTCGCTTTCTGCTTCAACCAACGTCCATAATCTTCAATTACCAGATCCTCTGGAGGGAATGAACAAATAGAACTCCCGTCCAGTTGCGATGTCCATTCGCCCGCGTGCTTTTCCTTTTTCCGACTCTTCAAAGTTGCTGGCTTCAAACGTTGCTTGGGCCTGGGAAGACGGCGCTGCAGGCGGATACGACGAGTGTTGAGAAAAATTTCGTCGGCGGAAATTCGCACGGTTTCCAGCTCCGGGCAATGGTCCCTTTGAAACTCGTAACGGTTGGCCAACTCCCAAACTTCCCACGCGTAATTGTCATCTACAATGGCCCGCGCCGCCGTAGTAAGGTCAAACAATCCGCAAACCAACTGGCGCTCAATTTGTGCAAGATTTCGCGTGAAGCGCGACAACAAGCGTCGATGCCAGGGGGTAACCTTATCGCCGGTATTGGCTTCATAGAACAGCTCTGCTTCCTTTAGCAAAGCGAAGTTCACATGTCGCCGATCCACATATTCTTTTTCCTGTCCACCAATGCGCCAAGCTTCATAACGCGCCTGATGATACGG
>JANMWO010000048.1:0-32156 GCA_031394025.1 Acidobacteriota bacterium
GGTCCTTCGACGCACCGGTTTCGAAATGCCATCGGATCTTGCGGCAAGGAACCGCTAAGTTCAACCGCCGGATGCGGAAAACCGCACGTCCGGTGGTGTGGGAGGGTGACGGGGCGCTAATCCCCGTCACTCGACCTGATCCCACACATCTCCAGGTCTAGTGATGTCATATAGTTTTTGGAAATTGGAATGAAACTTCTCTAACAACCGGAGTTGCGTTTGTGGGGCAGGCAGTTTTGCCTGCCAAGTCCGCTAGCGGACTTTCTTCACACCTTCAAGTGCCTGGGAAACTTCTGAAATTGGGGAAACTAAATGACATTGGGCGGTTTCGCCTACCTCGAGCTTTCGCAATAAGCCCTAAGAAGAAGAAGACTGGCTGCGCGCTCTGGGCATCATTGATGGTGGCACACCAGGGGCTCGTAACTGCGCATCTTCTAACCGTCCAGCTTCCTGAAAGGTGTAGATCATGCGGTGGATCACGGTCAGATTACTCATCACCGCCAGCACCCACAACGCCGGGGCCATGTGGTCGAACAATGCACCAATGATCATCAGCACCACTCGTTCTGGACGCTCTGCAAAACCCACTTTGCAAGTTGGGATGCAGTTTTCTGCGCGAGACCGGGTGTAGCTCACCATCACTGAACCAGTCATTACCACTGCCGTCAGGATGACGTAAAAAAACCGGTCGATGGATGCGTAGTAATACAGCAAGCCCATCAGCAATCCAAGGTCGGAGTAACGGTCCAATACGGAATCAAAGAATCCGCCAAAGCGCGTTACCTGATTCGTTTCACGGGCTACTCGACCGTCCACCATGTCGAAAATTCCCGCACCAAGAATTACCAGGCCCGCCTTAAAAAATTGTCCCTGGGCCATGAACACTGCCGCGACAACATTAATCAGTAGGCCGATAAACGTCAGGACATTAGGGTGGATCTTCGATAGGGCCAATCCATGCACAATAAGGAGGATAACCTTGTTACAGGCTTGTCCAATCGTTTTTGTGACGGTCATATTGGTCCTCCTTCGGGCATCCTTTATCCGCTATGGCAAATCGTGAATCGTAGTTACCTTAAGCACTTCAAACTGCTTTGTGCCACCAGGAATTACAATCAGAACTTCATCGCCAACCACTTTGTTCAAAAGACCCTTGCCAATTGGCGAGCTGGTGGAGATCAATCCGTTGGCCACATCCGCTTCTTCGCTGGTAACCAGTCGATAAGTGAACTCTTCGTCTTTCTTGGTGTCCAGAACCAACACGCTAGAACCCAATCCCACTCGATCATGTGGAATCTTGGTCATGTCGATCATGGAAAGTTCGCCCAACCGTTTTTGTAGTTGACCGAGACGGGCATTCACGAAACCTTGCCGCTCTTTAGCCGCCGAGTATTCCGCGTTTTCGCTCAAGTCCCCGTATTCACGAGCTCGAAGGATTTCTTTTGGTAATTCACTACGCAATTCGTGCTCAAGTTGCGTAATCTCGTCTTGTAGTTTTTTCTTCAGTATTTCCATTACAACCGCAGTGCGCCTATCTAGCTAGTATATATGGGTTGCGCCTGGTTCCGTCCATTGGAATTCAATAAACCGAAAGGCGAGCCTGCGGCTATCGGAACTATTGCCGATGCGGCTTGGGACCACCGATTTGGAAGCAAACACGTCTAGATTCAACCATTTACCTTGCATGTGGAGCGGTGCATCCAGCTCCAAACGGAACTCACCCCAGCCCGGCTTTATCCTGCCTAACTCCAACCCATTTGATTCCACGACAAGAATTTGACCCTCCAACAGGTCGCTTAACTGAATATTCTCGCCACGGAACAAAATCTTCCCTCGCCCCTCAGGAATCATGAAATGCATTTTTTCAGCCGCCCAGCCATCACGGTAGAGACCTTGAGACAGGTAGTAGGATCGGTCGATAAAATACCTGCACACATGCGACAATCGCCGAGCTGCCAGTTCCCCTAGCGCACCAGGAACTATGCGTCGCACCAGTGGACACCAGATTTTTTCGTAAGTATCCAGTCCGTAAAAAATATAACCCGGGGCAAATCGTTGACCACTTTGTCTGCGGATCAGCGCACCCAGTTCGGCGAATCGGTTAGCCCCACCAGCAAAACTTTTGGCATCTTCATATTCCCGAATGGCACCCATTTCCACTGGAATATAGTGCAGCCCAAAGCGCTTGGCCAGCTTGACTAGAATGTCCCAATCCATCCCAAAATGCAGTGATTCGTCAATCCAACCAACTTGGTGCAGCGCATCACGACGAAAAAATACGGTCTGCTGTAGGATGTAATCCAGTGAGTAAGTCAGCTTCCATAAATTGAATGGTTCGGTGAACGGGAACTTACTCTTTACTTTGCCTTCCCTGTCTATTTGAAACCCTTCCCCATAAATCGCGCCTGTATTAGGCTTCTCCATGAATCCATTCACTGCCGCGCTCACCGCGCCGGGCAGGTAGATATCGTCGGAGTTTAGCCAGGCAACAATACTTCCTTGAGCTATGCGAAAGCCTTTGTTAATGGCGTCGGATTGGCCACGGTCTTTTTCTGAAATGAAGGTCAATCGCTTTGCGTCGGCATAGGGGCGCACCACTTCTGCTGTATCATCACTGGATCCGCCATCTATGACAATGTATTCAATGTGTGGATAATCCTGGGAAAGGACGCTTTCAATGGTGGCCTGGATGAAATGTCCCTGGTTAAATGAAGGCGTTACAATCGTGACCAGTGGCTGGTTCACCGCAACTCCACCGTGTCAATCACGCAAGACAATTTGCGTAAATCCCCATTCACTTTTGGCGACCAGATACGATCTGCCTCAATCGCCAGTTGGCACCATTTGCCTTGAAATTGTTGTGGGCAGGGGATGTCAATAGCAAACGGACCTTGCGTTGCCAAGGCAGTTTGGTTGACAATTTCACCATCCAACTTAATGGTCAGCTTTAAGGCTCGGCGATGAGGGGCCACATTCTTTCCCCGAATATGAATCCGTTCCCCAGCTACACCCACGGCGATTGCTTTCAGGTAGCGTTTGGAAATCCAGCCATCTTCCCATCGACCCTCAAACGATGCCACTAGGCCAGAACCCTTTCCCCAATCAGCAAAATAACGCCGCAGTTGCCGAGGGTTGTGATAGCTCCCCAATAAAAAACTAACTCCATGGGAGAGTAATGACGTCTTGGATCGGTCAAAGAACTGGTCTTTTCTATCCAGTAAATAACAGGCGTAACCATTCACCCATTCATACGGAACATATCCGTAGTGCGTCCTCACTGAACCTAAAATTTCCTGATACACCCGTCGCCGGTTGGCCAGCGTCTTATTGTCTTTATACATGCGGGAAGTGGCTAAATACTCATCCACTTTGTAGACTGCATTGTTCTTGGCAATGCGCATCCAAAGCTCATAATCCAATGCATAATGCAGGTTTACGTTAATCATGCCCGCCCCTGCAAAAGCTTCTCGTTTCATGAAAGCGGCAGGTTGGCAAATGTAACATTGCTGACTCAACGTTGTTACATCGAAGGAGCTTGTGTGATATCGATCAATGATCTTACCGTCGGCATGCACATGGTAAGCCTCACCGTAAATCATGCCCGCATTTGGTTTTTCACGGAAGTGCTTTGCAACAGTAGATAACGCCCCGGGCAAGTAAGTATCGTCGGCATTCAGGAAGGTGAAAATTTCTCCCTGGGTGTTGTGCCAACCCTTGTTTACAGCGTCTCCCTGTCCGTTATCCTTTTCTGATCGCCAATGCAACCGCCCTTCATATTTCTTGAGAATCTCTACCGTATTGTCCTTTGATCCGCCATCCATGACTACATAGTCAACATGTGGATAGTCCTGCGTGAGGATACTCTGGATGGTTTCTTCCAGGTAATTTCCCATGTTGTAAGTAGGAGTAACTATGCCAAACTTCGGCCATTCGGTCACTTGAATCACAGGACGTCGTTTCGCAAACTCAGGGCTGGTGATCCTTTGAAATGCCTTCCTGGTGTCTGCGTAAGCTTTATCCCAACTGAATGACTCGGCCCGTTGCCTGCCCTTTGCAATCAATTGTTGCCTTAGGGTTTCATCTTCCAGCAGACGTAGCATGCCAGCGGCGATGGCAGTAGTATCTAAAGGATCCACCAGCAGCGCGGCATCGCCTGCAACTTCCACTGTGCTTCCAGAACTCGAAGTCAGCACGGGCGCTGCGCTGTGGAAGGCCTCCAACAATGGGATTCCGAACCCTTCAAACTTGGTCGCGAATATCAGCGCCCGCGCGTGCCGGTAAAGGTCAACCACAACATCTTTTTTCACATGCCCCAGCATTCGGACGCGCTTTTGCAATCCCAGTGCTCGAATCTGCTCCACAATTTTTCCAGCGCCCGTAGAAGCAGCGCCTGTCAGCACCAGGTGGATATCGTGCTTCCCGCTTTTCACCAACTCAGAAAAGGCCAGCAGGACATTGCTGTGATTTTTGTGGGGCCAATAATTGGCTGGAAAGTAGAAGTATTGTTCCGGCAACTTGAGAGCAGTAAACTCTTTACACACCTGGCGGGCAGGTTGGCGAAATTCCTGGTCTACATCAAGGGAAATCACTTCTACTTTTTCCGCAGGGGTGCCGTACTTTTCAAGGATGGTTTGCTTTGCGTGGTTAGACAAGGTGAACAACACGTCGGCATGCATGGCGGTTGGCCGATACGTTTCTTTTCGCCAATTGAGCACCGCCTGTTCAAAGAATTCAGGATAAAATTCGTGCTGCACGTCGGGCATCATCACTGCGGTGGGAATGCTTACGAACAGGGGTTCCAACACAAGCAGCGGACAAAATAAGAGGTCGAATTCCCGCTCTTTCAAAGTAGCCGCCATGGTTGCCATTGCCGTTTCGTGGCGCACTTCAATCAGTTCTGCACCAGGCGCAAATTCCCGCACATTGCCCGCTTGGTCATGCTGCACAAAAATAGTCAACTGCACAGAGACAGTTAACTGCTGGGAATCCAGCCGGGAAAGAATGTTGCGGACATAGTTTTCCATGCCGCCGATTTGACCTTTAAAGTATTGCCGCAGGTTCACTGCAATGCGCATTTTGGATTGGCTCATCGCAATTTCCATTTGCGCATGATCGCGTCCATAAGTGTTTCCGAGCGGAATTTAGACAACTCTACGTGCAACGCTTGTTCTTCCTCTTTCATCAATTCAATTCTTGCCGCATGATCTTTTTCGCGCTGGCCTGCTGCACTTAATTGTTCTCTGGCATCGGCTAATGCCACTTGATACATTTGCGATTCTGCACCAGACTTTTCTATCAAAGCAAGACGCTCTTGCGCAGCCGTAGTCATCGCCGCCAGTTGGGTGGACAACGTCTGCATATTGGCCAATCGTTCCATGGAATCCCGGGCAAATTCCCGATCCCGATTCAACTTTGAAACCAGTGCAGCTTCCAGATCGTCATAGCCGGAAACCGTGCCGCCCGCTTCAGGCAGAAAAGCCCGCAGAGCCTTATCTACAGATTGCAGCGCCTTCAATTGGCTCTGCAACACTGCCTCCAACTGATCCATTTTATCTTCGTGCGCACGGAAGGGTTGGGGCCAAACTGGAAACTGCAAACTGCCTTCCATTTCAATGGCCGCTTCAAATCGATTCGCCCGATTCGCCTGCGCACTTCGATAAGATGCCGCTGTTGTTTTTAGAAACGTATGATCAAACTCCGCCGGTGCTTCCACCTCTAACAGCGATGGCCCGGTTGGAAAAGTGCCAGCCGAAATAAATGCCTGCCGAACTTTTTCTACCGGCAATGTTTCCAAACAATAAGCTTTGCCAAAAGCGCAATCCCATCCACAGCCAAAGCAGCCTAGGCGCTGCACAACTCCCACCGATCCATTTCCCCACGGCGCATAGTGCGGCCACGTGCCACCGCCGAAAACCACAACTCCGGGAATGCCATAAGCCTGTGCCAAATGCGCCGGGCCGGTATCGCTACCAATGTATTTTTGGGCATTGGCCAGGAGCATCGCCAACTTGCCGATGTCTTGCGCCGATCCTGTGAAGATGCGGATATGCTGCGCCTCTGTTCCAAATGCATCGCGAAATGCAAGCAGCGCATCGCGTTCAGAAACTTCACCAGTGAGAAGTAACTTACAATCCTCAGTTAGTGTTCCTGTAAGTACCTCGGCATAGTTCGCCTGACTCCAACGCTTGACTAATGTGCTGGCAGCGCCAGTGGGAAAACAGGCAATATACTTACCCGCCTGCACTCCGATCTGTGCGAACAATTCCGAATCCGCCGTAGGTTTGGGCCAAGGTTTGCTATCGGGTGGCAGGCAGCCTAAATACTCAAGAATTGCATTGTAGCGTTGATTTTCATGCATGTTTGCCTGCATGTCTAATTGATATGCAGGTCCTTCAAAACCTCGTGTTTTGCCTCCGAACTTCTGGATCAAGAGCGGCAATAAACCATGCTTTGGCTGACTGGAAGTGAGCGCCACAACCTGAGACTGGGGAAACTGTGAAATCAAAAACCAACTCAGCCAGCTTGGTTCTAAATCGGCAGCAACAAGAGTATCCGGTTGCCGATCTTGAATGACTTTGACTAACAGTTGTAACTGCTCGCGTAGCGCTTCCGTAGGGACAGACTGATGATGCGGTTCAAAGTCTAGTGTCAGGACTTCATCAGGAGGATCAGGAAATAGTTGGGAAACCTGCGCGAATGGCTTGCGGACCACAAAAAGGACACGACCTCCGGGATTGTGGTTGCGCAACCCCTCTACTAATCTGGCAGCCAAAATCAGGTCGCCCATACCGCCCGTGTGGAGCACAAGAATTGTTTTCGCGCTAATTTCCTGCACCTTCTTTAGCTAATGGAGACCCTTCAGGATATCAAATTCCAATCGCGTGCCATTTGCCAATTTCAATGCTTGTATAGATCAACGCTGCACCCAATTCGACGTACCACCGGCATGCGACCGCGGCTCTGCGTGTGCCTCCTTCAAGATCCGTTCCATACGCCTCACCACTTCTGGCATCTCTGCGGCCAAATCTTTCGTTTCACTTGGATCCTTGGCCAAGTCATATAACTCAACCGGTGCACCTTCCCGATTCCGAATCGCCTTCAAATCCCCAGCCCGCGCCGCCTGTTTCATAGAGCCTTTCCGCAAACCGCCTTCTTTCTGATTCCAATTATGAATTTCCCAATAAAGATATTCGTGCTTTGATTGCTTCCCCTTGCCGATCAGGGTAGGCAACACCGATAGTCCATCAATCGCCGCAACCGCTGGGGCGCCAACGATTTCCAGTAGCGTCGGTAGTACGTCGGCAAACGTCCAGGGAAGGGCACTGGTCGACCCTGCTTTTACATGACCCGGCCAACGCACAATCATCGGAACTCGGATGCCGCCTTCATAGAATCCACCCTTTTCCCCGCGCAATATCCCATTGCTATGAAACAATTCAAACCCTTTATCGGCACCCCCTGGTCCACCATTATCACTGGCCACAAACACTACTGTGTTCCGTGCCAACTGCAGTTCGTCGAGCAGATGCACAATGCGGCCAATGTAACTATCGGCTCTGGTAACCATGGCTGCGTAGGTCTTTGCCCCTTGCGACCAAGGCTCGTTTGAATAAGGTGCGTCACTGGGAATCTCAAATTCAGCATGGGGCAACGTGTAAGTGGCGTATAGGAAAAACGGGACGCCTTTCGATTTACTAAGAAACTGGTAAGACCGTTCTGCAATCAGGTCAGCGCTGTACTGTTGCTTTTTGCCATCGACATTACCAGGCAGATCCCAACGCTTGCCGCTGTCCCACAAAAACTCAGGAAAGTAAGAGTGAGCGTGGATCTGGTGGTAATAGCCGACAAACTCATTGAAGCCATGCTTCATGGGATCCCCTGATGTGCCTTTATCGCCTAACCCCCATTTGCCGAATCCGCCTGTGCGATACCCAGCGTCTCGTAACCTTTCGATTAATGTGATATCACTGGCTGCAATCGGCGCAGTTCCAGCATTGGCACGAATGGCCGCATGACCATTGTGCAGCCCACTCATCAACACGGAACGGGATGGCGCGCAGACAGTGCCACCGGCGTAACAATTTGTGAAGCGCATGCCTTCCGCAGCCAGGCGATCCGCATGAGGCGTCTTGATTTTAGTCTGTCCGTAACAGCCAAAATCGCCATACCCAAGATCATCCAGCAGAATGAACACAATGTTCGGACGTGCCGGAACAGTTTGCGCAACCGCAGCGGCAGCAATGCTGGATAGGAATGTACGGCGTGTCATATGAAACTTACTGTAACGCAGAGTTGTTCTGAAATTAGTCAAATCGTTACATCCGTTCACTAGCATAGGAAACTGACAACCAAATCCACTACGGAGATAAAAATGTTCTTTAGTTCCCAAGCCCGCACCGTTATTACTGCGGCACTCTTTACTTGTTGCCTCTTCGCCCAGACTTCCACACCAAGTGTCAAATTGGTGTTGCCAGAACGAACCCGATTACTGCAAGGGCAGCTGATTGATCTTGTGGTTGAAGTTCGCAATGCCACTGCCGTCACCAATTTGAAAGTAACCGCTGGTGGCTTGGATTTGACTTCTAAGTTCAGCGCCGCAGTGAAAGCGGACCTTGATTGCGATGCCAGTTCCGACTGGGTTTTGCGCGCAAATCTGCAATCGTTTGACTTGCCGGGCGATGTGAAATTGGATGTTTCCGTTAACGCAGGTGGCGCCACCGTTACGGATACTCGCACCGTCCAGGTTCGCGAGTTCACATTGACAGCGGCTAACCGTCGCAACATCATTTTATTCATCGGCGATGGTATGGGCACGGCATACCGGGATTCGGCACGACTGATTTCGCGCTCTATCGTGGATGCTAACGGTAAGAATTCATTCCGCGATGGTTATTTTGACGACTTGCTGGAAATGGACAAAATGCCCATCAGCGGTATGTCCATGACCTATGGAACCGATTCGATCATACCCGATTCAGCCAACACCGGGACAGCTTGGGCCACCGGTAATAAGAGTTTCTTAAACGCCGTCAACGTTCTGGCCGATGGCACGGATTGTAAGTGGCGTTTCACAGGGTTAACCAACGCCGCCAATCTTAGTTTCATCACCGACAACCCACGAGTCGAAAATTTGTGGCAGTATCTGAAGCGCCGTTACAACTATCGCACTGGCATTGTCAGCACCGCCGCCATTACTGACGCTACTCCCGCAGTTGAAGGCGCATACGTCGGCTTCCGTCAAGCACGCCTTGAAATTGCCCGTCAATACCTGGAAAATCCCATGCTTGGCGGCTTACCCGCATTTGATGTGATTCTGGGTGGCGGTGCCGATCCTTTCACTTCTGTCGGCCGCGTTGACAAGCGCGATTTAATTGGAGAATTTCAGAGCAAAGGCTATCGCTATGTGACCACTGCCACAGCGCTGAAAGCAATATCTTTCAGCCAACCTACGCTGGGACTTTTTAAGGGAAGCGCCAGCCCTGCCCCTGCCAGTAACGGCATTGCAACCGCAGCCGACGTGAACATGGATGTTGCCTACGATAAATTGTTAATGCAGCGCCCGGCTTCGGAACCGCTGGCCAGCTTTGGCACTTACAACGATCAGCCAATGCTAGACCTGATGACGTCTAAAGCAATTGAAGTCCTTTCTTCCAGCTTTGGCCAAGCCCCATTCATTTTGATGGTGGAAGCTGCCTCAATTGATAAGCAGTCCCACTCTAACAACGCCGCTGGTACCCATTGGGATACCATCGAATTCGATAAATCGATTGGAGTAGCCAGGGCTTGGGCGGCCAAAAGGGCCACAAAAGACACGCTCATTGTTGTAACTGCTGACCATGATCAATCGATGTCTATCGTTGGCGTAAATAACACCAGCGATGCGGAATATTATGATCGGGCTAAGAGCACGAAAGTTCCTTTCAAAACAGCGGCAGGCGATCAGGAGTTTTCGGTGTTTGGAGATTCATTTGCCAATGTCCGCGCAGGCCTTCCTTTTGTAAACTCAAATACTACAGCTTCTAACAATGGAGGTGCGGCTGGCATGCCCAGTGTTAACGTACCAGCTTCAGTTACAGAAGATCCGGCAGCCAGCACTTACTCCACTTACTTCGGCTCAACTGCCTATAAACTGGATCCGAAAAACGGCTATCCCGTTAACTCCGGCGTGGGCATACGTCGTCTGGCTGTCGGTTTCCGCACGGGTGACCATACGGGGTCCAGTGTTCCTATCACGGCGGAAGGCCCTGGCGCTTTCCTCTTCACTGGTTATATGGATCAGACCGATATTTTCTTCAAGATGGCGGCTGCCCTATCCACAGATACAAGTGATGCCGACCGCCTTGTGGAATTAATGGGGAATACAAAGTTTCCGAAAACAATTGGAAAATAACCAACAAAATGAATAGGGAAAGTATTCTACTTGGGGCGCTGTTAGCAGCAGCGTCCTGTTTTTCTCAAACACCTATGGTCGACCCTCAAGTAAAAGGGGGCGAGCTTGTTTGGTTTTCCATGAGCACCACCAAGGAACAAGTGTTCAAAGCGCTTGGCCCACCGGCGATGATTGCTCCATTCGGATCGGATTTTGAATCGTGGCAGTACAAGCTGGGCAATGTGGATCACGATGACTTCTCCCACCAAATCGTATTTCGTAAGTCAAATCATTCGTTAGTCAGTATCACCCGCAACTATGATCCTGAGAAAACAGTGGATATTCTTTTTCCCGCGACAATCGCCACTGTTCATCATTTTCCAAATGCAGAAAAGCCCCAGTTCAGCATTCGTGTTCGCCCACTTGCCGACGGCAGTTATCTGATGGCCATGGGTATCTCAAAGCCAGGGCAAGTTACTGGTCAAATTGTAATGATGCGCGCATCGGAAGTTCAGCATTTCTATCCTTGGTTGTCAGACCAGTTGGCAGCATATAAGTGATTGTGGCCTGATATACTGCCCTCACCATGTACCGATCCTGTACCGTAAGTTTGGTGGTCCTCTTTTTGTCCGCTACATCTGCAGAAGATTGGAACCGGTTCCGCGGACCTAATGGTGCCGGGGTTTCTAAGGACACTGGTTTTCCCTCCGAACTCAGCCTGGAAAAGAACATGCGATGGCGCACCGTGGTCCGTCCGGGCAAGTCTTCCCCAGTTCTGACGAATCTTCATGTCTTTCTTACTGGGGCTGAAGATGGCAAGCTTTATACCCAATGTTTCGACCGCAAAACAGGCAAACTGTTGTGGGAACGTGCCGAGCCGCAACCGCGCACTGAAGTTGTCAATACCTTAAACCATTCCGCCGCAATTACCCCCGTGACCGACGGTGAAAATGTCTATTCTTTCTTCAAAGAGTACGGGCTGATTTCCTATGATGCATCGGGCAAGTTGCGCTGGAAAGCACCGCTGGGTCCCTTTACTAACGTCATGGGGATTGGAGCATCGCCGATTCTTGCGGGCGATTCCATTGTGGTTGTGATCGATCAAATTGACGATTCCTACATTGCTGCCTTTGACCGTCGCAATGGCGAAATCAAGTGGAAAACTGCCCGCGAGGAATCCGATGGTTGGGGCACCGCGCTGCATGTGGGCAATGAGATCATTACCGCAAGTCGAGGTATGTTGGGTGCCCATTCCGTGACATCGGGAAAGCGGCTTTATACGAAGCTGGGCATGCCAACCGCTATTGTGGCAAGCCCAGTGCTGGTGGGCGATACGGTGTATCTGTTCGGCTATGGATCGGAAGATCCGGCACCGTTTGCGCCGCGATTGGCCCGGCTGGACAAGAATGGCGATGGCAAACTTACTGCCGATGAATACGGAACGGATGCGTTTTTGTTGGGCATCGCTAAGTATGAAGGCAATCGCGACCTGGTGATTACTCAGGAAAAGTGGGATGCCAAACAGCGTAAAGTATTGGGACCGAATGCCATGGTGGCCATGCGCTTGGATCGCAATGCGAAATCTGGCGGCATGGAAACTCACGAACTGTGGCGTTATGACAAGAGCTTCACCAGCGTAATTCCATCACTACTGCACTATCAGGATGTGATCTATTTTGTGAAGAATGGCGGCATTCTGACGTCGATTGATGCCAAGTCTGGAACAGTGTTGAAAACCGGTCGGGTGGAGGGTGCGCTTGGTGGCTATTCCGCATCGCCTGTTGCGGCTGACGGGAAGTTGTATTTGGCCAGTGAGGACGGCAGCATAGCTGTGTTGCAAGCAGGCGCTGAATGGAAAGTGCTTTCGGTTACCGATTTGGGCGAGCCGTGTTACGCCACCCCAGCCCTATCCCAAGGGAGCGTTTTTCTTAGAACTGGCGACGCGCTTTACCGCTTTGGTCGATGATTTTGCTTTCTTTAATTTTGCCCGCTGCGCCGCACCGATTGCACTGCCTGCCAATTGACGAAGCACATCTTCATCTTCAAAGATTTCGGTGGGAGCTTGAAAGTATTTCATCGTGTCCGGCTTATCTGGGTATGGCCGGAATGCCTGCATGTTTTTGGCAGTGAATTCTGGAATGTTCTGATCGTCGCCTTTCAGAAACAGCGATCCATCGGCAACAAGAGCGAACACCGCGCCATCGCAATATAGACACCAGCCGCCGAACATGTATTTGGAATCAATGCTGCCCAGAATTGCGCAGCGCTCCATGCAGAATTCTACGAATCGATCCGATTTTGGCATTACAAATATCTTAAGTCACTGTAAGACGAAGCGGGCTATTCGGCGATGAAAGTTTGGAATCGATCCAGGCACTTTTTAGCGAAGGCGGACTTGGAGCGACCCAGATCGTGCCCTTCGCCTTCCATCATCACAAGTTCCGTTCTTCCTGGAATCAACTTTAATGCCTCTTTCAGCTCTTTTTCTGTCCCAAAAGGATCTTTAGTGCCCTGGAAAAATAACGAAGGAGTTCGAAGCAATGGAAAATGGGCAGTTCGTAACTGGTCTGGCTTTTCCGGTGGATGCAGCGGATAGCTCAATAGCAGCAGTGCAGCCATTAAACCAGGATGCGTGGATGCAAGAATGCTTGCCTGGCGACCCCCATAGGAATGGCCACCCAAATACACTTTTTGGCAACCTTCGCGCCGCAATTGGATCACCGCATCGTATAAGCCTGCCTGATCTTTTTCCCCATCTTTTGGATGCGGGGGACCTTTTGGTTTCGCCACCCGAAAGCGCAGCGTGTGACGAACCACACGAAAACCTGCTTGTTCAAATGCGGAAGCGACGGCAACAAGTAGCGGTGCATCGGCGTTTGATCCGGCACCGTGCGTCAAGATTAATCCAAGTTCTGAATCGGTTGGCAACTAGAGCCAACTGTAACACGCCGTTAGCGCACTTGACTAAGCATGCGACCGGTTTCCAGCTCTTCAGCAGCGGTAACTCCACCGGAACTGAACACGCTGGCGTTCTTCAACAAACGACCCACGTCGTTGCCTTCTTCCACCACCATTTCATGCTCCACCCAGTTTGAAAGCGGCAGGTTGCGGAAATACAGGCGTTCCTGCAAAACCATGGCTTTCTTGTTCATGAATAAAGACTTGCTCTCTTTGACATAGTGCCGTTCTTCAACGCGAATATCGCCTAGAAAATCGTCCATAGCTTTACGCTTGGAGGATTCTTCAGCAGTCTTAATTTTTTCTTCCATCAATTGTTGCTGGCTGGTAAGCATGGTGCGAACCTGCGTGATGGTTTCTTGTTCTTTGGAAATCGCCAGTTCCAAGCGGGCCTGCATTATATAGTACGAAAGCATAGCCGACCCAACGGCGACGAAAGCGGGGAGAAACATCCAAACAATGGCATCCATAAGAGTGACCTTGCAATTATGATCGGCACATGCCTGGAAAAACTTTGGAGCTAAGTAAAAAATAAGGAAATATTAGAAGCCCACTCGTATTCTAAGGTTCTGGCCCCGTTGACTAACTCTTTTTAATCTAAGCACCCGCAAAAGCTGTTCCACTCATTCTCCTGATGTGTCCTACCCCATAGCCGTAAAGTTTTAAAGTTGAAAAGGAAAATATATGATTTTGAAAACCAACCTGGTATTGACGATAGCGGTAGGATTGCTAACCGCGATAACGTTGGACGCTCAACCTGTGAGCCCGACGCGAGTTTCCGTTACTGCGGCGGACGAAGTGGCCGGACGGGATGCCACCGGAAGGCGCAGTCATGGGAAAAGATCCAACGCCCCAGGTGCGGCCGCAGTGGGGCGCGCTTCCTTATCCGTTGGCAGCCGCTCCGGCTCATCCAACTCAGGTCCAGGTGTCGGCAATGGCTTATCGATGCGCGCCCCTGGTGATTTATCCTACGGCGGCGGGCCTGTTGTAACCTACGCGCAATCGCATGCCATCTACCTGAATCCGGTGACCGTTTTCGCACCGAATGGCGTTTGCACAATTTCCAGTTGCTGGGGAGATCCTGAAGGATTCTTGAAAGATCTGGCCACCAGCGACTTCATTCACATTACTGATCAGTACGTCAAAGCCACTGCCGATAATCGCTATACAGTGGGTAAGTCTGCGATGATCCCATATGCCGCCACTGATTCGCCTCTTTCCGATAGCGACATCCTGGCCAAGGTTCACGCCGTTGCAGCCTCCACAGGGCAGACTGGTTATGGACACATCTACCATGTCTTTCTACCTCCCGGACAGGACGCTTGTCAGTCCACCGGCGTCTGCTTTTCCAATGCGTTGTGCGCGTACCATGGAAGCGCAGATTTCTTCGATATCGGTCATGTGCTGTACAGCGTGGAACCAGATCAGATCGGCTTCAATTGCGCAGTTGCACCCGGCAGTCCCAACGGAGCCCGCGTAGATTCCACCAACAATGTTCTATCCCACGAAATGTTTGAAATTATCACCGACCCGGACTTTACCGCGTGGTCCAATACGACGACACTCGACCTACTGGGAGAAGAAATCGGCGATGAGTGCAGCTTTATAAATTCCAATTCTTTGTTCGACGTGCCAACTTTCAGGATTGGGAAGAAAGACTACGCCGTGCAACGGGAATACGACAACTCGCAGCACACATGTGCGACTAAGCCGATGTAAGTTGGACAGGCATCCCTGTGGTTAAAAGACCGCCAGGGAGCGGTTTTTCAAATGCCTGATATGCTTCTCTCCAACACTCGAAGGTATGAAAAAAGCCCGCTAGGCGGGCTTGGCAGGCGGAATCGCCTGCCCCACAAAGACAACTCCAGATCTAGAGAAAGTTAGTGAAAGTTAGTGAAAGTGGGGCAGGCAGTTTTGCCTGCCAAGTCCGCTAGCGGACTTTCTTCACACCTTCGAATGCCTGAGGAAACTTCTGAAATTGGGAAAACTCCGCCTGCCCGCTTGCATGCGAGCGAAGTTTTCATTCCAATTTCCAAAAAAGTCCAGATTTCTAGTTAGTAACTTACTGATGCAATAAAGTTTCCACTGCTTCGGCCAAGCTATTCAACGTGAATGGCTTTTGCAGAAATGACATGCGGTGCGGCATGGTTCCTGCTTGCACTGCGGCATCGTCTGCATAACCTGAAACTAACAGTGCCGGAACGTCGGGATATGTTCGGCGCAAGGCTTCAATCAGTTCCATGCCGGTCATTCCTGGCATGTACCAATCGGTCACCAGTAAATCTAAAGATTCACCAGACTGCCCGGCAACCCATTCCAGAGCCTCTTTGCCGCTGGCTGCTTCAATTACTTCAAACCCTTGCCGTTCCAATAAACGACGCTCCAGGGAACGAATCCCTTCTTCATCTTCCACCACCAGCACGCGGCGCTTCTTTATCTTCGGTTCCACAACCACAGGAACTGCTGCGGCAATCGTAGGTTCTACAGCAACTGGCGGAGGAGGAATGATTTCAGCATGGGCTATGTTTTTTTTGGGTAGCCAAAGTTGAAACACTCCATTCGGATCCCATGGCGATATCAGCCACATAGAACCACCGGAATTTACGGCTAAAGAGTGCACTGCTGCCGCTTCTGGTGAAAAATCGAGTGATCCCAATGAGCCCGCCCGGGTAGCCGGTGCAGGGCTCACGCTGACCCGCAAGGCCACGTAATCGCCGGGAAGTGGTGCGCCCGGAAATCCCACGGAATCCTTCCAGACGATGAGTCTGGTTGATACGGAAACTACTGCTTCAGGATTGTGCGTCAGTGTATCTTCTACTAAAAGCTTCAACCAGTTCTGCAATAGGACCGCGTCAAATTCAATGGTGGGCTGCCCTGCTTGCAGTTCCAGCTCCACATGCTCAAAGATTTGCGGCTGTGCTCCGGCAATGCCTTCCACTAAAGAATGAAGATCGAACACCTGCACTTTGGGCGCTGCTGGCCGATAGTAACTTTGCAACCGTGCAACAGTAGCCGCAGCCCTGGCCGTAGCTTTTACGAGTTCCTGTGTATCTTGACGCCGCGGATCATGTTCATTGAATCCATGATGTAACTCCTCGGCATATCCTTGAATGATCATCAAGGTATTGTTCAACTCATGAGTAACTGATCGCGCTAACTGCCCGGCGGTTTCACGACGCAAGGTTTCCAGGCCTGGCTGCATCCCTTGATAGTGCCTTGTAAGATCAATGGAAACTCCACGGCAAATTCCATCTACGGTCACTTCAACGGAATCCCTGACTACCAACCAGGAATTACCGAGTGCCATGCGATATTCGCAGGATCCGCGTCCGCCACGGTGAACCATGAGGGCGTAAAACTGTTGAACATTGGCTTGTTCTTCTGGATGGACATGTTGCAACCAGTCCTCAAAGGGGACTGCGCAAGTGATGTCGCGCAGGGCCGCCGCCATGCCGTCTTCAGGCGACAATAACGATTGACGAGCACCATCGGCGTCAATTTCCCAAGCAAAAATCGGCAGGGGAATGGTCAACTCTCGCTGTTCAGGCTCGGGTTCAGGTTCGGGTTCGGGCTGCACTTCTGGAACAGGCTGCGTCGCTTCTTCAATGGCAGCTTCTTCCACCGGAGCTTCTACGATTTGTTCAGGAATTGCAACCGGTGCCTCTATCGCCGCCACTACCGCAGGAACAGCGGCGACGGTGAGCACCGCTTCACGACCTTCTTCCCAGCTATTCAGTGGGGCCAAAGACGCCAGTATTTGCTTGTCAAACAACGTACATGGAAAATCCATCACTGGTTGCCGACTTAAGAGCGCATGTTGCAGCTCGTTCTCAATTGGACCACCAGCCTCCAATTTGTCAGGAGCGTCTTCCCGGCTCAGTCCGAATAAGGCACGGAACGCCTTATTGGTGGAGATCAAGCGCAATTCTGCGTCGATCACCGCCACCGGAACCGGCTGGATGGCCAGAATCTCCTGGTAGTAACGTCGTTCGCTCTCTACGAGAGTCAGAAGGCGGGCGACTTCCTTCGCACCCCATTGTCTTTGGTCTGATCGATCCATGGCAGTAGGTTAATTAACTTTTACAGTGTGGCCTCTGAACCGTGGTCGTTCAACCCCTAAACTATGAAACTTTAATCAGTTTGGTCCTAGTACCTACCCATTTCCAGAACGGTGTTGACCTTTCCTGGTTTGATCAGGTGTTCCCAGCTTGTATTCCACCCGTCGCCATCGCTAGTATAAACATTCAAGGTAAAATAGCCGAATGCAGTACAGTAGCAAGGTGCGGTAAGCAAAGCTTAGTATTCAGCTTTGGCGTACTTAATGGAAGTCCCATATCAGCCATCCACCGCTCCGAAAACGAAGCTGGTGGAATTGCAGGCAACCCGGATTGCCGATCCCATTGACCGGCTGCGTTACCTTCGCAGCAAGGCTACCCCTGCTGCGCCTTCTCGTTTTGCCAAGTACGCCAAGCACAAACCATTACTGCAAAAAGGGTTAGTAGCCGTCGCCTTGGCCGTAATCATGGTTGGTGTGATCACCACCCAACGCCCCGTGAAAGCGCGCACCCTGAGCCGTTCCGCCACCCCCATTGCCACCGCCCCAACCATCCTAACCCCCAGCAATCCCGGTAAAATCTGGCTGGTGGACACACGCGATACGGGCCAGGAGCTTTATTCCAATACGCTGCGCATTGAAACCCGCTTCGCCATCCCATTAGGGGAGGAGCCCAAGTGGAAATATTATCGTTTTGGGGCTGGTGCCAAATCCCCGGTTGAAATGAAGGACCCGGTGGGCATTGTGTTTCACACCACCGAAAGCATGATGGCCCCCTTTGAAGAAGAAAAGAATAAACGTCTGAAGCTACTGGGTGAAAGTGCTATTATTTTTGTGCGCAGCAAGCGGGCCTATCATTATTTGGTGGATCGCTTCGGTCGGGTTTGGCGCATCACTCAGGAAAGCGAACCGGCGTTCCATGCCGGGGCTTCTATCTGGGCCGATAAGGATTCCACCTACATCAATTTGAATCATAGCTTTCTTGGAGTATCGTTTGAAGCGGCGCAGTCTCATGAAGATGGGGAGCCGCTGATTACTGACGCCCAAAAACTATCGGCTCGCCTGCTTACAGACATGCTGCGGTCGAAATATCATATTTCCGAAAAGAACTGCGTTACCCATGGGCAGGTGTCGGTGAACAACGATAATTTCGGAGTTGGCTACCATACCGATTTTGGCGGAGAATTTCCCTTTGCTGAAGTGGGTTTGCCGGATAATTACCGCATTCCACTTCCCAGCATCCACCTGTTTGGATTCCAATACGACGAATCGTATGTGAATGCCATGGGTCCACCGATGGATGCCAGTCTTGCCAAAGCAGCGGAAATGTTGGCCTTGCAAGCCAAAACTCTAGGCGTTACGCCAGCCATTCTCACTCGAAAATTGCGCGACCAGTACGGGCAAATTACCCAAAGTTTGAAAAAAGAAAACAAGAACGAGGTCTCTAACTAAATGTCAAAAACGGAACATAATATTGCCCATCCAGTAGGCCTGGATATTGGGACCAGCCGGATTGTATCGGCCATCCCAGCCGAAAGCGGTTACGAATACCGCAGCCAACTCAACTCTTTTGTGACGTTGCCCAACTCGAAAATGAGGGAAGCCGTGTTGCGCCGGGAAAACATTCCGCACACCATCGTGGGGCCCGATATTCTGGTGCATGGCAATGAAAGTGAGCGTTTTGCCGATTTATTACAAATAGATACGCGCCGCCCCATGAGCCGCGGCTTCATCAATCCGTCAGAAACGGAAAGCCTGAACGTGATGCGGCAGATCATTCTCAGCCTCATCGGCCACGCGAAGCAACCAGGGCAGCGGGCCTACTTCAGCGTTCCTGCAGCACCCATTGGGGCTACGGAAAATTTAACCTATCACGAAGCTACTTTAAACCAGATTCTGAGCGACATCGGCTATACGGCGAAGAGCGTGAATGAGGGGCTGGCGGTGGTTTATGGGGAACTGGAAAGTTCCAACTACACCGGCATTGGCATCTCCATTGGTGGCGGACTTTGCAACGTTTGCCTGTCTTATCTGGCCGTGCCCGTCACCACTTTCAGTGTCACCAAAGCAGGCGATTTTGTAGACGCCAGCACCGCCAGCGTCACTGGCGAACTGGCCAATCGCATTCGCTTAGCCAAGGAAGAAGGGTTCGCGCTGAATGGTGCCAACACCGATAAAATTCATCAGGTATTAGCCGTCTATTATGACGATTTGATTCAGTCTCTGGTGGCATCGCTGAAGCAGGCGTTTGGTGATCCGCGCTCCTTGCCCAAACTGGGCCGCGCAGTTCCACTGGTATTAAGCGGCGGCAGCGTCATGCCTCGCGGATTCCGTGAAAAGTTCGAGGTAGCGCTGAAGGCAGTAGAATTGCCACTTCCGATTTCCGAAATCCGCCTGGCCGATAACCCATTGCATACAACCGCAAAAGGCGCCCTAATCGCCGCGCTGAGCGAGATGTAGCAAATCCTGGATAGACGGATATTTCTCAGATTTTGGACGTCACGAAGCGTCTAAGAAATGTGAGAAATATCCGTCTGTCCCGGATTTTTGCGGTGACAAATCCGTTGGGGTGAACCATAATGAAAGACTCCCCTGAAAAAGGTACCCGGCGATGCAACCAAAATTGAATCCCGATCCAAAATCTCTCCCCGGATCAGATAGTAAGAATGTCAGCGATGAGCAAACTGCCATCCGCCAACTGATGGCCAATGGAAAAATTAAAGTTGCATTGGATCGTGCCAAAGATTTCCATAAAGCACATCCCTCCGCTAGTTCCGAATCCTTGCTCATAGAGGCCTATGCGGTCCGAGTTCAATCGCTTTTAGATAAGAACCTTGTACTGGAAGCAAAGTCCTTGCAGCAACTGGTTCGCGAACGGTTCCCCGCCAGCGTCGCTAATCTGGATGCGCTGAATGCAGCCAACGCAGCTCGCGGGAATGACTTGGATACGCTGCTGAAACCCCTGGCCGATGCCGACCTGTCTGCCGAGCTTCGCGCCACTATTGAGCAGACTCTCCAGAACAGTGTTGTGGACCTGAAGGCGCTGGCCAATTGCAATGCTTTGCCTGCAGATCACCCTCTGCGCACGGCCGCCGCAGCGCTCAACCAAGCCTTCCAACTAGTCACCTGTGGGACGGTTACCGATGAACAGATTTCCCTTTCAGAAATCTCTCATCGCAGCCCGCTTGCACCTTGGAAACTACTGGTGCGGGCCATTGCCTGCTTCCATAGAAACCAGGATGCTGCCTGCCTGGAATGTCTCAACCTGATCAAGCCTGGTTCCGCACCGGCACGACTTGTTCCAGTGATGCAAGCTATGGTGGGCCAGCCGTCTGCTGCACCGTTGAATCCGGCGGAAACAACGTTGCTGTCTCGCACTGCGTTCAGCAACGACACTCTACGACGCGAATTGTTGAAGCTGGATGAAGCTTTTGAAAACGCCTCAGGGCCTGAGAAAGCGCTGAAGCAGATGCGCGTGGCCATGCAGGAGTGCCGAAAAATAGCACCTGGGCAAGTCGAGAATCTCAAACGCCTTATCGCGATTCGATGCGCCGTGGACGATGTGAGTGCTGACCGCGTAGCGGCATCCCTGAACGGCTTGCCCAAAGCGGACGCCAGTTATTACAGGTCAATTGCCTATGGCCTGTCGACCAGTGGCGACGCCCGAAGTGTTGCCGCCGCCTGCGAATTTTGGGATCAGTTTCGTATGCACGCGGTGCGCGAAGGTTGGTTTCCAGCAAACGGTGTGGAAGAGGCAACACTCTATCTGCACATGGCGAAACTGCTTCTGAAGCTGGATGTAGATGAACTGGACAAGCTCTTTTTTGATCGCCGCTTTCACGGCAATCCGTCCCCGGAAGCATACTACTTCTTATTACCCGAAGAGCTATTCAAACGGGCCTGCGCATTGGATCCGCAACCGCAATCCTATGCACCCTGGCTGGCCTACACGTCGAAAATAGCGGCGGATTGGGGCGAAGAAATTGCCAAAGATTGGCACAAGGTCAGGCCCATGGATATTGAGCCTATGTTGCATCTGGTAAATGTTTATGGCGAACGCGACGCCTTTCCCACTGCATTAAATTATCTGGACAAAGTTGAGAAAATTGATCCTCTCCATTCTGCGGTGCGTGGGGCGCGCTTCCAACTGCTGGCCGCTGCAGCAATCCGTCACCTGGAGAAACGGAAACTGAAGCTGGCGGTTGATAAACTGGCACTGATTAAAGCATTGCCACAAGCCAAGCAAGGGGATCGGCCAGCTTTTTTGACTGCCATGGACTACCTGATAGCTTCGATTGGCTACAATTCAGCAGCGCAGGACATTGCCTTGCAAGAGTTGAAGCGTCTTGTGGGTACCGATTGTGCTGCCGACCTGTTGATAGGTGGGCTTGCCGCCGCATCGAAACACTATTCGTTCGTCCCTGAGACGAAATGGTTTAAATTGAGCAAGGAAGAGCGATTGGCATTGCCCGCTTCCGTGGCCCTGGTGGCAGGGATTGCCGAGGACCTGAATGTCACTCAATTCCGGCATCCATTCGATGCGATTCGGCAAACGGAAAAGCATTTCGCCAAATCGCAGGATTCGCTGAACACAAATCAGCTTCGCTTGTTAGCATTGTCTTCTTTCGGCTGTGGATATCCAGAATTTGCCTATGTGGTTTCAGGGGCGGGTTTGGGACGTGAAGGTGCCACCCAGGCAAGGTTTCTGATGCTGCGGGCAATGTCCATTCCAGAATACCTTGCAGATCGAAGAGAAGTTTGCGCCACTGCGGCGGCAGCTTTTGCAAGGGCTTCCCGCGATCAGGATCTGATTGATGAAGCGGTTGAATTTAATGCTGACGAATTTAGTCTGGAACCTTTTATACTTACTTTGGAACAAGCGCAGGTAGTAGTAAAAAAGGAACAATCAGCCAAAACCTTTCCCACTAGGGGTACCCGAACCGGGCCCGATTATAGTGATCTGTTGCCCGTCATGAATGTTTGCAATTGTCCGGATTGCCGTCGCAAGCGCGGTGAATTGGTAGGCCATGGGCTGGATTTAGAAGGTATGGACTCAGATCGCCTGCGGGAACTGTTCGACTCCAACAGGCCAGAAGGTATTCCAGAAGAAGTGGCAGACTCGCTTTTCGAGACTCTACAGGAGGCAATCATGACTGGTGTTAACCCGCAAGACATCTTTCAGAAAACTTTCGGCAATACACCTTCTGGTAAAAAGAAGAAGGGGAAACGGAAATGACAAACCCTAGAGAAGTGTTGGGAATCCCTTTGAATGCTGGGGCAGAAGAGATTCGTGCCGCCTACCTGAGCAAGGTCAAAGAGTTTCCTCCAGAACGTTTTCCCGACGAATTTGAAGCCATTCGAGATGCCTTTGAAAGTTTAAGCGATCCCCGCAAACGGACGCTTGCCATGTTGAAGGCGGATGATCCCCGTGGATCCACACTTTCCATATTGGATGGCGAAGTAAAGCACAGAATATTTACTGGTCCACAAGCATGGCTTGACGTATTGAAAATTCAGGAAAAGCGCACTGGGGTGCCAGGGAAATGAATCGCCAAGAAATTCTGCAGCGCTTTGAACAGTTAGTGGATTCCGCGCTGGCCAGTGAGGAACCGCCTGCTGGAATTGATCCGCTGATTCTTGCTGCAATCAGCGGTACAGAAGCAACTGAAGGCAACTACGATTCCTATTCCTTATGGGCGGCCATCACGGCGCTAACGCAGGAAGTGAAACTGCAGGGCAGAGCGTTTCAGGAATTGAACCACACGCTAAACGCCCAGACAAATACCATGCTGGATGAGCTGCGCGCCACTTACGGTGCCAGGGAAAGTAACTTGAGACGCGATGCCGAACTTCGTTGCCGCAAAGAAGCAATGGGAGCGTTGATCGACTTGCGGGACCGTTTGGGACGAGGGCGCGAATCGGCAAGATTGAGTGAACAGGAAACCCAAAAAGCGGCTAAGGTCAGTTGGATCAAACGCGCCTTTTCGCCACCCGATGTCCACGCACAAGAAACGGTTAGCGCACTGGTGCGAGGATATGAATTAGGCTTGGAACGGCTGGATCAAACTTTGGACGAATTCAATGCCAGAGAGATTCGCTGTGATGGCGAACTATTCGACCCACGTCGGATGAATGCTATTGACAGCCAGGTATCGGCCAGCGTGCCTGATGGTAGCGTGTTGGAAGTGTACAGAAGCGGTTACGAATGGAACGGAGAAGTGTTCCGCACCGCACAGGTGAAGGTTTCGCGCAGTCCGCAGGGGGATGAAAAGTAAATGAGTGACTTGATCGTAGGCATTGATCTGGGGACAACGAATTCTGAGATTGCGGCATTTGTAGATGGACAGGTGAAGGTGCTAGGCCCAGGTGATCGTAAAATATTGCCGTCCTGCGTGGGATTTTCCGCATCAGGCGAGTTACTGGTTGGGGAAGCGGCGCGCAATCAACAGGCATTGTATCCAGAGCGTACGGTAAGAAGTATTAAACGGTTAATGGGCGAACCGCAAACGGTGCAACTGGGTGACCGGACGTTTACTCCGCCAGAAATTTCCGCACTGATCCTTCGCGAACTGGTGGAATGGGCGTATCAATCGCTGGGCGAGCGTCCGCAAAAAGCTGTTATCACGGTGCCAGCCTACTTTTCTGACGCCCAGCGCAGTGCCACACGGGAAGCAGGAGCTCTTGCTGGATTGGAAGTTGTGCGGATTTTGAATGAGCCTACTGCAGCCAGCCTGGCCTATGGTCACGGTGACGGGGCTCCCCGAACGGCGTTGATTTATGATCTGGGAGGAGGCACGTTCGACGTATCGGTGGTGACTGTGGAAGGGGACATCACCGAGGTGCTGGCTAGCCATGGGAACAATCGGCTAGGCGGGGACGATTTCGACGATTTGCTGGCAGAACGCCTGATGAATGAGTTTCAAAAGCAGCATGGCATTGATCTTCACAACGGATATCCGGCAGCAAAAGCGCGGCTCTGGTGGGCGGCGGAAGAGGCGAAGAAGCGCTTGAGTACGGAACCTTTTTTCACCATTCGGGAAGAGGCACTGATAGAAGCGGGCAGGCCGCGGCATTTGGAAATGGAAATTTCCCGCGTTGAGTATGAGGATATGATTCGGTCGCTGGTGGAATCCACCTTGGACAGCGTTTCCAAAGCACTGCTGGATTCCGGTAAGAACGTGGGTGATATTCAGGATCTGTTGCTGGTGGGAGGGTCAACCAGAACTCCGCTGGTTTCTGAAATGCTGGCAATGAAAACGGGACTGGAACCGCGTCAGGATGTGCATCCTGATTTGTGTGTCGCACTGGGAGCTGGAGTGATGGCTTCCCGTTTGGCAGGTCGCAACGTGGATCGGGTTTTGGTGGATGTTTCAGCCTATTCCTTTGGTGTTTCATTTCTTGGTGAACGCGGCGGTTATCCGTATCCTCACTGTTACAAGCCGATCATCCGTCGCAACACGCCACTTCCATTAACTCGCACTGAGAAATTTGTTACCAGCTATCCTTTCCAAACCGAAGTTGAGATGCAGGTATATCAAGGCGAAGATGAAGATGCTTTGAAGAATATCTTTATGGGAGATTTTCGAATTGAGAACCTCACCGGTGTTCCCGGCCCGAACCATATTTTATGCCGCATGCGTTTGGATTTAGACGGCATGCTGGAAGTGACGGCAACGGAAAAGCAGACCGGAAAATCCAAACAAATCACCATTGCTAATTCTCTTCAGGCAAAGAGTGCGGAAGAGATTGCTGCAGGGCAGAAGCGTCTGAAAGAACTGTTCAAATCGCGAGAATCGGAATTTGGCGTTGAAGATTTGGCTGAAGATTTAGAAGGTAGGGCAATGCATGACGATGTGCTGGAGGCTGAGGCAACCAACGTCCCCTTACCCGGTGAACCGGAAGCGGTGGATTTGGTAGTTCGCTCACGCGCCCTGCTTGAAAAGATGCATAGCGAAGATCGCGAAGAAGCCATTGACCTTCACGAGAAGATTGAAGTGGCCATTGAATTAGGAGATGCATCGGGGCTGAACGAAGCGTCACGAGCGTTGCGGGAACTGCTGTTTTTTATGGAAGGAAAGCCGAATTGACTGAGGCAGGTCGCTGTCCTGTGTGCCAGGTGCGATTTCGAGGATCGCGGATTTGCTCGCGATGCGGAGCGGATTTAGAGCCTTTGATGACCTTGATGGTGAAGTCGTGGAGATTGAGAGAATCGGCACGGGCGGCGTTGGCTGAAGGGCAGTTGGCGCAGGCGTCTATGTTGGTGGAAAAGGCCCAGCAGATTCAGGGGGCACCAGCAGGCCAGGCTTTGAAAGTGATCAGCAGCTTGCTGCGATAGGCTACTGGAACCTGAATCCCGAAGTTACAGAAGGACAGGCCGGGGTGCCCAATATCGGGTAGTTTTCCAATTTCATAAGCTTTCCAAGTACTTGAAGGTGTGAAAAAAGCCCGCTAGACGGGCTTGGCAGGCAAAACTGCCTGCCCCACCCACACATCTTCAGGTCTAGTAAAAGTGGGGTAGGCGATGCCGCCCAATGCCACTTAGTTTTCCAGCAATTGTGTTATCAGCGTGCATCGGCGTCCATCTGCGGCCAGATTAATTGCCGCTGATGGACGCCGATGAACGCTGATAACAACAATCCCAACAATCAAGGCCAGGGAGCCACAGGTTATCCCAAAAAAAGTTGGAGATTCTACAGGGATTTGGGAAAACTAAGTGGCATTGGGCGATTCCGCCTGCCCGCTCACTTTGGAATTTAGGTTAAATTACCGTTCAGTCGTCTCCACATTGACCACTTTGCCATCGGCCAAGTACACAATCCCCAGATCTTTGCCAGCGGAGTTTTTATACTTCACCAGTTGCAGAAGCTGACCATCGTTGCCCGGAATCAACACTCGCGATGCTGGAATCCCTAACTCCGTTCCCAGGTCCGCAGCAGTGGCCCCTTCTTTGATTGCGGCCAGTTTTGCCACCGTGACCGCTTCCATAACTCGACCGGCAGGAGCCCAGCGGTTCAAGGCATAGGCAGTTTCGTTACGTCGCAGACTGGCCACTTGGGTAACCGGGGTGAGTGGTTCTTCCGGTAGGATGGACGCCACGGTTCGATTGCTGGTTCGTCGCCGACCGCTGGATTTCCCCGTTGACCCAGAAGCTTCAGCAGCAACAAAAGGTCCACCAGGCACAAGTTCGGACTTCGCTTTGGCCGATGTTTGGGCCGCTGTTTTAGGTGATGTCGATTTGTTTGAGGAGGATTTGGATTTGACCGATGGCTTTCCAGTTTTCGCCGAAACGGTGGTCACCCCTGCAGCGTTCCCCAGAAGGCTATCCAGCCCATCGCTCAATTTCTTTCCTGCCAAGGTTCCGGCAACACTTCCACCAGCCATTGCAATGGAATGTTGCAGCAGTGCTTGAGCCGATAAAGGTGCAGCAAGCGCTGCCAGGACAGACACCTGTTTCAAGAACAATCGTAAGCGCATATTTGGGACTCAGTTGACTACAATCACATCGGCGGAGGAATGATATATGAGAGATAAAGAAAGCTCTTCATTTTCTCAACCAATGTATCGGCTTCGGCCAGGGTGGCCCAACGCAGGGCGGAAAGTTCTCCTTTGTCGTTGAAGAAGCCTACCCCACCAGCCCGCAATTGGTTGTTATTCCAAACATCCACTACCCGACCGTCAATCGAAGTCACAAACTGCTGACCCTTGACCTTAACATCAACCCGGAAGAATTCTGACGCCTTGAGCGAAATGGGCAACGGGAATACTTGTTTGGGCCCAGCTCGTCCATTCAGCACGGTGTAGCGCACAATTTCGGGATGATTGCCTTTACCGGCAAGGTTGATCTTGGTGGCGTAATAGTTGTCCAAATTGGGCGCCCGGAAGGCCCAGCTCATACCACGACGGTCAATTTTGCCTTCAAATTGGAACTTATAGTTGCTTAAATCGACACTATTGCGCCACAAACGCAGGTCGCCAGGGCGGATTAGGCCGGCATCGAAGCTCCAACCGGAAGCCCCGCGGGTGGCCCCTTCCCAATTCTTCCAGCCAGTGCTGAAGGTTTCCGTCATGGCAATGGATGGGGCACTGGAGGGAAGCTTGTTAAGGAATCGGCTGATATAGCTTGGTTGCGTTCCACCCAACTTGGGACCAGCGGATGGGGTGAAGCTTCCACCACCTCCGCGACCACCTAAAGCGGCGATCATGGCAATTCCAACCAGGCAAGCCATCGCAAACGCGGCACCGGGAACGGAAGCATGCTTGGTGATTTCTGGCTGCTCTTGCCGTTTTTTCAGCTTTTCAACGTAACGTTCGTTCCAGCACTCTTCCATGGAATACAATTCGTATCCGGCATCGCGCAACGCCCTGGAGGAACGCGCGAGCATTTGGTTACGGTGCTCACTGGAACAAAACTCTTTGTCCGTTATGCTCCGTAGGAACCCAATCCGATGCTGGCAGAATTGACAGTTCAACTTGTTATTACCCACGCTCATAATGACCCAGTTTCTGGTAGAAAAGAACACATTAAGGCTTTTTTCATCAAAAATTCAGGTGGAGAGGTTGGAACCTGCTGGAAACCATAGACTTACTAGTTCCCATTACCCCTAGGAAACCGACTACCCCCACGGTAGAATATAAGTGACCTGCCCCCTTATTGGGAGGCCCTATCTCCTAAGGTATGCAAACTGTCTATTCCAACTGGATGACCAAATGGGAACAGAAGCTCTGTTTCGCGGCCACCAACCGTGTGGTTCGACCCTTTGAATGGGGTTTGGATTTCGCGCAAGGTTGGCCGGTAACTTCTAGTAAACAAACCGATCAATCCTCTGAACTGCAATATTTGATTGATCTTAACCGAGCAGCCATTGCCTCCAGCGATGAATTCTTCGGTTACGATGCCACTCCGGACTTCCACCTGCACGACGGCATTCTACGCTTCCGTTCCCGCGTCCATACGCCGTACGCCGCCAATAACATTGCCCATGCTCAATACTTTCCGTCGAAATCGAAATCCAAGCGAGCGGTCATTGTTTTGCCGCATTGGAATGCCAGTAAGACGCAACATGCCGGGCTGGCTAAGGGGTTTGCCCAACTGGGGATTTCTGCACTTCGAATGAGCCTGCCGTATCACGATTTTCGGCTTCCGGCGGAAACACAACGTGCCGACTATGCCGTATCCAGCAACATTGCCCGCACCATTGATGCCACCCGTCAAGCCATCATTGATGTACGCTGCCTGGTGGATTGGCTGGAACAGCAAGGGTATGAACGCATTGGCATTGTGGGGACCAGCCTGGGGTCCTGCTATGCGTACCTTGCTGCGGCTCATGATAAGCGCTTGAAAGTGAATGTATTCAACCACTGTTCCAACTACTTTGCCGATGTGGTTTGGACGGGACTTTCCACACTGCATATAAAGGAAGCGCTGGAAGGCAACATATCCATTGAAAAGCTGCGCGAAGTTTGGGAGTGCATCAGTCCGGCTAACTATATTGCTAAGTATGCCGCTTCGCCTCGCAAAGCTCTGTTCATCTACACCAAATACGACACCACCTTTCTGCCGGAGTTTTCCCGTTCCATCATTGATCAGATTGGCAAGACTGGCGTAGATCATAAAGTAGTGGCGTTACCTTGTGGCCACTACACCATGGGCCAAGCGCCGTTTAAGTTCATTGACGGGTATCACATTATTTCGCACTTCAAAAGGCACTTATGACGCCTGCTGCGGTTCTTGCTCTGCTGCACGAATATAAGCCTGATGGGGATGGCGAAGCGCTAAAAAGTGCTGAGCTGATTGGGATGTTGCTGCAGCACAGTGCCGCCCCTTTTTCCCGGAATCAGTTTGAACCGGGGCACATCACCGCAACGGCATGCGTGCTGCATCCGCATCAAAAAGCAGTTCTGTTGATTCACCATAAACGTTTGGACCGCTGGCTGCTTCCTGGTGGACATGTGGAAGTGGAAGATAGCAGCCCCAGTTGCACCGCATCCAGGGAAGCTATGGAAGAAACTGGAGTTGTGTTACAGCCGCGAGATCCGCTGCTGGTGGGCATGGACGTCCACGGTATTCCGCCCAAGAAACAGGAACCGTACCACTTGCATCACGATCTTATTTACTACTTTGCTGCAGAATCAGAGAACGTGGAAGTAACTTCGGAAACTCTTGGGGTGGTGTGGTGCCCGTTTGCAGAATTTGATCAGTATGGGCTGGCAGGCAGCATTCAGAGGTCTGCACGGCGGGCGTGGGAAGCCAGTGCCTTACATCCGCAGTAGCGGCCAGAGGGCAGCAAAATCGTCGCGCCAAAGAATCGTGGGATGGTCTTCTGTCTGAAACTTTTGGACGCCCGACAGCACCATCCAGGAAGAAGGATACATACCAATGGATTCGTCCCCATTATTTTCCAGCCGTGTGGCATTCATTCCCAAATATTGCGCCAAGCCACGCACCACCGGTTCCAGGTTCAGCGTGCGATTGGAAATGTGAATGATTAGCCGACCATTGGGCTTCAAATGTCTACGATAGATTAACCCGCACTCGGCAGTTAATAGATGAATTGGAATAGAATCTGAGGAGAAGGCGTCAATGATCAGCGCGTCGAATTGGCCAGCAGGTTCTTTGGCCAAGCTGATGCGAGCGTCCCCTTCCACTATGTCCACTTTGGCTTTGCTGTTCTTGAGAAAAGTAAAGTACTTGCCCGCCGCTTCAATTACTTGCGGGTTCAATTCATAGAAGCGGAACTGATCCCCTGGCCGACCGTAAGTGGACAAGGTTCCCACGCCCAACCCAACGACACCAATTTTTGCGTGTCCCTCTACTTTTTCTAATACGGAACTGAGTGTCATACCCACCCCAGTAAGTCGACTGTAGTAAGTGGTTGGTTGGGCGGTTAACTCAGCTTCCAAAAATTGCATACCGTGCGTGGTGCGGCCATGGGCCATGGTGCGCACGGGATGCTGCAGTGGAAAATCGGAGATGCGCAGCACGCCGTAAAAATTACGCAACTGCAACTGAAAGTTGTTTGTCGGACGTCTTTCGAAGGTGGCCAAGGGGGCGATGATGGCCGCCAGCAAACCCACCAGGGACGCCCTTGCCAGAACTGGCATGTTGCCAAAGTTGCGCAGGCTTTCCCTGGAGTAACGTCGTAAGGCGGCAATTAAAGCTGTGCCAGCTAAGCACAGAGGAAACTCAGCAAAAGATTGGAACAGCCTGGGTGCGACTAGCGCTACAAATACGCCACCAGTCAGGCCGCCGATGGCGATGGCCAAGTAGAATCGGGTGAGCGCGGCAGGTTCGGGTCGGGATAAGGCCAGTTCTCCGTGGACAATGACCAGGCAGACGAATAAGGTTGTGAAATCAAGGAGAAGGTGAATCCAGATAGGTGCTTTGCCGCCTACCGCCAACAGTGCTGCGGCGATGGGAATGAGAATGGCGGCAAACAAAGAAAACCAGTCGCGATGATAGAACGTTTGCCCTTCAAAAGTAAGAATAAAACTGACTAAGTAAAGGACCATGGGGGCAATCCAAAGAAACGGGATGGGGGCCACTTCCTGACACACTTGATTGGTGGTTGCCGCCAATAGTGCTGACCCTACGGCAGAAAATAAGATCCACCATGCCCATTGTCCCCATCTTGTATTTACAATTTGCATTTTCGCTTCGGCATCTCTTGCTTGCCAAGTCACGATTCCACATAAGATGACGAACAGGCCGTAGAGAAAGGACCAGATTTTGAACTGAGTTCCTACAGAAAGCCAGGGTTCAATGAGGAAAGGGTAACTGACGAGAGCCAGCAGCGAGGCAATATTGGACAGAGCATACAACCGGTAAGGATTTTCCAATTGGGACCAGCGCTGCAGCAGCGGGGAGGTGGTTCCCAACACGAAGTAGGGGAATCCAGCACTAAAAAACAACGTCACCAGGATGGAAGATACCGGACCCCATCCCGCTTTGTCTATCAGCCCAATGGGCAGCGCCAGAATGGAAGCAGCTAATAAGGTGAGATGAATTTTTCGACGGGTAAAATGCGCGTAGGTGTAGCTGGCTAGCAACAATGCTTGAAAAAAGAGAAGGCAGACAGTCCAGACAGCAGGAGTTCCTCCAAACTTGGGCAAGAGTGTTTTGCCCAGGATCGGTTGCACTTGGAAGAGTAGAAAAGCGGATAGAAACAGAGCGACTGAAAGGTATCCCACGTGTTTTGACAGTAGCCCTTATGTATAAGGTAGCGCGGAAGCAAACAAATTGTTCTCTTAAACGCAGTGATACGCAATCCGAGCCGTGACCGGCGAGGGAGCGCAAGCGCCGGGATAAACCGGCGTGCAGTAGGGGATGAAAGAGCCCTACAAGAAAGGAGTAGCGAACCATCTTGACCTCGAGTCTTGCGCCGGGTGCGTGAGGTGCCAGGTGAAGTGTAGACAGAGGCATCGGCGGGCGGGGAATAGAGCTTCGAAAAGCATAATCCGGGTGCCGACCGCGTGCTCCTAACTGGAAGGCAATATCGAAAAGGACGACAACGCGAGGTCTGCGTCCCGACGAACCCGGCGTAGTCCTTGAGCCTTCCGCACGTCGAGAAACTGCACGCCGGTATCCGAGAGCCCAACCAGGCGAGGATCGGTCCGGGAAGCTACAAGCGTACTCTGGACAAGTACGCGGGCGAGGAGTCGAACATGGGCGTAGTACCGATGAAGCCGCCGAACAAGAGTCATGAAGTTGTGGCAGCGGAGGTGGTGGAGGGAAGGTCCTGTGACCAAGGAGAACATCATGACAGCAAACACTTTCCC
>JANMWO010000049.1:0-2523 GCA_031394025.1 Acidobacteriota bacterium
GGTCCTTCGACGCACCGGTTTCGAAATGCCATCGGATCTTGCGGCAAGGAACCGCTAAGTTCAACCGCCGGATGCGGAAAACCGCACGTCCGGTGGTGTGGGAGGGTGACGGGGCGCTAATCCCCGTCACTCGACCTGATCATTCACATTCACATTCACTAACTTCACGAAACCTGGAGTTGAGTTTGTGGGGCAGGCATTCAGCCTGCCAAGCCCGCCTAGCGGGCTTTTTTCATATCTTCGAGTGCTTGGGAAGTTAGAAAAACTAAACGAAATTGAGCATCACGACCCGTCCTTTTCACTAGCAAGACTTCCAATGGACGCCCAGCATCTCCCGCAATTGCTCTGCCCTTACTGGTTTACTCAAGTAGCCGTCCATGCCCGAATGAAGACATCGTTCCCGATCTTCCTCCAACGCTCCAGCAGTCAGCGCGATGATGGGCGTATGCCGAGCTTCACCTTCCCTAATCCGGATAGCGCCGGTGGCTTCATACCCGTCCATCTCTGGCATTTGACAATCCATGAAGATCAAATCATAGGGCAATAATGCGGACATTTGCAGAGCTGAATACGTAGGCATTATCGCCAGTATCCGCCTTAAACCAATCCCAGGCTTCCAATCGCGAACGAATGCTGCCTGTCACTGTCACTCCGCCGATCTTAAATGGCGTTGGGGTAACTGCGTTTTGACCGTAAACAACCGCAGTACAGAGTAGAAATGCTAATTTCCGGGACATAGTGTCCTTCCTTTGATGTTTGGGATGAACGGACACACAGGGACCGAGTGGGGCGACGTTGCCTGAAGATTAAGGACCGAAATTTATCCGCAGATGACGCAGATGAACGCAGATAACACAGAACAATTTCAGTTGGTTTTATCTGCGCCTATCTGCGTCATCTGCGGATAAAATGCCTTTAAGCTGCCTGCTCGGCGGAGAGATTTTTCGACATTTCAATCATGACTATGCCGTTCTCTACTTTTGCCGGGTAAGTGCGCACACAGGGGCTACTTTGCGCCTGCGGCTTGACTACTTCGCCGGAATCCAGACAAATGCGCCAGTTATGCAATGGACAAGTGACCGTTGTCGCCAAACCATGACCGCCTACAATTCCATCAGACAGTGGACCGTGCCCATGTGGACAACGATTTTCAACAGCCAAAAACCGATCTCCAAGGTTGAATAACGCAATGTTCAAAGAGCCCATTTTCACAGACCGACCTTCCCGCATTGGAATATCGGCTGCAGGCGTAATTTGGATCCAATTAGTTTGCAAATTCATTGACGGGTGTCTCCATGGGTTCAATTTGGACGAACTGCGTTGCACGCGGATTGTACCGTTCCAACCAGGCGTCGCTCGACCGTTCCTTCGATTTCCGTAACCGGTTCAGCAACCCCTGGCGGGCTTCATCTACTGCGTAGACAGTCTCTCGACGAACTTTTTCCATTCCCAAACGCTCTACAAAATCGTAGGACCGTTCCAGATAATGTCCGTTTTCCCGGTAGTATTGAAAGAACAATTCAGCTGATTCAAGAGCAAGCTCCGTGGTCTCAACCGTGATCAGCAAGTCAGCCTTGCGCACCCCTTTGCCTGCCGCGCCACCCACCACCACCTGCCAACTGCCATCTTGACCAATCAAGCCGATGTCTTTCACCGTAGCTTCCGCACAATTACGAGGACAACCAACAACAGCCAACTTAGTCTTGTGCGGTGTGTACAGATTTTCCAGCCGCTTTTCTAATTCAATCCCTGTTGAAAGAGCATTCTGGGTGCCGAATCGACAGAATTCATCGCCCACGCAGGTCTTCACCATACGCAAGCCTTTGGCATAACCTTGGCCCGATGGCATGCCTAAGTCTTCCCACATTTTGGGTAGATCTTCTTTCTTCACACCCAACAAATCCAGTCGTTGACTTCCGGTAACTTTCACCAGCGGTACGTTGTATTTTTCAGCCACATCGGCAATCTTGCGAAGCTCGGCTGGAGTAGTTACGCCACCGCGCATCCGAGGGATAACGGAAAATGTTCCGTCCTTCTGAATATTGGCGTGGACGCGATCATTGATGAACCGTGCTGAACGATCTTCTTCATGGTCGCCGCACCACACCACATCCACTAAGTAACTGATGGCTGGCTTGCAGATCTCACAACCACGACCGTTGCCGTAAATATCCAAAACATCCTGCACAGATTTCAACCGTTGCGATTGAATCATCTCGCGAATCCTGTCCTGCGGGAACGGCACACACTCGCAGAGCACTTTGGCCTTGTCTTCTTCAAACTCGGGGGCCACGGCGCGTAATAATGATTTGCAAAGACTTGCGCAGCTACCACAACCAGTAGATGCTCGCGTCTTGTCTTTCAACTGTGCCATAGTGCAAACACCATCGGCATGAATCGCGTGGATGATGTCGCCCTTGGTCACGCCCAGACATCCGCAAATGGTATCGCCTTCCGGGATGGACGCAACGTCTTGACCCTTGTCTTCAGCCGGAGGGGGTGCCAATAAGTGACGCCGTTGCC
>JANMWO010000253.1:0-14839 GCA_031394025.1 Acidobacteriota bacterium
TCCCCTTGCCGAACGGCAGTTCCCAGATATTCGTGATTTGTATATTGTGCGTGCGGTCGTAATTTAGAACAGCGCGATTCAGCGAATAGTAAGCTATGGCCTGCACCCTCGGATTGTTTTCGCTGTTGTCTGTAACGCCGATCGCCTTTGAGTAGGTGTAATTCATACCCAATTGGAAACCCTGCGAAAAGCGGCGTCCAAAGCTGCTCTGCATGCCGTTGTATTGGCCCGTGCCCACTGGCGTGAATACTTCGGTGGTTGCGGCGGTGCGGCCGAATTTTGCAAACAGGGGACGCCCTGCCTGGCCGCCGCCAATGACCTGTCCGGCATTGCGGTCGATAAATCCAAACTGCCGCACCTGGCGTGTGGCCACATAGCCTACCTGTGCCGTGATGTTGTGCTTGAATTGCTTTTGCACCGTCGCGTTCCAGGATTGGACATAGCCTCGGCGAATATCGGTGGAGGCTGTAGCCACGGCAATGTTGCCTGGAATATCAATGACGCCGTTGCCAAGCGCGGGATGGATAATGGCGGGAATGCCATCGGCAATCTTCCCGGCCGGCTGGAAGGCGTTGGGCCCTTCCACGTTGAGCGGAATCAGTACCGGATAGTTGGCGCGCATAGGCTCGGAAACAACATACGGATCGTTGGTGAGCCCATAACCAGCCCGCAGCACCAGCGTTTCCGTTGGTCGGTAGGCGATACCGACTCTAGGAGCCATCATGGCTTTACTGACATGAATGCCGCAGTCCTTGGGAACGACACCGATGCCACAAACTAACTGTTTGTTCGTAGCGAAATCGTAGCGTTCGAGCCCGCGATCGGCTCGAGTGGCAATAGGGAAATATTCCCATCGGATGCCATAGGAAAGACTCAACTTCGGACTGACGTTCCACCTGTCCTGAATATAAGCGCTGTATAGTGAAGCTCGGATGGTGTATTCGTCGGGCACCAGATCCTGCTTGCCTAGTGTTGCAGGCAGGCCCAGCAGGAACGAGGCGTAGCTGTTGAACTGATTGGAACTGGCACCGCCGCGCGTAGTTGTTGGCCCGCCAGTGAAGGAGAACCCACCCTGACCGCCGGCGAATGCTCCGGATACAAACTGTTCCTGCGTCTGGTTCATTTGCTGGCGATAGAAATCCATACCGAATCGAATGTTATGCGTGCCTTTTGTCCAATTGAAGTTGGCTACATATTGGAACTGCGGATCGCGCTTATAGTACGGCATGAAGTCTTCGTTAATGCCGATGGTGGTGTAGTTGTCAATTTGAAATCTTGGCCAGCCACCCTTCAACTTGCCCACACCATTGGTGCCGGGGATTCCCAGAATATCCAAGCCGATCTTCTCATCAAGGCGGGCCTGTTCGGATTTAGTCTGAGCTTGTGTCCAACCAAAATAGGCATCGACAACCAATGTGGGCTTCACCACATAGGTTGCTGCCGCCGTGAGGCTATATGTATTTCCAGTGCCGTTTCCAGGATTTCCGCCCAAGGCCGAAATAGGCGGGCCGCCGAGGGCGTCGCCAAAAACTTGAGGGTCGAAATCAGTGTAGTGCAAAACGCCGAGACGTCCAAAAATGGAGAGCTTTGGTGTGATGTTGTAATTCACCTTGGTATCCAGCGTGCGGCGATCGAAGGCGAACGGGCCAGTGGCATAGTAATTATTGGTAAGTACATCAGGAAGGTTCGGTTGCGGTGTTAAAGCAACAATTTTGTTGATGATAGGACTGATACGGGAAGTAGGAATAATGTTTCCCGGGAAAATAGTTCTATTGGCTCCCAGGATGTCGCCGGTCAGGGGATCGTAAACGGAGCGGGCAGAGGCGGACATGTCACCTCGGCGGATGGAGGCAGAGGGAACGGTGTTGAAGCGTGAGGCATTCTCCCGATCGAAAGTCCCTTCGTAGGCGACGAAATAGAATAGCTTGTCTTTGATGATGGGGCCGCCCACGCTGCCGCCAAACTGGTTATATACAAGCTTGGGATTGCTTTGTCCTACGGGAAGAAAGAAAGGTTTTGCCTTAATATTTTGGTTGGTGTGATATTCAAACAGCGATCCGTGCAGGGCGTTGGTGCCGCTTTTGGTTTGCACGTTAATGGCGGCGCCACCGGCCAAACCCTGTTCGGCATCGAAGCTATTGGTAACCACGTTTACTGTTTCAATAGACTCAAGCCCGGGGACATAACCGGTTACCCAGGGTAGTTGGATATTGGTGGAACTGGCACCATCAATGCGGGTGTTATTGGAACTGCGGCTGCTGCCATTCACGTTGTAAGTTACGGCTCGCGAAGGATTGGAGGGCACCGAATGGGCATTGCTGGGCGGAGTGAAACCAGGTAATGTGCGCAGTATCTGCTGGTAATTACGTCCAGGAGGCGTAGGAAGATTCTCCAGCGACTTGCTTGTTACCTCTGACCGCACTTCAGACCTGTCTGTTTGCAACGCTGCTGCTTGCGAGGTTACAACCACCGATTCCATTACCGTGCCAATTCTAAGTGACAGGTCGACACGAGTAATGTTGTTAATAGTGACAATGATGCCGGTTTGGCTGCTGGTGGAAAAGCCGTCCTTTACGATTTTCAAATCGTAGCGGCCACTTGGAACGGTGGGAAAGCTATAACCGCCGGCTTCATTGGTTCTGGTCTCGCGGGATTGGGACGTTTCAGAGCTAGTGATGGTGACCAATGCACCGGGAACTGGGGCATTACTCGCATCCATGGTATTGCCGACGATCGATCCGTAAAGAACCTGTGCTTTAGCGTCAAGGCTGACTACAAAAAGTAAGGAACATATGGCCAGTAGTTTTTTGAACTTCATGGTTCTCCGTGAGCGATAGCACTGCTCTTCTGGCGTGCAGCACTCGTGGAGAGAGTATAGGTCTCGGATTGAATAACAAAACTAGATTCTATGTGTCTTGTTCATCCCCCGCTAATCGCTTGAGTTTGTTGAGCAATCAGAAATGAATGGCTCACAGATTAGGGAGTAGGTGGTAGGAATGGGTCGATCAACATGAGGTCGCTGTCGCGCTGGTCAACCTGTGTATAGAGAACAAAGCGACCGTCGGGAGGGCTGGTGAGGAAGCGGTGAATCGGCTTGTCAATGGTTGCCAAAGGCCGCGAATTGCGGGTTGCAAAGGTGTAGAAATCGAGTTGCGCTCCCGTCGATGTGAGGCTGGAGAGGTAGTAAAGCCCGTCGTTGGCCATGGCGATTGTAGAGTACCCTGTTACGTCGCGGATCACTTCGGTCTCCTCTCCACCATTTGCCGAGGCGGTGCGAATTACAGCGGACGGATCGGTAGAGGTGTAGTAGATCGACTTGCCGTTAAGGGTTTCCACGGCATAGATGCCACCCTGGCGGGTTATTTGAATGGCGTCACCACCTTCGCTTGGCACTTTCCAGATTTGTGATTTGCCACTGCGGTTGGAGCCGAAATAGATGAATTTGCCGTTGCGCGACCAACTGGGGCGAAGATTGGCGGCGCCTTCGGTTGTCAGGAGTTGAATCTTGTTGTCAGCTAGGGTAAATACATAAATATCGGGCTGGCCGCGAGTGTTGGATTCAAAAGCGATGCGCCGACCGTCAGGCGACCAGCGCGGAGTGCTGCCACCCAATGAAGTGATGCGCTTCAGGTTCGAACCATCGGTGTCGGAAATCCAGATTTCGCTGGGACCGGAACGGACGGAGCTAAATACGAGGCGCTTGCCGTCTGGAGACATGTCGGCGGTGAAGTCTCGCCGGGTGGAAGAAACCATGCGGAAGCGCTTTGGCGCATCGCTATCGGTCCGCAATTCAAGCCGCCAAATGCTGCTCTGTTCAATATTTTTGCGGACATAGGCGAGCTTGGTGCCTTTCCAGGCAATGGCCGGGTGATCGCCTTCAATTCCCGTCTCAGCAAAATTGCGATTCAAAGCGGCTGATGTTCCGTCAACCAGGAAGAGGTGGCGTGCTCCGGAAACTGTAGTCGCGGCGTCGAAAACCAGATTCCGGCTGTCGGGCGTCCAGGCCACGCTGTCGATAATGCGACGCAGATCGGTTTGACGGACCGGGGTGCCTTGTATGGCCAGATTGCCAGCAAGATTCAGAACAAAAATATCGCGCCAGGAAGGGCTGGTGGACCTGGTAAAAGCCAGCTTGCTGCCATCGCGGGAAACGGCGGGGCTAAGATCACCAGCATAAATGCCAGAGCTGAAGGTCAACTGACGCATCATCTTGGTCTTGGTATTCATAAGGAAGAGCGACGCGGATTGGCCTTTGCTGGGCCTTGCGGAAACCACTAACCAATCTGGACTATTGGTCCAGGAAAGCAAGTGATCACCACTGGGCCGGTCTATCTGAACAATCTTATTGGCCCCGTTGCCATCGGATCCCACGATCCATACTTCCGCCTGACCTTCGGTCAATTCCCGAAGAAAAGCGATCTGATTGCCTGTTGGGGACCAAACCGGATTGGAGTCGCTGTGTGCGCCATCGGTAATTTGACGTGCAGCTCCACCACCGGCCCCTGTTGTATAGATATGAAAATTGCTGCGATTGTCGTTATCCCACGCAAAGGTCACCTGAGCACCGTCGGGGGAAAATGAGGGTTGCCGTTCCGTCCCTACATAAGTAGTGAGTGGTGTGGGTTCAGAAATTCTCCAATTGGTGAACTGCTTTCCCGCAGTGCGAAATCCGCCAATGCCAATTGCCGCGCAAAGCGCAAGTGCAATAACGGACCATTGCCATTTCCACTGCGATCTGGAAGCAGTTGGAACTTCGGGCGCAACGGAGGAAGGGAAAGTTTCAACTGTCGACGTCGGAGGCTGAGCTGCAAGAGCCTCCGCTGGTGAAAAGTAGAATTGCTGGTGCTCCAATTTCAGGCGTTGCAAGGCTGGTGCTTCATCGGCTTCGGCTTTAGCGCCGACAATTTCCACCGGGATAAGAAAGCGATATCCAACGCGCGGAATGGTTGTAAGGTAACGCGGCACTTCGGCGGAATCGCAAAGAGCTTCGCGAATCTTGTTGATGATTTTGTTTACGCGCTGGTCATGATCACCCCAGGGTTCGTCTGGCCAAAGCGCAGTCCGGAGTTCGTCTCTGGTTACTACTTCTCCATGCCGCTCCAGAAGCATGATCAATGCTTGAAACGATTGCCCGGTTAACTTGATACGAAGGCCATTCTTCCTTAGCTCATGCAACTCCAGATTCGCTTCAAACACTCCAAATCGCAGTCCATTGTATTTGGTCTGAGGCAACATGACCCCTTCTCACCCCGATCGAGAAAGTATATACCAGTTGGAGGAACTTTGTTGAGCTGTTTAATAGGCAACACTTGCAAATCTTTCATGATTTCTCAATCGTTTAGCAGGGGAGGTACAATCCAGCGACAAATGAGTCCAAAGCATGGAGTCCGATGCTATACCTGAAGCTGTGAATTCGCTACGCTCACCGGGTTCGGTATGTATTTTACTCAGCTTCGCAATACTTGCCTCTGCAATTGCCCAAGAGGCAGCACCACACACAGAAATCCAAGGGGGTGGAATCAAGCTAGGAATTTACGTCCCTGATTCGATAAATGGATACTATCGGGGCACCCGATTTGATTGGTCGGGAGTTATCAACAGCCTGAAATTTCGTGGTCATGAATATTTTGGGCAATGGTTCGACAACTACAATCCCTTAACTCACGACGCCATCACCGGACCAGTGAACGTGTTCGACACAGACGGCGGAGGGTTGGGTTACACAGCCGCGAAAGCGGGTGGGAGCTTTGTTCGCATCGGCGTAGGGCTGCTGCGCAAACCAGATGACTCCCCATACGAGGGAACGTTCACCTACCCGATCCTTAATACAGGAAAGTGGACCATTGTGAAAAAGGCGAATTGGATTGAATTCACGCAGCAGTTGTCGGACAGCGAGTTTGGCTACGTTTACAGGAAACGGATCACCCTAAACCAAGACATGCCGGAAATGCTGATCTCCTACAGTTTGACCAACGTTGGGCACAAAAGTATCGACACCACACAATTCAATCACAATTTCTTTGTCATGGACGGTCAAACTAGCGGGCCGGGAATTGTGGTCCGGTTCCCGTTCAAACCACGGCCACAGCAAGCGGTGAATGAGGCGATCCAGATTCGAGGGAAAGAAATCCATTTCGTAAAATCACTCACTGGGCCGCAAAGGGTTTATGAGGTGCTGGACGGGTATCAGGCGGTAGTGCAAGACTACGATATTTCCATAGAAAACCAGATAACGGGCAGTGGCGTTCGCATTACTTCGGACTTACCGTTGGCACGGCTGATTTTTTGGAGCCGCCCCCGGGTTGTGGGACCCGAGCCTTACGTTACTTTACATGTGGCGCCAGGCGAAACGACGCATTGGCAACTTCGATATTCATTTTATATTTTGAAAAAGAACGGCATGCAAAATAAGAACCAAAAGGAATCTCAGTGACTGATTTTATGGGTAAGGCAGGTCTGCTCCTTTTCGCCGCATTATGCGCGCAAGGTCAGGATTGGGGCCACTATGGGGGTGACGCCGGAGGAACCCGATATTCTCCGCTGAAGCAGATTCATCGCGGCAATGTAACGTCTCTAAAACCGGCGTGGACGTATCACACCGGCGACATCAGCGACGGGACCGAATTTCCGGTAAAGAGTGCCTTTGAAAGTACGCCGCTGATGGTGGAGGGCGTTCTCTACTTCGTGACTCCTTTCGACCGATTGATCGCCCTGGAACCGGAAACCGGAAAACAGCTTTGGGTCTTCGATCCCAAACTGGACAAGACGAAACCGCAAATGCTTTTCGCCAACCGGGGCGCGGCGGTTTGGTCGGATGGCAAACAGAAGCGGCTATTTTACGGCACGCTGGACGGCAAGCTTTGGTCGATTGAGGCTAAGACCGGGAAGGCGGTGGATTCTTTCGGCATTGGCGGATCGGTGGATTTGCGCGCCGGAATGCTGGACCCGAACGACAAGCGAAGCTTTGGGCGCGGCTACGGGATGACGTCCCCGCCTACCGTGTATAAGGATGTGGTGATTTGCGGCTCTATCGTGCCGGACACGGAAGCAGAAGGGCCGAACGGGGATGTACGGGCTTTTGACGCCCGCACAGGCAAATTGGTTTGGCGGTTCCATACGGTGGCGCAGCCTGGCGAATTTGGTGCGGATACCTGGGCGGAGGGGTCTAGCAAAGGACGCGGGGGCACCAACATGTGGTCCATGGCGTCGATTGATGTGAAGCGTGGCATCGCCTTTTTGCCATTGACGTCCCCTTCTTACGATTATTATGGAGCCGACCGGAAAGGTGCCGGTCTTTTCGGTGATTCCCTGCTGGCTGTTGATGCCTTGACGGGCAAACGGTTATGGCATTTCCAAACGGTTCACCACAATCTTTGGGATTATGATTTGCCCGCGCAACCGACGCTGGTTACGGTAAAGCACAACGGCAAATTGGTGGACGCCGTGGCTCAGGTTACCAAAACGGGCTTCACTTTCCTGTTTGAAAGAACTACAGGCAGGCCGCTGTTCGATATTGAGGAACGGCCTGTTCCGGCCAGTGAAGTTCCTGGCGAAGCGGCCTATCCAACCCAACCATTTCCGGTAAAACCACCGCCGTACAACCGCCAAAGTATGAAGGCGGACGAAATCACCAATGTTACTCCGGAATCGCACGGTTACTGCGCAAAGTTAGTGGAAGATGCCGTATTTGGGAGCCTTTACACGCCGGTGGGCATGAAGCCTACTGTGTTGTTTCCAGGCACCAACGGCGGAGCGAACTGGGGCGGAGCGTCTTTCGATCCGGAGACTCATACGCTGTACGTGATTTCGATGGATGTGGGGATGTTTTCGCGAATGGTGAAAATGCCGGAAGGATCAAAAATTCCGTATCGCACGCGCAGTGTTGGCGGCGGCCGGTTCTGGGATAAAAACAGATTGCCGTGCCAGAAACCACCATGGGGAAATTTGACCGCCATCAATCTAGACACCGGGGAGTTCCGCTGGCAGAGTGTCCTGGGCGTAGTGGATTCGCTGTTGGAAAAGGGAATTCCGCCAACAGGCACTTCAAACATGGGTGGATCGATGGTTACCGCCGGAGGGCTGGTATTTATCGGGGCCACTGACGATAGCCGGTTCCGCGCCTTTGACAAGGAGTCAGGGAAAGAATTATGGACCGTGAAAATCCCGGCCAGCGCACACGCCACGCCGATGACGTTTTACTCGAAAAAGACGAAAAAGCAGTATGTTCTGATCGCCGCAGGGGGGGGCAACAAATACAACGATACATATTCCGATTCCTTAGTAGCCTTTGCCTTGCCATAACCCTCTGCGGGGCCGACGTTGAGGGGCCGTTTAACCATAAAAAGCACGTGCCATTGAAACTGAAGTGCATAGGATGTCACGTTACGGCAGAAAGCGGAGATTTGGCTTCGTTTCCCAAAGTGGCGCAGTGTAAGACCTGCCATGTTGAGATCAGCGAGAGGATGATTCCATCCCAACGGCTTTACAGTTTGCCGGATTTCGTATTTTTTGCCCATGGCAAGCACGCCGCGGCAAAGGTTGAATGCGCCACCTGCCACGGCGACGTAGGAAGGCAAGACAAATTAGAGCTTGCGCAAGCTTTGAAGATGAAATGGTGCGTTGACTGTCACAGGCAGAATAAGGCCGTGACCACCTGCAATACTTGCCACGAACTGGGCCAGTAAGGTCTGTTGTCCGAACTGAAAAGGGGATTTTATGTTGAATATGAAAACTGTCGGCAGCACTACGTTTATGCTGCTGGCTGTGAACCTATGCTGGGCTCAGGAATTTCGCGGCACCATCAGCGGGCGCGTCGTCGATCAGCAGGGAGGCGTTGTTGCCAACGTGAAGATCAAGAGCCTGCAAACCCAAACGGGCGCTAAGTCGGAAACCATTTCCGGCGGCGACGGCCAGTTCGTTATTCCGTTCCTCACACCGGGGAGCTACGAAGTTACGGCAGAATATTCAGGCTTCAAGCGGTACATCCGCAAAAATCTGCAAGTTGAGACCAACGTACATCTTTCATTGGATATCGCATTGGAATTAGGGCAATCTGCGGAATCAGTGACGATCACCTCAGATACGCTGATGCTGGAAACCGCCAGCGCTTCGGTAGGCCAGGTGATCACATCACGACAAATTGAAAATATGCCGATGGCAGGCCGCACGCCACTAGTGCTCGCGCAACTTTCTTATGGCGTCATCCCCACCAGCGATCCCAAATTCTACCGCCCCTTCGACAACGCAGGCCCGTCAGATTTTTCGATGGGAGGCACACCCGGCCGCAGTAATGACCTGCTGTTGGACGGTGCGCCAAATACAACCGGCAACAACCGAGTTGCCTATAATCCCCCCGTGGATGCTGTGGCTGAAATGAAAGTAGAGGTATTTAATACCGATGCGGCGTATGGCCATTCCGGCGGCGGAACTGTGAATGTCGTGATGAAGGGCGGGACCAATTCGTTCCACGGATCGCTGTACGAATTCAATCAGGTTTCCAGGCTGGCGGCCACTCCGTTCTTTACGAATCTGGCAGGGCTGACCAAACAGGTAACCCGGTTCAATCAATATGGCGGAACAGTGGGCGGGCCTATCTCCATCCCCAAGGTCTTTAGCGGACACGACCGGCTGTTTTTCTTCTTCGGCTACGAAGGCATCAAGGATTCCATTCCCAATCCCAGCACTCACACAATGCCCACCCCGGCAGAACGTACCGGCGACTTTTCTGCGCTACTGCGCAGCGGTGCAAACTATCAAGTTTACGACCCGCTGACCGGTGTGGTGGAAGGTTCAAGAATCCGCCGCTCGCCCTTTCCAAACAACGTGATTCCCACAAATAGGCTAAACCCGATTGCACTGAACTACCTGCAGTTTTATCCCCAGCCCAACCAGGGCGGACGCTCCGACGGCGGAGACAATTATCTTTCCAATACGGATGGAGAGATCAACAGTTTCGGCGGATATCTGGGCCGTATGGATGTCAATTTCAGTTCCCGGAACAAGCTGTTCATCAACACGCGGTTCAATGACCGTTTGGGATCGAAGGGGAATTTTGTAGGCCGCAGCCCGTTGGATCAGACCGCGATTCTTGGGTTGAACCGGACAAACTGGGGATCCACTGTGGATGACGTCATTACCATAAATCCGACAACTGTGCTTGATACGCGCTTGAACTGGACCCGTTTTGAAGAGCCAAGGCCGAATTTCAGCACCGGTTTTGATTTGACATCGCTTGGATTTCCAGCCTCCATACTGGCCGCCGCCCCCAAGAAAGTGTTGCCTGCAACCAGCATGGATCGCTTTCGGGGAATAGGGGATTCAGGCGGCGTGGAGTTGCCGTTTGACAGTTACCAGATCTTCTCAACCATCACTCACGTTACAGGCAATCACACGTTGAAAGGAGGCGTCGACCTGCGCTGGGCACGGGAAAGCGGCATCGATTTTGGCTACGCCAGCGGAAACTATTCCTTCAGCACAAACTGGACCCGAGGTCCGCTGGACAATTCAACGGGCGCGCCACTGGGGCAGGATTTTGCTTCGTTCCTTCTGGGACTACCCACTGGCGGCGGTCTGGACAAGAACTCGTTCCGCACCAATCAGGCTGGCTACTATGCGCTGTTTATACAGGATGATTACCGGATTCGCCCCAACCTGACCTTGAACCTGGGCTTGCGGTATGAACGCGACCTTCCTACCACCGAACGTTTTAACCGGTCGGTTAACGGCTTCGATGCCACGACGTTGAACCCGATCAACGCTTCAGCCAGTGCTGCCTACAACCTCAACCCGATTGCTGAAATTTCGGCAGGCCAGTTCCGCGCACCCGGTGGCCTGCTGTTCGCCAGCAGCTCAAACCGGGAAATTTACCGCACGCACTCAAAGTACATTGATCCCCGTATTGGCTTTGCCTGGACCCCGGCGCTACTTGGAGGGAAAACTGTGATTCGCGGGGGTGCTGGGATCTTCATTTTCCCATTCAATACAACTGGCGTAAACCAGATCGGATTTAGTCAAAATACGGCATTGGTGCCGACACAAAATTCGTACCTCAGCCCCTACGCCACCCTGAGCAATCCTTTTCCGACAGGCTTTCTGCAGCCGACTGGCTCTACGCTTGGGCTCGCCACGTTCTTGGGCAAGAGCCTGACGTTCTTCAATCCGGAACCGCTCAACCCCTACTCGGTCCGTTGGAACCTCAGCATCCAACGGCAAATGACGAAGAACTTGATTGTGGAAGCTGGCTATACCGGCAATCACGCAGTTCACTTGGGGGTGAACCGGGAACTGAACTTTACCCCGCGCCAATACCTGAGTAGTACAACCGTCCGTGACCAGGCCACGATCGACCGTCTTTCCGCTAACGTGACCAACCCTTTCAGCGGATTGCTTCCCGGGACCAATATCAATGGAACAACCATTGCCCGATCACAACTGTTGTTGCCCTATCCAGAATTCACTAATATTACGGCACAAAATATGAGCGATGGCAGTTCCTATTTCCACGAACTGGGCGCCCGGGTGGAACAGCGGTTTTCCGGTGGTTTTTCACTGCTGGCCAATTATCAATACTCACGTTTAATGGAGAAGCGAAGCCGCCTGAATGCTTCGGATCCTGCTTATGAAAAGAGGATTGCGGCTGAAGACCGGCCGCAGCGGCTTGTGATCAGCGGCAGCTACGATCTGCCATTCGGTAAAGGAAAGCGATTCCTGTCGAGAACCAATCGGCTGATGGACGCAGCAGTTGGCGGCTGGATTGTGAATTCCATTTACACGGTGCAGCCTGGTCCGGCGATTGGCTGGGGCAATCTCATCTATTTGGGTGGAGATCTACAATTGAACACGAGAAACATCGACAAAGCGTTCGACACCACTCGTTTCAACACCAATTCGCAGCAGCAACTTGCCTCGAACATTCGTACCTTTTCAAGCCGCTTCAATAACCTGCGCGCTGATGGTGTGAATAATATGGATGCTTCTTTGCTCAAGAATATCACCTTGGTGGAACGGCTGAAAGCGCAGTTCCGGTTTGAAGCTTTCAATTCATTGAATCGGGCTGAATTTGACGTACCGAACTTGAGCGCCACAAGTTCTGCTTTCGGCAGAACGCAGGCTCAGGCGAATCTTTCGCGTAGAATTCAAATGGCCCTGCGGTTGGTGTTCTAATCTTATTTAATTGCCTGTCCTAACAGGCATTGGAGAAAATTATCGTGAATCGAATAGGAATGTTGTTTGGGTCCGTACTTTGTGCAGCAATTGCCACAGGCCAGGGCATCCATTGCGGTTTGAGCGGCTACAAGCCGATGGACGGCTTGAAAGCACAGACGCATGGCGGTGTCCTTGAAGTCACATGGCTGGGAGAGCGGAAGGAAACTCTTCGAGCGATTTTTAATATCGTTGGTGGAAAACCAATGGTGGAGGAACTATCGGCCAAGAAGGCTGGTGGCAAATGGATTGTTCTGGGGCAAAAACTGAGCCCGGAATTTGAAATCACCAGCGGTGTTCGTCGACTCTCTGAACAGCAGATGGCCCCAATGCGCGAGTTGGGCATTCAAATAACGCCCGAAGTGATTGAAAAGGAAAAGTGGAACGCATTCTGGGATGCGCCCTTGATGGTTCCCGGCCGTAATGGCACCAATCTTGACCTTCCCCGCAAGCCAGAGGAAATTCGCAAATCGTGGGCTGAATACAAGGTTTCAGCTTGTGAAGTGAAAACCGACGGTGCCCGGCTGGAAGTTTCGTTTCCCGGGTTGAATGTGGGCGTTTTTTCTGGCGGGCTGCAATACACCGTCTATCGCGGAACAAACCTGCTGCGGCAGGAGATCATCGCAAAGACCACCGAGCCCTCAGTGGCCTATAAATATGTTGGCGGGTTGAAGGGATTTTCAACAGGGGACAACACGCGCGTGGTTTGGCGCGATAGTTCAAGAGGTTGGCAGCAGTACGAATTCGGTGGTCCGGTAAATCAACAGCCGGTGGGCCTGGTAGCCCGCAATCGGCTGGGAATTCTGGAAATGAACGGCGGATCGCTGGCGTTTATGCCGCCTTCCCACAAGTTCTTCTGGTCGCGTGAAATTGAAACCAACCTGGGATATGTCTATTACAGGAAGGACGAAGGGGAACACTTTTCGATCGGCGTCCGACAGCCCGATAAAGAGATCGGAGCCAAGCCCTGGGGCATCTCCGACGAAGTGTGGACCCGCAGGGTGGGTGAGGCGCGCGGGCATTTGAATAACTTCGCGCTCTACAACGCGCCTCCCGGCACCATGCAACGGATGCCCGTCTATTTCTACCTGAGTCCAACCGATAGTCGGACCACCCAGCAGCAGGTGATGGCGTTTACACACGACGACGTTTACAAACCAATTCCCGGCTTCAAAGTGATGGTGAGCCATTTCCATTTTCACTTCAACGAACAGATCACGGACGCCAAGAACATCGACGCCCAACCAAGCTGGCTCCCAGTATTTCGCGAGCTGGGAATTAACATTGCGATCCTCGCGGACTTCCATGGCGATTCCCATCCCAACGATACCGGCAAAGTGAGACTGGACGAACAGAAGGTGTATTTCGACGGATGCCAGCGATATTCCGACAAAGATTTCCTTTTAATACCGGGAGAGGAACCGGACGCCAATTTCGGCGGCCATTATCTGTTCATGTTCCCCAAACCACTGTTCTTCACCCATTTGAAGCGACCGGACCTGACTCCGGCAGCACAACAGTTTACGGAGAGTCTGGCACCGTACGGCAAGGTTTATCACACCAGCACGGCCAAGCAGGAGCTTGACCTGCTGAATATGGAAAAGGGCCTGGTTTGGCAGACTCACCCACGAACAAAGGGTTCCACCGGATACCCGGACGCCACTCGAAACCGCGACTTCTTCCAAAGCGACCGATTCCTGGGCGGTTCGTTCCAATCGCTGCCCGTCGATTTGTCGCAAAAGCGCATCTGCGAGGAGCGCTGCCTGGGCCTGCTGGACGACATGAATAACTGGGCCGGTGCGAAGTATTTGCTCGCAGAAGGCGACACATATATGAAGTATCCCGACGACGAAACGTACCCGCTGCTGGATGTGAACTACGTGAAGATGGACAAGGTTCCGAAGTTCGACAACGGTTGGACACCAGTGGTGGATGCGTTGCGCGCTGGCGACTATTTCGTCACAACCGGCGAAGTGACGTTCCTCAATTGGGCTATTGAAGGTTCCGGCGCAAAGAGCGTTTATTCAGCCGAAGCTGAATGGACGTTCCCACCGGAGTTTGCCGAACTGGTATGGAGCGACGGAAACAAAGTGGACCGCCAACTGATCAGTCTAACTGACAAGGGGCCATTTTTGAGTCACAAATTCCGAATCCCCTTTGACGCCAAGGGCAAGAAATGGGTTCGTTTTGCCGTTTGGGATTCAGCCGGTAATGGCGCATTCACACAGCCCGTTCATTTGAAGTAACCTACGCACGTTGTAGCGGCCTGCGGCAGAATATTCAAACTGCGGCAGGCCGTTACGATCATTTCCAAGTTCGATTGACCGGATAGCCGCCAATTACGGCGGCGAAAGTTGACAGAGTAGCATCTTAATTCCGCATAAATGTAACGGGGCACCATGACTACTTCTAATTCACCCACTATTGAGTTCACACACCGCATCGATGATGCTTATCTTGAGATTCTGACTCCCGACGCTATCCGATTTCTGGGCGCACTTTCCACTGAATTTGACGCAAGAAGGCAGGAGCTTCTAGCCAAGCGGGCCGTACGTTGGAAACAGTTACGCGACGGGGCACTGCCTGGCTTCCTGCCGGAAACCAAGTCGGTCCGCGAGGGCATTTGGACCGTGGCCCC
>JANMWO010000053.1:0-22978 GCA_031394025.1 Acidobacteriota bacterium
GACGGATCATCATCACACCCCTAATCTAAAATCTCATCGAGATATATCACAGTTTGGCAGTGAAATGAATGGCCGTTCATCGGCCCAGTTGCGCGGATCAACGGCTTTGGACACTAAACGTCTGATTTTATTGGATTCACCCGTCAATGGGAAGCGGGAGGAGAGTAGGGGCTTGCGGACGAAACGGGCCGGGTGGGGGGGCTCAGGTTGCCTCCCGGCAGTGCCATATCCTCCGCTCAGTCCACTGCCAGTGTGCGGATCAAAGGCGGGTGGCCGGGCGGCCACTCTTGGTGACAGAATCGCTGGCCAACTACACAAAGCAAGACTTCCGTTTGACACAGCCCGGCTTTGTTGGAGACACTGGAAGAGGCCCACCAGCGTGCGGATGTGGCGGAATTGGCAGACGCGCTAGATTCAGGTTCTAGTTCTCGCAAGGGAGTGGAGGTTCAAGTCCTCTCATCCGCACCAATAAAATCAATAACTTGCAATCGTAGAGCGGCCCTCCGGGGCCGCTTTTGTCGTGTTTGGTAGCGCTAGGGTAGCGGAAATGGGGGTAAATCGGGGTCCGGGAGGGCATCCGAGGGGACCTCAGCTAGACCTCCGATTTTGGGCTTGGTGAACGCCGTCCCCGAGAGCTTTCTAAACACGCCGAAAAAAATCTAGTGCGTCAAGATCGGCGTTTCGGGTGCCACGCGACTACACGTCTCCGGCGGTCGCGCTGGGTGCTCCTTGACCGCACCGGCATTCAGTGAAACAATGGTTTTCAGCAAGTGCTGAAAATGGCATCCAGACTGAAAGAATCCGGACTGGTCCGAACTGCCATGGAGAGCCTCACAAAGGTTCTGCGTGACGTGCCCTTTCTCTCCCAGTCCTCCCTGCGGCCTGAGCGCTTGTCGAGGGAGCCAAGGGCCGACTTCATCGTCTCCGTCCAAACGGCCGCACCCGCAAGGTCAAAGGCGCTCCAGCGACGTCTGGTTTGCGAAGTGAAGTCCAGCGGCCAACCGAGGATTGCGAGGGAAGCCTGCTTGAGTCTGGCCGAATTTGCGAGACAAGACCAGCGCGCCTATCCGGTCTTCATCGCGCCCTACATCTCGCCCGCCGCCGCCGAGATCTGCGAGGAGTACAAGGCCGGGTACCTCGACTTCGCGGGGAACTGCCGCCTCGCCTTCGATTCGGTATTCATTCAGAAGGAAGGGTACCCCAACCCGACAGCCGCGACTCGGGACCTACGATCACTCTACTCGCCGAAAGCGGAACGGGTCCTCCGCGTGCTTCTCTCATCCGGTCCGCGAATGTGGCGGACACAGGCATTGGCCGATGCGGCTCAGGTGAGTTTGGGACAAGTGGCCAGCGTGAAGAAGCTGCTGGTGGATCGCGAGTGGATCGAATCCGGGCCAACGGGTTTTGGGCTCTCGGGCTATGCGCTTGGCTCACCTGACGGTAGCGGCAACGGTCAGGGGTATGGCTTCGGTTCGGGTTCTGGAGCCGGAAGTGGAGATGGTAGTGGGTTTGGTGACAGAACCTCTGGGCCGATCCAAGTCGCAGTGCTACCTTTGCTCACGGAATGGGCACGGGCCTATCGGCCGGAACGCAGTTCGAGTTCCGAGTTCTATTCGATCAAGCCTATTCCAGAGGTTGAGGCGAAGCTCGCCGAGTTTTCAAGATCCCGAAAGCAGCAGGTCGCTTTCACGGCCTTCTCGGGAGCCGCCCGCCTGGCTCCTGCCGTTCGCTATCAGCGCGCCACGGCCTACGTCGCGGACGACCTTACCGTGATCGCAGAAAAGTTGGCGCTCAAGCCAGTTAGCTCCGGCGCGAACGTAACGCTGATCGAACCCTACGACGACGGTGTGTTCTTTGGAACACGCGAACTAGCGGGCTCGCCCGTGGTTTCGCCAATTCAGATCTATCTGGATTTGATGCAAATCAAAGGTCGCGGCGAAGAAGCGGCGGCTGCGATCCTAGAGGAGGTCATCAAACCTCTATGGCGGTAACATTTCGCGACTACTCTGGCGATCTCGTCGAGGCCGCGCATTCAGTGCTGCTCGAACTGGTCCGATTATTAGGCGAGTATCGCGATGACCTCGTTGTTGTCGGCGGATGGGTGCCCCAACTCATCTTGCCCGCGCAGCCGTTGAAACATGTGGGCAGTATCGACGTGGATCTGGCATTCAACCACCGCAACCTCCAAGATGCCGGGTACGCGACGATTCAGAAGCTTCTGCTCGGGCGCGGCTACGAACAAGATCACCGGCAACCTTTCATCTTTCATCGGACCGTCAATGTTGGCGGAAATCCGATCAAAGTACAGGTCGATTTCCTCGCGGGTGAATACGCAGGCACAGGCAAAGCCCACCGGACGCAGCGTGTGCAGGAGGGCCGTGCGCGCAAGGCTCGTGGCTGTGATCTTGCGTTCGACTTGTTCGTCGAAACGGAGATCCGCGGCGAACTGCCCGGAGGCGGCGCGGATCAGGCGATGGTCCGTGTTTCCTCCGTCATCGCCTTCCTGGTGATGAAGGGAATGGCGCTGCATGATCGGCTCAAAGAAAAGGACGCCTGGGACATCTACTTCACCTTGACCAACTACCCCGGCGGGCTGGATGCTCTGGTTGCGGAGATTCAACCGCACATCGACCATGGCCTGGTTCAAGAGGGTTTGCGCAAAATCGCCGACAAGTTCGCGACAGTGACACACGTCGGGCCGAAGTTCGTCGCTGATTTCGAAGACGTTCAGGAACCTGAGGAACGTGCGGCTCTCATGCGTGACGCTTTCGAAAAGATGGACTACCTGCTACGCGCTCTGAAGATCAAATGATTCTCGGCCAATCACTGAGCCAGTCGGCTTCATTCGGATCTCGTCAAGTGAGTACTCGTGCCGACGCCGACGTCCATGCTACGGCTTCCTTCAGCGGCTGGTAGTTTGCCGTGCGAATTGCCGCTCCTCGGTCGGAGGATCGCACTGAATCTGGGCCGCAAGTGTAAACCGGACAAGGTAGTCAATTGAAAACGGCGTTGACACCAAATCTTATAGCGTTTGACATACTGTGATTGTATGTTCCGCCATTTTGCTTTACTAAGTTATTTCTGTTCGCTTTGCTTCCACCTGTTTGCTTCAAATAACCCTGTCTTATTTTTCGAACCTGCCATTGAACAGGATTCTTTTCTGGCACGAACCAAAACCGGGGCCGTCCTCCTGCGTCCAGACGGGCTCCTATGGTCCAGAGGGGCCGTCCGTGTGCAGCAGTCTTGGCCTGGCGCGTTGCGCGGGAAAATCAAAGCATTGCAGCAGGATCCCGGAGAAACGAATTATATTCTGGGAAATGACCAAACCAAATGGCGCAAAAATGTTCCGCATTACAGACGAGTTCGACGGGAAAATGTTTACCCTGGCATCGACATTGAGTTTCATGAACACCAGGGCAATTTAGAGTTCGATTGGCTGTTAGCTCCAGGCGCTGATCCCTCACGCATTGTTCTGAGATTTGACGGAATGCAGTCCCTCACCAGAGACTCCGCAGGGGCGCTAGTTATTAAGACTGCCGAAGGGAACATCACTTACAGGGCTCCCCGTGCATTTCAACAAAACAATCCCATAGCCGCGAAGTGGATCGTGAGTGGGTCGGAAGCGCGGATTCTACTAGCTGGTTATGATCATCGGCTTCCACTGACGATTGATCCGGAAACACTATGGCTGGACCGATTTGGCGGCAGTGGCCCGGACGAAGTAGTGGGCGGGTGGATGGAATACAACACCTACCTTGTCTTGGTTGGCAATACGGACTCTGCTGATTTTGAGTCAAACAACGGCATTGGTGCTTCCCAAACAGATATCTTCGTCACCATCCGGGATCTTCGATTTCCTACCAATTCTGGAAACATGACGATTATCGGTGGGCGTGGAAAAGATCGCGTTTTGAGCGTTAGTAACGGGATAGTGGGCGGCGAAACGAATTCCGTGGACTTTCCAATGATCGATAGCAGTCGGGGACGGCCTCTGCAGCCAGTTTACGGCGGTGGCGCTTCCGACGGCTTCCTGTTGCTGTTCCATGGGCCGAATATCGGGCAGCTCTCTCTTTCCAGCTACATTGGGGGAAGCGGAGAGGATCGAGTCTTGGCCGTTTCCGGAAATTGGTTCGCCGGTGAGACCAACTCCCCGGATCTGCCTCTGGCAAATCCACAACAAAGCAGGATCGGCGGAGGAATGGACGGGTTTTTTGGCATTGCAGAAAGTTTTAGATCGCCCATTTTCTTGAGCTATTGGGGTGGCAGCGGTGATGACCGACTAACCGCCATCCATCTTGATATTGACTCGAATACTCTTCGAATCGGGGGTCAAACCAAGTCCAATGACTTTCCTTTAATCAACTCCAACACCAAACCTCTTGGCGGGTGGGATGGCGTCCTTATGGAAGTCAGCTCGGATACGGCCCTTGTAAACAGTAGCGGTTACTGGGGCGGTTCCGGTGACGATGTCATCGCTGGGCTCACCGCCACCGCCGATGGCCGTTGGGCTCTGGTGGCCAACACTACAAGTACGGATATTGCTGTGACGAACGATTCCAAATCTGCAGGCGATTGGGATACGGTTGTGGAATATCGTGGCCCACAAAACCAGCCGCCCAGTTTCTCAACTTACTTTGGAGGAAGCCGCGCCGATAAGGCCATTGGAATGCAATTTCAGAATGGGGAGTTGCTGATTTATGGGGATTCCGCTTCCCTCGACCTTCCTGTGAAGAATCCCCTCCAGCAGGAATATGCAGGCGGCGATACAGATGGTTTCTGGGCTGCTTGGAATCTTAAAGGGGACTTGAAAGAAGCAAGCTACTGGGGCGGGGCCGGGCGTGATTCCATCTCCTTCGCCATGCGCCAAACTGCTGGTGATTTACTACTAGCCGGGTCCACTTCCTCAGCGCTGGTTCCCTTCCCCACAACAGAAAATCAAGCCATGTTCCCCAATATGCGCGCAAAGCAAATTGGAGGAAACGACGGGTTTGTGACCCTTTTGGGAACACAGGGTGTTTCTCTGATAACAGCAGCGGTTGCCAAAGGGTCCGACGTAGTACTGCAATTGCGAGCAGCCGGAGCCTTTCCCCAGGGGACGATTTTTCACGTGGAAATCGCCGATGGCTCAAAGGCCAGTTTTTCCGAATCCGGTGCTCCCGTAGGCACAACAGCAGATCTCTCATTTCCCGATCAATTCTACGGTGGAACATCCGTTGGACCCCTGATTAATGGCTATGCCGAAGGCGTAACCACAATCAAGGTAACTTGGCCAGGCGGTAAATTAGAGCAGCCATTTCGCGTTCTTCCACTAGCCGCCATCTGGAGAGGAGGCAAGGCTCGTATCTCTGCAATTCGATCTTCCCGAGCAACCGCCAACTTTGATTTTGTTTGGCGCGATCCCTCTACTGGTGAAACGGGTCCGTTGCGTTGTGCTGGAGGTCAGCCAAAATTTCAAGTCCTCTCCGACGCTGCGGCCTTGGCTGTTACCTCGGACAGCACCAACTGTGGGGGAGGTTCGTTTTCCATGAACGCCCCTGATAGCGGGTCCATCCTCGTCAACATCGTCTTTCCAGAAATTGGAATCACACTGCCTCCACTTGAAATCACCACAGTTCCACCTCCCGCACTGTTCGCCTATGGGCCAGCAGGGCTTTCCAGCGGCTTATCCACCAACCTGAATATTTTGAATGCAGGCAGCAATGCCATAGTCACTTCAGAAACCCCGAATTTATTGAAGCTTCAGCACGGCAGCAACTGGTTTATCAAGACGACCCTATCCAACAGTTTGTCCCCGCAAAACGGCACTGTAGGTCTGGTGGGTATGGCCAATTCCGGCGTCGCCGTAGTGCGAGTTGAGGAAGCGGGTAAGGATCCGGTCCGTATTTCGATTCCCCTCAGCACCCCCACTTTAGTGATTCGCCGCTACGAAGATCTCTATCTGAATGGGTACTTCGCCGCAGCCCAATTTTTTACCCGTAGTTCCTCTGTCAACGCTGGGGATTCAGTGCGGATGATTGTGACCAGCTTGCCAATTGGCGTTGACCCACGCACGTCGTCCGTCTTCTTGCGGGAATCCGATCTGCCGGCCAGTGCCCAGGTGGAGGAATTGCATGATAACAGCGCCCCAACGCCAGTCGTTTTTGTCCCGGTGCTTTCCTACGGTACTTCTTTCAACTACGTTGTCCAGCCTGGCGTTCACTACCTTCGAGCCGTGCAAAAGGATTTCCCCGATCCAAGTCCGGCGTTGTACAAACTGGAAACGGCTCCCGTCCTCAATGGTCGTGTGGTCCTGTTGGGCCATATGCTCCAAACTTCCGTTTTCCTGAATGCTGGCTTGAAGAATTCGTCTGTCCGTGTCTCCAGCAGTGATGCACGGGTGGGGTTGGCAACCAGCCCGACAGGTCCAGTCTCCTTAGCACTGGAGCTGCCGTCGTTGCCTAGTTACAGCAGGGGAGGCCAGAACTTCTACTTGGTTTCCAGCACTGCGCCGATTGAAGCGAACACCGTGATTGATGTTCCCATATATTTTTTTGTAAACAACAACACCTTGAACGAAATTTGGACGGTTCGCCTAGTTCCTAGTGCTGTTGGAATCAATCCCGCGCGCTCCACGGTTCCCTATGGGGGCAAGGGTGGGATTTCTGTAACAACTTATGCCATTGATCCGGCAAGCCGGGAAACGCGGATTGCGCAGGGTTTGCGGCGCGGCGCCACCCCCATCCGCATAACTCCGCTGATTTCAGGTGCCATCCAAGGAACCTCCGGTGAAGTTGTATTATCCAGTGAGAACCCTTCCTTCAATTTTTCCTTTGATACGAAAAGTGTAGGGGAAGGCACCATCACAGTTTCACAACCATCTGATTTCCAAACACCTTCCACCGGTGCCGCCACTACTGTAACCGTGACTGGGTACCAATGGTCAAACGGGACGATTGATCTTGCGCCCGATACGCTGAATACGTTTCGAGTCACCCGCAGGAATGGAAGTCAGTTGAGTTCCCCCGTGGATTTGGAAATCGTCAGTGAGGATCCCACCAAGCTGCTTTTGAGTTTCGACCCTTTGGAACCAGGGCAAGCCAAGCTCAACTATACGGCTAGTCCGGCGAAGGAACCGTCCGTAATTTATGCTCAGGCGATTGGAGGAGTGCCCGGCGATCAAGTCGGAATTCAAATCCGCGGAGCCACCAGCGAAACGGCTCGCATTCTGGCCAGCATTAAGCCTATGCAGATCAGGTTTATCCGTCAGCCCTACGGTTCAGCGTCATTGAACAACGATTTACCAGGGAAAGACCCCGATTTTATTTTGAACCCGACTTCAGCTCCCCTGCAGGTGCAGCTAGGCATATCACTGGCAACTCCGGTTTACCTTGCGGGTCAAAATTGGAATCCGCCTTTACTTTCTCTGCGACCTGGCGGTGCACCGGTAGAAGTCCGTTACCAACTACAAGGCGATGCCGAAGCCGGAATTTTGTCCCCTACTTCCATTACTTTCCGTGAAGGCGATCTAACCCGTAACGTGCGATTTATTCCCATTCGAAGTGGCAACGTTACCCTTGTCCCCGCGCCGGGAGTTGCAGCTTCTCCGATTCGCATCACCATTACCGGCCCAAGGTTGACCATTACAAATCTCATTCTGGGCCGCGAATTACAAAGCCAATTAAGGGTTTCCATTCTAGACGGAAAGCCGCCTGCAACCGTAACCCTTTCGAGCGAAGATCCCAGTAAATTGCTGTTGGCTGTCGATGGTAAATCGGTGGGCACCGGGACCATAACAATCCCTTTTCCACCAGACGGGTCGGCGTTCTTCTTTGCCCAGGCACTTGACGGATCTGGAGAAATTGGAGTGAAGGCTTCCGCATCCGGCCTTCCCGATGTACGCGGAGTCGTATCGCTAGTAGAGTCCTATCTGGAGGCTTCTGTTGACAATGGCATTCCGCAACTTATTGCCGGTGCCGATGCCAGCGCTCGCCTGCGGATCTACCCACGGACCCTATCTCGGAGCGGCGATTTCGGCGCCGCCGACTATACTCTTCGTGCTGGACGAGCTGATCTTTCCATTCCAGTCTTGTTCGATCCACCAGGAGTTATTGAAGCAGAACCGTCAATCGTCACATTGAGATCTTCAGAATTTGCCGCATTCACTACCATACGCGCCGTTGCTTCGGGCTCTACCACCGTCCGGCTGGCAGATATTCCGGGCTTCAAACCCTCTCCTGCAAAGATCGACATTAAAGTGGATTCCTTACGTTTGTATGCATCCTTAGGCGCCCCAAACATAGCCGACCGGAAATATCTGCTGACCAAGGGTTTGGCCATTGCGGGGCAGGTTGGTTTGAACGCCCAGGCAAAGCAACCGGTGGATATTCGTGTGGAGAGTCTCAATCCATCGCTTGTGCAAGTAATGCCCTCCCCGGATGCAACACCAATGGATGCGGTGAATGTGTCAGCCTATTCGCCTTCATCCCCAGGACGGTTTTATGTCATAGCATTGGCATCTTCGGGTGAAGCGCAAATTCGCGTTTCCTCACCAGGGATTGACACCATTACTTTGACCGTATCGCTTACTCCGCTTACGCTAACTCTCACTCCGCGAGACAACGTTCAATTCACCAACCGAGGACCGGTGATCCTTACCGTCTCCGCTGGATCAGCGGGTGCCACTACGCTTCCGAATTTCAGTTTGCCGTTAACCATCACCAGCTCGAATTCTGAAATCGCCGAGGTCCAGTTGGCATCCATCGTTCTGCGTGACTCGCTCTCAACCACATTCAGCGTGACCCCGAAACGCACTGGAATCGCAACAATTCAAGTGTCCGCGCCGGGTGGCGTCACCGCCTCAGTAACGGTTCAGGTTTTGGAGCCTTCAGTGATTTTGCAGATGAATGGATATCAGCCGAATTCACCTTTCATCATGGGACAGTTTTCGCAAAAAAGCTTTGGAGTAGCTTTCACTGGCTACAATCCAAATGGCGTTACTACCGTAAAGCTTGTCTCTCGCAACCCATCCGTTTTACTGGTTGGCACACTGGCCGATGCCCGTGGTGCCTCCGAAGTAACCTTTACCGTGGGCGGCAGTTCCTCTGCACCGAATTTGTATTTGCAGGCGCTGGCAAGCTCGGGTTCCGCAACCGTTGTCCTTTCCGCCCCTGGCTTCAGCGAAAGCATTTATCAAATCGACTTTAGTACCGCCGGAATTACTGTGGTTCAACCGCAATTCAATTCGGGCATCGCCGTGGGGCAAACTGGTCGGGTGAAGTACTCGCTTTGCGAGACGCAGTATTCCCTTGGGCAAACTTATTGTGTACCTGTGCGGGCGGTACCGCAAACACCTGCCGTCACAGTGGAGACAACTGCATCCGATCCCACTGTTCTCCAAATCACCGAACCCAAATTGACTCTCAACGTGGCCAATCAGGATCAATGGAGTTTTGGGGTAAAGGTCTTACGACCCGGCAATGTGCGGGTGAAGGTGACGGCGCAACCGTTGAGTGCAAATAATTCCGGCGACATACCGCTAAATTTCTATTAGCTGCTATTGAACCTTTACCTTCAGAGTTTGAAGCTCGGCATCCGAACTAAATCCTGGGACGGCATTAATTGTAATCGTAGTCTCACCCGCTTTGAGTGGGGAGATTATTGTCGATCCAAATGTTTGACCATTCACCTGAAGGGGATTGGGGCGTATACTCAACACCGAGGAATCACTCAAGGTGAACCCCACCGAAGCAGTAACTCCAGGACGCAAATAGTACGACTGACGAGTTTTGTCCCCTAAGTTGGATAGACTAACTTGGAGTTGACCCACCGAATTGCGGTTCAAATCGTAAGTAGCCGTTTGGAAAATCCACACGCTGGGAACTAGTTTCACGTCGAATGCAGTGGCGTTAACCCCGACAAAGGGCGCACCGGCTGCTGTTTCCACACTGGCTGTGATCTTAACCGTTCCGTTATCTGAGAGGACATGCAAATAGGCGTTTGATGAGTTGCCTGATTGAATCACACTGGTGATTCCTTGCAGTTCTTGCGCGGTGGATAGAAGCACTCGCGAAGGGTCAGAAGAAGTCACCCGAATCCGCAAGCCGACTTGCGAAGCGGGGAATCCTTCCAAATCAAAGCGCACCGGGCGAACGGAATCTTTGCCCAGATTTGAAGGAACGGTTACAGTGATTCCAGATGCCCGTGCTTCAACGGTTAAGCCGGCCCCAGCCAGCCAACCCGGTGGCGGTGTGATGGATATCAGGGACGCGGCGGCTTGCCCGGCGGCGGTCAACTTGACGTTCAACGGAGATGCTGTGTTCGAGAATTGAGAAAGGAACGCTTCCTGCGGGGAACTTCCAGATATTGTGACTGGCGCGGGAGTGTTCACAGCCAGGGGATTGGAGCTGCTGAAGCCTATCTGTAAATTCACACCAGGGTTCGGCCAGAATCTGCCTCTGACCAGTTCCACGCCACTACGCTGTACAGCCACCTCCAGCAGCCGTTCCAATGGATCGCCTTTTGTATAAAAGACGTTCTGGGAATTCGGCGAAGCCCAGATAATTGCTGGCGGCCCAATCGTAACAGGAATAGATCGCTCAATATACCCGGTAGCGGTGAGAGTGATGTTGGCGCTGCCTTCCAGGATGCCTTGAAGGAAATAGCGAAATGGTTGTCCGGCTGGAATAGTGACAGACGGCGAGCCGATAGTTCTCTCCGATAACGAAAGCAGCAAGCGGGCGGGGTTGGAGCTTGTGATTGTGACTGGCGCTTCCAGTGCCACTCCCGTATTACTCACCCAATATTGTATCTGCCTCCCAGTAAAATGGGCTGCTTCTGTAATGGGGAATTGCTTAAGGCGGATAACCACCAGCGGCGGGGTGGACAAGGCAATTTCTGGTGAAGCCGTAATCCGCATTTCCGCCGAACCGGTGGCAACACCTTGAAATTTGACTACGGTCGAGCCCCCGTCAATAGTAGGTTGGGGCGTCAATACTCGAACAATATTGGGATCGCTCGACTCAATCAATGGTGCCCAATTGGCACCCGGTCGCAATGGAATGCGCTCATACTCTGAGGGCGATGCTGTGTCGATTGGTTTACGGACCATGGTTGTAATTAGACTTCCAGAAAAAGGTTCCGTACCACTTACCGAAGTGAAAGGATTGTTAGAACTAATATTGTCGAAAGACAATCTTAGACCCGAACCTCGTAGTGAAATAATGGCCGCTGCGTCTTCATACCCATCGGCCTTGGCAGAAATGGTTACGTCACCTTCTGCGCCCAAGGCTTGTATATAAAACTGTGTACTGGTGGGGCGGGTGGTAATCGTAAGCCGCCCAGTTCCCATTTGCGTCGGACTCGAAGAGAGCAAGACTCGGGCAGGATCTAAAGATTCCAGTGTCAGCCGCACGTTGCCTTGCGATTCGCTATTCAGGAACTCTACTCGTGCCTCCCTCATCATGCCGTTTCCCAACACTAACGGCGAGTACACCCGCAATGCCTGTCCCTGTACCTCAACCGGAATCACATTTTTTACATTGGGCGAAAGCATGCTCTCAGGAATGTCGATTCGCAGCTCCGTTTTTCCCACCGAAAGCGCGCGGAGCAGCACAGATTGAGAAGTGCTGACGTTCTTCAAAGTAATTGTATCCGCTGACAGAAGCGCGATCTGTTTGTTGGCCGAAGTGAGGGAAAATCGAAATTCAACGCCGGGACGAAGGGATGATTGCCCCAGATTCGACCCGAAGCCCATCGTGATGGTGGTCGGCTGGGAATTGAGGTTCATCCCCAAAATGCTTTGCTTTGCTGGATCACTGAAGTATCGGCTGTAGTCTACATACACCAGCAGCGGACTCAACAGAACTGTAGCCTTGGCCGTTTGATAATCCGGACTGGTGAATGTAATTGTCTGAGTGCCCGATCCGGCCAATGCCTGGACATAAATTTCGGGAGTGGTCTTGCTATTGACCGTTATGGAAGCAACGCCAGCCGTTTGCGCATCGGCAGATACCAACACACTATTCGGATCGTCGCAAGTGATTGTCCAGGTAGTTGCTTTGTCTTGCGGAATGTTGATCCTGGTTTGGGTGTCCTTTGCAAGGCTCAACTGTCCGAAATAGGGCAAGCGTTTTAGCGATTCCACGACGAGGTCATTTCCGATTGAGGAGCGTGAAAATCCAGACACTGGTTCCACAACAAGGCGTGCTACGCCAGTTTTTAATGGAACTAAGTCAAAGTTAGTGGACTGACCTGTAAATTGAAGCGAGTACGATTCAACTATAGAAGGGTCGTCACTTGAAATCCGAACGGGGACTGCAGCAAGCCCCGCTCGAAGTGGCTGTTCCACCAGCGGTGCACCAGCTTGATTGATGGCAAATGCTCCGATGGCAAGATTCGTAGTTGACCCTTCACTTGTAGAAATGCGCCCGGGCTGCTGAAAAGGAAGTGGCCCTAACAATTGGCTTGGATCAGTGGTTAGGCCACTGGATCCGGAATTTGATCTTGTGATGGCGAAGGCGGATGGCGTCAGTTGCACGTTAGCCGTCACCGTTGGCCAGCCTGGGGCGGAAACAGTGACTGGAACCACTCCGCTATCGGTCAAGCCCGCCACGGTCACGTTCAGCGTAGAGGTACTGCGATCAACAAAGAGGACTGCGCGGGACTGTCCGCCTACTAGCAACCGTGTGGGATCGCCGCTTTCCACGACGAAAGTGGTTCCCACTTGGAAAGGAGACGGCGAAGTAACGGTCAAATTAGTCTGCAGATTCTTACCCACCAGTCCCCCGGAAATGGCAAGCAGGGCATCCTCCACAATAAGGCGCATTGTCGCGAAACGAATCGAGGGAGGGCCATCTACAAGGCGAACCATAAGGTTGGTTTCGCCTTTGGATAGAAGCTTTAATTGGGGATTGCCAATACTGGAAGAGCCTCGTATCCAGGTAATGCGAGGATTGTCGATGGTGGCTACATCTGGATTGGAGGAGGTTAGCTCCATCGTCAGGGAATTCTCCCCGTAAAGGGAATCAAAGCCGAAGACCTTGAATGCCACTGCCAGATTCACCGGCTGGGCCACCTTGGCCAGCGTCAGGACTTTTTGCTGAGATGCACTTGCCACAACAACGCGCAATTCAGCGGGAACAAGATTTAATTGAGTGACTGCGACTTCTTTCCCGTCCAAGGAGTAAATCAGCCGCGTTGACCCGCTATCGGCCCGACCGACAATATTCAGACTGAAGTTCGGGAAAATGATGGCTTCGCTACTCAGTTCTAAAGTGAGTGGATCCACCAACTGCGCCAGATTAGAATCCTCAATGCGTACCTTCATCCTCGTACCGGGGGAAGGGTTGGTATAAATGTTGCTGCTGAAGCCATTGACAATGTCGATTGTGGCTGCCGGTTGTGATGAGAAAACAGAAGGAACCGGCTGTGGCGGCTCAGCGAATTCAACATGCAGAGGTGGTGGACCCACAACCAGCGGACCACCGTCGGCGATGATGTCCGCCTCTCCGGGGCCCACGCGATACACATCAGCATAGTTCGTCGGGTGGGGGAATAAAGTGATCGCGTTGGGGTTTGTTGATCGGAAGGTGAATGCCGAGTTGGGGAACGGCCTATTGCCAGGGTAGGTAACGAAGGAGGTCCCAGGGGATTGATAGCCGTCAACCAATTGAATTGTTCGTCCTGAGTTCTGAGAAATCGAAAGTGAGGAAAGTATGGAGCCGGAGGATGAACTCCAAAACCACTTAATTTGAACCAAATGAACCCGGATGACCTGATCGGAGTAACCTGGAGCGCTGATGGTTATCTGAACATCGCCTGAGTCATCCAGGGCCCGGATAGTAAATGCCGAGTCACGATTGGTTACGCGGAATTGCCTGCTTGCCACCAGCTCTCCATCAAAGTTCACGATTTTCAATTTAGCGGGATCTGAGCTAGTAACAGAAACGTCGATTCCGCCAGCAAGATTGCCCGCGCCGCCCAAATGGATGCCGGTGAAAAGAGTTTGATTCTTCCCGATATATAGTTCAGCTACGGCGGTAATGCGCGGTTCGGTAAGAGTCATCACAATCCCATCGACACCGCCCGGCGCGGGGGTAGCATTGGCACCACGCCAGGAAGTCTCGGGGGAATCGCTGTTGACTCCAATCGTGACTCCAGGAGAATTAAATGCAAAGGTGGATCCCAGAAGGCCGAATACGGATTCCGTTCCACTGGCACCCAGAAATTGAGAAGCGAGCAGAGGTGTGGACGCTGTCGTTAGATCGAGCTTAAACTGACTCAGGAAGACGTCGGTCGAGCCTCCTCCGTAAGTGCTCTGTCCAGTTCCAATGACGGGGAAATTAGCTGAAGAGGTTGTCCCGGCCAAGTAGATGCTGGTTGAGTTCGCAAATAGGTGGGTAGGCACATCCGCGCCTGAACCACCATGGTAGGTTGACGTGACAATAGTCGGCGACGCCACCAAGTCCAGTTGAGTGAGAAACGCATCGCTCGCGCCTCCCCCGTATTGGGATTGCACCGCATTCATCGTTGGAAAATCGGATGAAGTGGTGGACCCGGCAAGAATAACCCGATTGATAGTAGGTTGAAGAAAACTGGTGATCTCATCGTCCCCTGATCCTCCCCAATAAGAAGTAAACCATCCGACTGAATGAACAAATCCATCCTTAGGACCATTCAACTGGGATTGCCACTCGCTTCGTAACGGAAGATCGGGCGAAGTAGTCGACCCAGCGATGACGATTGCCGGACTTTGAAAAACGCCATTATTTGTTGAACTGTCGTGGCTGATATATCCAACAGCTTTAACCCGTTCATCACCAGACCCGCCAAAGTAAGCTCCTCTCAATGGGGAAGTGTAACGGGAGAACGAATCCAATTCCAAATAAAAGGCATCCCACCCGCCCCGATACGCACCCGCAATGCTTGTGGGGAGGTCGTCTGAAAGAGTTTCGCCCGCTGCCGCTGAATTGTTCACTGCCGTGATACGGTCTTCCTTGCTGCCGCCCATGTAAGTGCTGTAAACCAACGGCGGCGTGTTTGTGGAATTGGACCCGGAATTAGGGAAGGCGTAATCGAACAGGAACCCGTCGCTTGCGCCGCCTCCGTAATATTGCTGCGCCACACCGATAAAAGAAGTGTTCGATCCTCCAAAATTACCAACCGGAAAGTCGCGGGAATTTGTTGCTCCAACCACTCGAAAATAATTGTTTGACGAAAGGGCGCTAGCCGCCAGAGGCGTATCTTTTCCGCTGCCTCCGATGTACACCACCCTCAGCACTTCCATGGTGGAAAGATTCATCTGGACCAGGGTAATGTCGTTCCCTCTATTTCCAAAGGAACCGGGGTAGTCCAACGAATCGCTGACGCCAACCAGAACCCCGAATCCTGCGGCTCGAAGCATAGAGACCCACTCGTCTTTACCCGGCCCACCCACAACGCCTGCAGCTTCAATTTCCGGATCAATGATCAGTTCCTTTGACCCGTCGTAGTCGCCCATCTCAATGCGTGCGGTCCTTGCATCAGCCAGCCTCCACCGGGCAATCACACCACGCCGCTGCCCGTCAGAATCCTTTTGATACGCCACCGGCGCATGTTGGATAAACCGCGCTGCACCAACCTTCGCCACAAGATTGCCCTGGGCGTCGATCTTTAACTTTTCGCCACCATCAATTCGCACCCGAATTGCGCCCGGAGTTCCTCCTGGATGAACAACAAAATCGTATTCCAACCGATTCGGATTGCCGTAGTAAACCTTGTCTATTCCTGGATAAATGTTCTTGCGGCGCACGGCCCCGTAGTTGGAAATTCCATAACGCCAGTTACCAGGGTTGTTGCCCAAAACATAATCGGTTCGGGACGGCAGTGCCCCTTCCGGCACTGGCCGACTTGGCCGCGAACCCGGCAACGATATTGTGAGTGCTCGCCCACCCAATGTCACCCGCGTCGAAGCATCTTCTAAAAACACTTGGTACGATTTGGTGCGAGCCAAATAACGGACCCCATCCGGGGCTTGACCCTGGTTGGCTTCAAAGTGGAACGGAACGCGAGGGGTTTCCGCCGAGCTTAACAATAAAGTAAATAGGGGGAGAAAAACGAGAGATTTCATTGGAACGGATCTTCTCCATTAAGTCTATCCCTTTATTTCAACAATTTTATCCGCAGATGGCGCAGATAAGCGGAGATAAGCGCAGAAAAAACCAATATGGGTCGTGTTTTCATCTGCACTTATCTGCGTCATCTGCGGATAAAAAGCTCACCCCGCGTGCGTTACGCCAGTAACATTCCGTTCCCTGGGGAACTCCTGACGAAACATCTGTATTTCTGGTACATGAAACTGCTTTTGTTATTCCCCTTTCTCTTCGTCACAAATGGAAAACTCAACAAAATTGATGAGTTCGACCAAATTATCCAGGCACGCCTGGTTTCTCCACCAACAATGATTGGAGTAAGTCCGCCGTTGGGCATGTCGAGGGTGGCGTATCCTCAATCCTATGGAACGCACTTCTCACCCATCCTCAGTAACCGCAGCGATTTCGTTCCGGAAAATGATCATGAAAAAGAAATCGTCGCCCAGTTGGAGGACGAAAATCTGGAGCTTGGCTTGTTTCTTTTTGGAGAAGCCGTGATGGATCGGCCCGCAATCCACAGGGATTTTCGGGCAATGAAAGGTCCCGCCGCTATCACCACGGGAACCCGTCGTTCCGGCTTGCCCAGTTGGAATGCCGCCTATCCAGTGGCCATGAAAGCCATGAAAAGTTTTCAGGATGGCGGACATGGTTTTGAAACGGAACTCGACGGTTGGACCATCGCCGCAAGGCCTGCCATCGCCAAGAGCGAACGCTGCGTAGGTTGCCACAATATGCAACGCGGTGCATCAAAGAAACCATTGCAACTGGGCGACGTGGTGGGCGGCGTTCTCTATGCCTACAAAACCCCTAAGGAAGCGACTAAGGAAACAGCAAATGAAGCGCCTGTTCCAAATCTTTTGGAACGAATCCAAACGGGCCTGGAGCACTTTTGAATTTGACCATCCCATCCTTGCCGATGAGGTAGAGTCGATCAGGCCAGCCAGTGTAATCCTGTTCGGTTGCATTGGCGGCATGATCGATCAGCGCCGGAATTCGGATTCCCAGTTTGCGCACGCAGGCTGAAGCAGTAGCGGTCCGATCCTGATCGGTGTGTGTGGACGCGAATAAAACACCATCGCGGACGTTCGATTGCATCTGCCACAGGTCCGTGGGATGAGCCTCGGAAATATAGACAACGTAGAAGGCAACGCGATCTTTGTAGGCATCGTACAACTTGTTGAGCGCGGGAACCTCCCGGCGAAACGGTGGTCAAGTGTAGCTACCAAAGACCAGCACAACAGGTCTTTGGCGATACTCGCTGGAAAGCTTGACAGTGCTGCTGTGATCTATCAGCGGCAGATCGAAATCAGGGGCTCGGTCACCCGCTATCAGATGGCCGGCCCGGGCCGACATCCATAACGGTTGAAAGGGCAGAATCATCATGGAGATCATCGGAACGTGCGCCATGATCGCACCAAAAGTGTCTGGACTTTGGCGCATGGCGGAATAGAGCAGAACCGTCGCCAATGCGTAAAGCACGGTCAGACTGACAAGAACTGTTTTAATCCACTTTCGCCACATCATAAAAAAGACTAACACGAATCAAACTTTCTCCGATAAGCAACACGTGAGGATTGTTCTGGCGTTTTTCGCGATGTGTCCGCTGGTCATTTTGGGCCAGGTAACGGGAAGTTCTCCGTTCAAAGTAAGCCCCATCAGCCTTAGTTTTACGCAACTTTCCACGGCCACTGCACTTCCGGCTCCACTAACCGTGACGATCTCAACCACTACGGGAGCCACTTCCACAGCGAATTCGGTCACCGTTTCTCCGCCAATCAGCCAGTGGTTGACGGTGTCTGTTCTCAGTGGACGACTTCCGATTTCTATCAGGGTGGCGGTGAACCCGACGTCCCTTCCAGTGGGAACTTATACGGAGCGTTTGCAGGTGACGCCGAACGGGACAAATCCTGTACCGATCAGTATCCCGGTGACGCTGCAGGTGCAAAATCCGCCATCTGATTTGACCGTTGCTACTTCGTCTTTGGCGTTTACGTATCGACTTGGCGACACCGCTCCTGCCGGTCAACAAGTTAACTTTGGGACAACTGGGGGTCTTTTGTCCTGGTCGGCCAGCGTCACTGGCGCGCCGTGGTTGAATGTGCCATTGAAATCGGGTGTGATTTTCCCCAGCTTTACTTCAACCATGCCAACCAGCGTAACTACCGATGATCTTGTGCCTGGCGTTTATAAGGGGTCAATCCAGATCAGTACTCCAGATGCGATCACCAAGCAGCGGGCAATTGCCGTAACCCTGGGAATTCAGCCCGGTGTGCCAAACGTAATTTCCACATTTCCGCAACAGATTGCCACCGGATCCGGCGATCTTAACCTGACCGTGAACGGCACACGTTTTTTCAAAGACACTGTGTTTAGCGCCAATGGAACAGCAGTAAAATCCAACATTATCGGCACATCAGCAGCTACCATTTATCTGCCCGCCACGCTATTCCTTACCTCAGGAACCGTCAGTCTTCTAGCATCCAATCCAAATCCTGGCGGAGGGGATTCACCTCCCTGGCTATTGGGGGTTGCCAGTAACGGCCCGGTGGTAGCGGCAGTGTTGAACGCCGCAAATTATTCGGCAAACACGGTTGCCCCAGGAACAGTAGTGACTTTTTTTGGACGAGGGTTAGGTCCGCCATCGCTCACTGTGTTCGACAATACGCAACCGTTGATTGGAACCACCCTGGCGGCGACTCGGGTGTTGTTCCAGTCCATTCCCGCACCTATTCTGTACACCTCGGCGACCCAAGTGGGGGCCATGGTTCCCTATGCCCTTCCCACTGGTGCCCTTGCTTCGGTGCAGGTGGAATATAACGGAACTTTGTCGCTGCCTGTGGCCGTGGACGTCAAACCGACTGGACCCGGTATCTTTACAGCAACGGGGAATGGCACGGGTCAGGCTGCCGCCTTTGTGGTAGATGCAGCGGGCAACATGCTCCTGAACAACGACAAAAATGCTGCGCAAAAAGGGCAAATTATCATCTTTTACGCCACTGGCGAGGGTGTGAATGGAACGCCTCCAGTAGATGGTTCCATTGCCTTCACCCCAGCCACGGGAATCAACCCAACCCTGACGGTTGAAATTGGTGGAGTGCTGGCAGAAGTCCTTTACGCCGGACCATCACCAGGATTGGTGAACGGACTGCTCCAGGTAAACGCAAAGATTCCCGGCAGTGCCACATCCGGCAAAGCGGCACCTATTTTCCTAAAAATCGGAGCGGGCAAAAGCCAGGATGGGGTGACTATTAATCTGAAGTAATAGCAGGGACCGCAGCGGTCAATAATGCGGTTACGATGCGTTTGGCAATGACTTTTCCTTGTTCGCCGACCTCTCCAGTGGGACCAACACAACTTGGGCAGCCCGATTCACACGGGCACTGATCCAGCAACTGCGAAGTCCCTTTTAGCAATCGTTCACACATTTCCCACAGTGGTGCACTGCCGCCTACACCGCCTGGATAGTTGTCGTAAAGGTACAGATTCGGTTCAAACCCACGGATCAATTCCGAAGGATTTTCGGTGATGGCCACGGAAAGATCGCGGGGATCACACATCAACAGGAGTGCCGCTACAGCTCGCAAACCGTTGCCCAACCCCACCAGACCGTACTGCTTTTCCGTGGGGGTGAGATCGGAAAATTGTCCTAAAAATTCTATCGGGAAATGCAACCAGAACGACGTGGTGTGCATTTCCTGTTCAGGCAACGAAAGATGTCCGGCTCCCACATTTTCTAACGTGTAGAACTTCACCTTCTTGAAGCCGACAATTTGCGTGTTCACCCGGACTTCCCCATGCAGCGCCGCAGCGGTACTCACCGGTTTGGTGGCAAATTCGTTGATGATTTTCACCTGTGTGTAGTCAATGGCGTCCGTGAAATAATCGCATTCCACCGAACGAACGTAAGCCTTGCGATTGTCGTAATCGAATTTTTCCACCTGATATTGACGGGCATCGTGAAGATAGATTGCCTTTTCATGCAGCGAGGTAAGGGCAACTGGAAACGATACTTCAGCAATCACTTTGGGCTCCCCAGTAGTGTCGATCACCACGAAATTGTCGCTGGTTACGGCACGCAAGCCAATGGCATCCGCCGGGTAGGAATCGCTGGTCCAATGATATTGACCTCCAGCTTCGTGCAACACACCGAGTTCTTCAAGAAAATGGCACATATCGCCAGTGGCATGAGGGCCAAATTTTTCATCGTTTCGGATGGGCAGTTCAAATGCCGCGCACTTCATGTGACTGAGCAAGATCTCCAGATTATCGGCATTGATGAAAGCGCTTTCCGGGCTGCTACTAAAAAAATATTCCGGATGCTCAATAATGTATTGGTCCAACGGTGCGCTGGAGGCCACGAGCACCGCCAGCGAAGTATTTTGACGGCGGCCAGCACGTCCAGACCTCTGCCAGGTGGAAGCGATGGTGCCAGGGTAACCAGCCATCACCACGGCATCGAGCGAGCCGATATCGACGCCCAGTTCCAGTGCGTTGGTAGAAATAACGGCGCGGATTTTCCCGTCACGCAGATTCCGTTCAATTTCACGACGCTCTTTGGGTAGAAAACCGCCTCGATAGCCACGAACAGCACCCGGACCTCGCGGTGGCCGGTCCAGGGCATCCTTCAGATAGGTGGTGAGAACCTCTGTGGCCAAGCGGTTGTTGGTGAAAACCAGCGTCTGTTGGCCGCGCTCCACAAATTCAATGGCAATGCGTCGCGCTTCATGCAAATAGCTGCGGCGGATCCCCAACTGGCGGTTGATCACTGGCGGATTGTAGAAGACGAAATACTTTTCCCCGGCAGGTGCGCCGTTGTTTTCAATCAGAGAAAACGGCTGCTCAACCAACGCTTCGGCCAGTTGCTGGGGGTTGGCAATGGTTGCCGAACAGCAGATAAATTGCGGTTTGGAACCGTAAAACTCACAAATCCGCTTCAATCGTCGAATCAAGTTGGCCAAATGGCTGCCATAAACGCCGCGATAATAGTGCAGTTCATCAATGATGAAATAGCGGAGGTTTTCAAAGGCCTTGGCCCACTTGGTGTGGTGTGGCAGAATGCCGCTATGCAACATGTCCGGATTCGTGAACACAACATTGGCCCGTTCTCGAATGGCACGGCGGGCGTCCTGCGGCGTATCGCCATCGTAGGTGAAAGCGCGGATATCGGAACCCATCGATTCCACCAGAGCATTGAACTCCTGCAACTGATCTTCGGCCAGCGCCTTGGTCGGAAACAGATACATGGCTCGTGCCCCAGGATCGGCCATTAAGTGGCTCAATACGGGCAGGTTATAGCACAGCGTTTTGCCACTGGCGGTGGGCGTAACCACCACCAGATTCTTACCGGCAGCGGCCAAATCGAACGCTTCAGCCTGGTGGGAATACAGTTGCCCAATGCCGCGTTTGGTAAGCGCTTGGGCTAGTTTTTCGGGAACTTGTGGGGGAATAGGTGCGAATTGACCCGGTTTTGCAGGCTGATGGTGAATAGATCGGATGGGGGAATTGCCATCGCCCATTCCTTCCCGGAAATGGTTGAGAGCCCCTTCAACCCCCGTAGGACGGCGAAGTGCCTGTTTGACGGTTTCAGCCGCCGAGACGGAATCGGGCGTATCGCCCGAAGGGTCTGGAAAACTTAAGGACAGATTCATATACCTTCGCCTTTTCTTTGCTATGGTACACGAAACCGGGCGCTTAGTGGGGGAATAGTATTAGTTCGTTTTTATCCGAATGAATTCATACCTTTCAAGGGTTGCAGCAATGCGGTAAGGACGATGGGAAATCAGCTCGACGCCGTCTTCCCGCAGTTCTGTACGCATGACTTTGCCCATGCACCTTATCCGGACTTGAGTGCTAGCACTGACCGAAGATGGAAGAGTGACCATGTACTCGATGGGATCACCGACCTCCATCTGATTTTCGGAAGTGAACAGCACACCACCGGAACTCATATTATGGGTTTCACCTGTTAAATGCACGGGGACCGATCCAGTACGGACCAGTTCAACTGGCAGGTTCAATTGAAAGCGTTTTGTTCTTCTTTGTTCCGACACAACACGTCCACTGTAATGTGAACTACTTAATACGTCAATAGGGGTAGTACCAAGATTAAGGTTCGCGATTGAGTACTTTGTTGAAATTGCTGGATTTTTCTACTAGTACTATAAACGCTCGATAGCTAGGAATTTACAGCCAAAGTGGCTTCTAACTTATTTATTGTGAACAACTTGCAGTTTCGAACCGTTTCCACAGCGTATAGTACCTTGATCTCAATCTGACCCGTCGGACGATAGAACCAAAGCCGTAACAACTTTAATTTTTCAGCCGAAGCATTTTCAGAAAAGTTCCTTTTCATGCCCGCTAGTCTGGCATGAAGGCGATGGAAGGGCTAATCCTGATTTAACCTAAAGCGCACAAAGTAAACCGGATACTAATCCTGGTCCATTGGTCACTCACATCTTTCAACGGGCAAGGTCCACCTAAGGTTGCAGAGTGTATTTTGTGATCGCCAAGACCCACTGGATGCGATGAGTAGTAAGGTACTAAGCGGTCATTTCGCTAAGCGGGTCGCTTGCCTGGCTACCATTTGCCAGCCACTAGCGTGCTTCACCCAAACATGCAGCACATTCATATTTACGATATTGGTTGAGCTGTGCCACAAGTCCACTTTGCCTTTCACCAATGCCGTATTCCCGTTGATGCGGACAATGGTATCAGTCAGTTCCAGCTTTTCGACAATGGATTTCCCCGATGTGATGGATTTAATCACGTCGGCCTTGCTTTCCTCTTGCCCAGCGGAATGGGTGTAAGTCAGATCGTCACTGAGCAGTTTTTCAAGGGCCGCACCGTCGCGATGGATCATTGCCTGTTTCAAG
>JANMWO010000255.1:0-3491 GCA_031394025.1 Acidobacteriota bacterium
CGGAACTGAGTGCCTTGGAGTGTGCGATTTCGCAATCGCTTCGAGCTGGAAGCAAAGACGACGAATTGAGGCTGAGTCACCATGCGGTGTATTTCCATCGCCGACGAATGAGAGATGAAACATGGCACTTCGCCAGCCAGCCGCGCGGCGGTGAGGTACGGATCGCCAGCGTATTTGGAAGCACTCCCCAGTTCCGGCGGGACAATAACAAACACCCCTGCTTTCAAGCGCGAGATAATGCCGCGCTTCACGGCCTTGTGGAGTAGGCTGCTGGCCAAATGGGAACTCAAACCGGTGATCCGCTGGGTGTCTGCAAGCGTGAATGTAGATTGTCCGCTATCATACAATCCAGCCAACAGAACCGCTGACTGGCGTCCGATGGTCTTATTGTTATTTTTTGTGCTCACTAAAATGCCCATAGAGCGATTTACAATGCACAAAATATAACAGTTTGAACGGATTAGGTCAAGGAATGTCTAAGACTCATTGAAGCTGACGAGAAGGACTTGAAGAGACTTCTCGCCCGAAATTGCTTATAAAACCGAAAAATTATGGCGGTGAGGGTGGGATTCGAACCCACGGTACCCGTTAAGGTACAACGGTTTTCGAGACCGGCCGATTCAACCACTCTCGCACCTCACCGCATTGCGGACACTCGCAACCCCAATATTCATCAAGGCTGTGACTACTTCCACTATACATTAACTCAGAGCAAATCCGCCTGTCGGGGCCATGGAGACATGCATCGTGGTCCGCTTTTCCGCTGTGGTCATGGATTCTAAAAGCAATCGTGAAATGCGCGGCAACAGCGTATTGGAAATGATGCTATCCACATTGCGGGCACCTGATTCCACTTCCTTGCAGCGACGAGTGATTTCCTCAGTCACCGGTTCATCCCAACTCAATTGCATCCGATGATTCTGCTCTAACCGTTGCCGGATTCTTTCCATCCTCAGCTTCACAATCTGCTTCAACGATTCATCCCGAACTGGGATATACGGCACAATTTCTAGCCGATTCAAAAACGATGGTCGAAATGCTTTAGACAACTCAGGCTTCAGCGCGGCGATCAACATTTCCGTTCGCGGTGCCTTCTCTTTTTCACCGCAAGCTTTAATAATCGTGTTCATGCCGACACTGGTGGCCAACAGAATCAGCGTATTGCGGAAGTCGATTTCACGACCTTCGCCATCTTCCATTCGCCCCTGGTCAAACACTTGGTAGAACAGTTCCAACACATCGGGATGGGCCTTTTCCGCTTCATCCAAAAGCACCACCGAATAGGGTCGGCGGCGCACAGCTTCGGTCAAAATACCGCCTTCGCCATATCCAATGTAACCTGGGGGCGAACCTTTCAACGTAGCCACCGAATGCGGTTCCTGAATTCGCTCATGTTGATGGTGATCAGATTTTTACTGCCGCCATAAAGCAGTTCCGCCAAAGTATGCGCAGTTTCAGTTTTGCCCACGCCAGAAGGCCCCGTCAGCAGAAACACTCCGAAAGGCTTGTTCGGATCTTCCATATTGGCTCGCGAAATTTCCAGCCGTCGCGCAATGGTTTCAATCGCCTGTTCCTGGCCAATCACCCGTTCGGCGATTTTACCTCGCAGTGCCAGCATTGCTTCCAACTCATCGCTGACCATATTGCCAGTGGGAATGCCCGTCCATGCGGAAATTACTTCGCTGACCACTTGGGCGTCCACGGCAAGTCGCACCATGGGATTATCGCGCTGCACCTGTTCCAGCGCGTCGCCATAGGTGTTCAATTCGCTACGAAGCCGTTCCGTGGCATCGAATTCATACGATGCCTCCACTTGCTCGCGCACCTCACGCACCTTTTTCACCAGCAAGACTTCCCGTTGAAACCTGGATTCCAAGGACGCCAATCTGTCACTGGCTTCTTTTTCCCGCATCCGCAAAGCGTCTAACCGGGCATCATGATTTCCGTTGGCAGACTCTTTTTCCAATGCCCGCTTTTCCTGACGAATCTCCTCCACCTGTCGCTTTGTGCGCTCCACAATGGGAGGTGCCACATGTTCCGATAGGCGGACCCGAGCACAGGCGGTATCCAGCACACTGACCGCCTTATCGGGCAATTGCCGACCCGCAATATAACGATGGGAAAGCTTCACCGCCGCATCCACGGCTTCATCCAAGACCCGTACGCCATGATGTTGTTCCAGAATTGGAACCAGCCCGCGCACCATCACGATGCAGCCGAATTCCGTAGGTTCTTCCACCTTCACCACTTGAAAGCGACGGGCAAGTGCTGTGTCTCGCTCGAAATATTTCTTGTATTCAGGCCACGTGGTTGCCGCAATCGTGCGCAACTCACCACGGGCCAGGGCTGGCTTCAAGATGTTCGCCGCATCGTTCTGCCCGGCCTGCCCACCTGCTCCAATCAGATTGTGCGCCTCATCAATGAACAAGATAATGGGAGTGGGGCTGGACCGCACCTCTTCAATCAACTTCTTAATTCGATTTTCGAACTCCCCTCGAATCCCGGCACCCGCCTGCAGCAAAGCTAGATCCAGCACATGGATTGATACATTGGCCAACGGTGGTGGAACTTCGCCCCCGGCAATGCGCAATGCCAGACCTTCCACAATAGCCGTCTTACCCACTCCGGCCTCGCCTGTAAGGATCGGATTATTCTGCCGACGACGCATCAGAATGTCGATGATTTGCCTGATTTCCTGATCGCGCCCAAGAATGGGATCAATCCCACCCCGAGCGGCTTTTTCAGTCAGATTTTCCGTGTAAGCATCCAGATTCGGAGTGTTGCTGGGCGGCTGAGGCTTAGGGGTTGGAACTGCTTTTTCGGCCGCAACGGCAGCGCTGGCAGGCAGATCCTTGCGAAATGCTTCCACGGGAATCTTAGAAAATTCATTGGAGATTTCTTTTGCCAGGCGCCCCAGTTCCGGGTTGGTCACCAACGCCAACATACACAAACTACCGGTGATTTCACTAGCACCATGTTCCACCGAACCAAGTGTCCAGGCCTCGGTGAAGGTTTTCAGAAGAGTCGGACTGAATTGCGGTCGCCGTGCGTTGCCGGTTTTAAGATTCTCCAGACTCCGTGTAAGATCTTTTTCCAACTGCGCTCGATTGACTGAAAAAAGCACCATGGTGCTGTTTAGGTCGGGATCCTGCTGTTCCAATAATTTGCTGAGGAAGTGCTCCACTTCAATGTCGTAGTGAGTGCGCGTGACGCAAAGGCTAGCCGCACCTTGGAGGGCGGAACGAGTGGATTGGTTCAGTTTTCCGATCAGGGACTCAAGTTTCAGGCTCATGGCAGTTTAGGGTGGAGAGATTCTTCCACCTAAGAGGGATCGGCCAATTCACCTTAGGACTTTAGTAAGTTGTTGTAGGCAATCTAAACATTCATGCCGACTGCGGACGGGTCATGACGTCCTGGGTGTCAGAAGACAACCCATATTCGGAAAGTATCGGCCAGAGTTGCCTGGTCGTTTCGGCTGTATTGAGATAGCC
>JANMWO010000078.1:0-9136 GCA_031394025.1 Acidobacteriota bacterium
ACCGAGTTCGGGATCCACTCGCACCTGGGAAAAGTAAGCCGGATCTTTGAGCGGTGCAAATACGCCGCGAAAACCGATGATGGCTCCCAGATCGACTATGCCTTCGACGCCGTCTTCATAGCGAATGCTGAGGCGGTAACCCTCCAGTGGACTTGCAGAAACGATATCTTTCAACATAAGAAATTACTCCAGCGGCGCAATCGGCTTGAGTTCCGCCTCTTCCCGCGCCAGCGCCCAGTCTTCCAGTAATTCAGCCCGGTGCAAAGCGGCCCATTCGCTCACGAGCGCGAGGCGAAAGACTGCCGCGCAAAAGAGCTAGTGTTTCAATCGCAAAAATGGCTTTTTGCCCAGCATACCGGACGTGAAAATGCGGCGGATCATGATCCGCGTAGTACATCTGCAAACAATACCGAAGAAACGGCTGATCTCAGGCACGCAGGTTCCTTCCCAACGGTAACAGATGGAGCGCCTGCCCTGATGAGGGCAAATCTACGGCTGCGCGAACCCTTCCAGCATCCACAGGCCCGTCTTGGTGCTGGTTGTCGGGTACAGGATGCTCTGGCCATCGGGGCTCACGCTGAAGCGGATGCCGGGGTTCAGGTAGCTGCGCGGGGCGAACTCGCTGCCCACGTCGCCGATAGTCTTCATCTGGCCGGTGGCGATGGTCAACGAAAACAGGTACTGGTGGTCGCCCTCGGCACGAATGCCGTAGAGCGTTTTGCCGTCTTTGGAGAAGGTCAGGTGCTGTGTCGCGATCTTGCCGAGGTCGCGTTTGGCTTTTCCATCTTTGCCGTCGGGCGAGATCAGAGCCCAACTGCCGGGTGCGCTGGAATAGACAATCCACTCGCCGGTCGGCGACCAGTCGGGCAGCAGATTCAATAGGGTTCGGACCAGTTCGACCGGCGTAGCCTGACCGTTGGTCTTCGCGATCATGACCGAATTGACTCCCTCTTTGAACCGCAGATAAACGATGCGTGCGCCGTCCGGCGACCAGGCGCTCATGCGCTCATTGAAGGAATCATCATTGGTGAGGCGTACAGGACTGCCACCCGCCACAGACGCGATCCAGATCGAGGGCAGGCCCTTCGGAGGAATCCGCATCACGGCCAACCGTCCCCCATCCGGGGAAAGCGCGGGGTTCATAAACAGGCTGCCGGTTCCCGGGGGAAAGGCGGACTGAGTCAGCACTGGGCGTTCGGCGCCATCGCTTTCGCGCAGCCAGATCTCGGCTTCTCCGTGCGAGGAAGTGACGTATACGAAGCGTTCGCCCTTCGCGGTCCACAGCGGCATTCCCGTGCTCAATTGCGAGCGGACCCACGTACGCAGGGAAGCGTCTTTCAGCGACGCGGCCACAATCCGGTAATCGCTGGTCGATTCCAGGAACAGCATCCGTCGGCCATCGGGAGAAAGGGTGGGGAACGTCTGGTTGACCATGCCGCCGGTAATCGGCTTGCCCTTTGCGCCTTCGGTATCGAGCAACCGGAGGAACCGCCGATCACCAGCTTCGGTGTTGGCCGCGATGTGCCGACTGTCGGGAAACCAGGAAAAGTTGATGCTCGCACCCACATCACCATCCAGTATCCTTTTCGGTGTGCCCGAACCCGGGGGGAAGGGCAAAAGCCACGCCTGGTTTTCGCCTTTGTTGGTCACAAAATAGACAATCTTCTTTCCATCGGGGGAAAGATCGAAGTAAGTTCGATTAGAGATCTGCTTCGTTTCGAACGGCGCGGGAGTGTAGCGCTTCCAGGGACTTCCCACCGGCGAGGAAATGGAAAGCGAATTGGTTCTATCGGATTCCCTGCGGAGCCCAAGCAGAACCTTCCCGTCGGGGGAAACGCGCGCAAGCACGCTCCCAAAAGCGAAGCCCACGTCAAGCGGCATCAGCAACTCGGGTTCGCCGCCCGCGATGGAGACCGAAAACAGGACCAGCGGCCAGAAGCCGACCTTCGGGTTCGCGGCTGCGAGGAAGATGCGTTTGCCATCGGGTGCCCAGCCGAGAGCGTACGCATCACTGGAGAGATTGGTGAGCCGGGTGGAAAGCGTTGCATTCAGGTAGCGCACGAAGACCTGCCGTTTCCCCTCGAAGATTGCTGAGTAGGTAAAGGCCTTCCCGTCGGGCGACCACGAGGCATCGGAGGGACTTTCGAGCGACGTCTCGATGGGGGTGTAGATGTCGTTCGCCGCGTTGTGGGGCTTGGGGGTGACGAAGAGCGTTCCCAGTGCGCCTGCCAGGGCGAGGAGCGCCGCGATGAGCGCGAAGCCAAGCCAGTTGCGGCGGGTGCGTAAGGGGATGGCGGCCTGAACCGCCGCAACCGCGCTCGTCGACGTCGATTCCGAAAGCCGGTCCCGCACTTTGCGAAGCTCCCGGTACAAATCGCGCGTCGAATCGTAGCGATCTGCTGGTTCCTTGGAAAGCAGTTGTTCGACGATCCATCGAAAGGCGGCAGGCACCGACGTCGGCAGCGGCTCAGCATCTTCGCGGATGATGGCGACCATGGTCTCGGCCCCACTCCCCCGCTGGAATGCCTTCTTGCCCGCCGCCAATTCATAAAGCACCAGCCCCAGCGAAAACTGATCGGACTGCGCCGTCAGATCCGACTGCCCGCGCGCCTGCTCGGGGCTCATATAGGCGATAGTGCCAAGAGTAGTGCCGGGATCGGTGAGATTGGCTGGAGCGGCAATGGTTGCATCCTCAGAACCGATTTTCGAAATTCCCGCTTTCGCCAAGCCGAAATCAAGAATCTTCACTCTACCGTCGCTCGTAATCAGGATGTTATCCGGCTTCAGGTCGCGGTGGACGATGCCTGCGGCGTGCGCGGCGGCGAGCCCTTCGCTCATCTGCACCGCCATGTCGAGAAGCTTGCGTGGGGAATCGGGAGGCGAAACCGGTGCGCCTTCGACAAACTCCATCACCAGGTAGTTAGGACCGACATCGTAAAGCTGGCAGATGTTCGGGTGATTCAGCGCCGCGACAGAGCGGGCTTCCCGCTCGAAGCGTTCGCTGAAATGGGCGGCAGAGGTCTTGATGGCGACGATGCGGTCCAGACGCGTATCGCGCGCCTTGTACACTTCGCCCATGCCGCCAGCGCCGATGGGTGCGAGGATTTCGTAGGGACCGAGTTTGTCACTGAGCTGGAGTGGCATAGGAAGGAACACCCAGTTTAGCCCATCATGGAGTTGATAGGTCCTGGATTACAGAAAGTTGGTCGCGCTGGTCGCGGCGGCGCTACGATGATTCTGCTGGGCGAAACGGAAGCGGCACTGCGGGGACGCAACCAAGCTGAGGAATAGTCCCGTGGGCTCATCGAGACGATGAACGGGGCGCGGCGGCTTTGCTTCTGTGCTCCTCAAAGAGACCACATCAGATCGAAAGATCCTTAATGCCTTGAAAATCCCAGCCCGAAGGAGAACAACTGGAACAACTGGGTCGGAACAACTGGGTCGAACAACTGGGTCAGCCTGATCTTACCCTTTAGTCGTGATGTGAAACGGAGGCAGACCAAGCTGGCACTATTCCTAGATTCTCCAGATTTGAAATCAATCACAAAAAGTTATTAGTTTGAATAAGTTATGGCTTAGTCTAACATCCGACTGCGAGCGATCCCCCAGGTAACAACTGGCGAGGCAAGTCAGAATCTGCGAACGCGAACAAAACGATATCCTCGATGTAAAAGTCAAAACTCGCCTAAAGAGCTGTAAAACTGTCCTTTTTTGCATCCCCGTACAAACCCGAAAATTGTGTCACTCGGCTCTGCCTCCTTATTGGTAAGTCGAAAAGGTGTAAGTTCAGGCTGACCCAGTATTCCATCTCGTGGTAGTATTCCATCTCGTGGTGGTTACGGATTATCCACTCGTACAAATGCCTCGACCGTCTGCTGCGACGGCGGATCGTCCAACAAGCGCTCCACGGTCCATCCCCGGTGGTCTAGTAGGTAGGCTACCAGCAGGTGAAAACGCCAATAAAGACCCGACTTCTCCCAGTTCATCTCGGGCACGTCAGCCAGAAACGCACGCCTCGCCTCGCCATAGTTGAACGAATCGCCCTTGCCGACGTAATCGGCGTAGCCTTCGCGCACCCATTGGGGCAGCCTGTAGTAACGAAGAGGACCCAAGGTCCTGCCGGTGAGTTGGTGCGTGAGCTCGTGTGCGATGAAATAGTCCAGCGTCCGGTCTCCCGCCACCGGAATTCCGTGGGGTGATACAAGCCTGTTCTGCTCAATTGCAGCGTCACGAAGAAAGACGTTAGCTGTGAGCGGATAAGGTGCAACGCCGCCAACACCGTAGTCCTTATTGAAGAACAACGCTTGCCGCCAACGCGAATTGCAGACGAATATGTCGAAGTCCTGGCGATTCGCATTCAGGGAGGATTTTGCGAGTTTCGCCTCGGCCAGTTGAAGGACTTGCTTGGCGGCATCCTCTGAAAATGGCCGGTCGGAATGAAGGATCAGTCTATTCGCGCGCACGGAAAATGAGAACAGCGGCTGCGGAAAGCACAGCACAGCCGCATATAAAGCGACCAGCGCCGGAACAGCCACGGTGATTCTCAATAGCGTCGATTTCCAAATACGCATGAAGTTTCCCCATGTTGCCACGCTTAGAGTGAACTTGCAAATAGCGGACTGAGCAAGGCGACGCGCCCCAAGCCTGTCGACTCTGTGCGGCTTTCCGTCAAACTCCTTGTGTCTTTAATTCGGGGACGTGATACCCATTCACTAATTAAAATTAGTGAATGGGTATCACGTCCCCGAATTAAAGTTAGTTCTTCTTACTAAGAAACTTGCGCTTCACATCGGGCCAAAACTCTTTCAGCACCTGAGAAAAAGCATCGGTAGCAAGTTGGGAGTAGAGGCGGGAAACATTATCAGAAAGTTTGCGTTCCCCTGGATAGTAAGCATTGGCGATCCCAACTCCCACCGCGTTGCCCAGCACTTCGGAATAGTTAAAATTCCAGCGCCCACTGTCATTTTTAGCAACAAAAATGCGACTGGCGGCGTAGCCTAGCCGTGCACCTACACTGCCTTCGCCTTTGCGAAAATATCTTGGATCTTGATGGAAAACGCTGGGCATCACCGATTCCGAGAAAAAGTTGCCAATGGAAGTATCCGCTGTGGCTGTGGCAAAACGATGCGTAAACCCTTTTACGCCTTGGCCAAATTGCGGATGTTGATCGGCAAGCTGACCCAAGCCCGATAGCACAGCACTGACACCGAAGATTGGATAGTCCGTAGAGTCTTTGAAGCCAATGTAAAACTTACGACGAACCGTCAGTGGTTCATAAGGGGCTTTCAGGTTGCCAGTCCTGTAATTGGGTAGAACCCCAAAAATCCGCTTGTCAATTTGATCCGCAGGAGCTACCGCATCGGGCACTGCTATTGTTTCCGGAACAATTGCTGGATCTTTTGCGGGATCTTTAAAAGCAGCATCTTGAGCTGAAAGTGGTTGTACCAAGCAGTACACACACACGCCAACCGTCAGCACAATTCGTTTGAACATGGAATTCCTCTTTTGTACTTAGGTGCTTCCACCGTTTGAAAGGTTTCCAATTATCTAATTTTTAACAAACTTATTGTTCGTCGCTATGAAAACAATGAAGTTGCTGTGGGGTTCTCTACCAATTGCAGCGGAGTCTGTTCCACAAAAACGGGGAGGCGCACGGTAAACGTGGAACCATGGCCTAAAATGCTTTTGGCTTCCACTTCGCCCCCCAATAAGCGCGCAAATTCTCGGCAGATCATTAGGCCCAATCCGCTACCCTCATATTTACGAGTCATGGGGGCATCATCAGCTTGCACAAAAGGCTGGAAAATCCGCTCTAATTGGTCCTCACTCATGCCAATTCCATTGTCTTCAAAAACGAATGCGGCCCAGATCAGTGAGAAGGTCCAGTTGCCCGCGTTCCCGCAACTCCTCTTCCAGAATTTGACTGTATCCAATAATAGCGTTGAGCGGAGTGCACAGTTCATGGCTCATATTGGTCATGAAGTTCGATTTTAAGCGGTTCGCGTCCAGGGCGACTTTCTGCGATTCTTCCAATTCCCGCATATGGATTTCTAACTGATGCAATACTTCCAGGGCCTTCCAGTAATTACTGTTCTGTTCCTTTCCCTGCTGCAGAAGGTAAGCCAAATAGCAGCTATAAAGCAGAGCCAAAACCCACCCCTGGTTGCCAGTAAAAAGGTGCGTCACTGTTGCTGGTCCAATCATCATCACTTCAAGTAAAGCCAGCAGCCGCCAATCAATCGAATAAGTGGTCATAATGGCAGCGGTGGATCCGGTTAGGCAGAGTTGAACCACCAGAAATTCCCAACTGGAATTGCCACCCTTTAAGAGAACTGCTACCAAAAAGCTGCCCCATTGCGCAGCCCCAACAATGGACGTGATGCGCATTTTACGCACGAATTTGCGCAACGCAATGGGTCCAACTGCATTGGTGGAATTCCAGTAGTAACGGCAAATGCTGATGCTCAATGTAGTGATCCACATCGCCGCCAAAAGCAGCGGTGCCGTTGCTGCCAGATTGGTGCCCGCAGTGAGAATGGCCAGGAACATTGGATATGCTCAGGTGGATTCCACAATGTTGCGGCAAAGCCGCATCTCCGCCGTTTCCCAAGATAAGTTTAAACTCATTTACTGGGTAATCGACTGGTGATGTCCAATTCTGCATACCGGTTCTCAAATTAGAATCGAGGGAAATACCTTAGGCTATTTCCCAGTACTAATTCGATTCAGCTAGTACCGTAACACTCTAAATACTGTTGATTGAAAAAGCAGTTGAGGATAGACTGAACTTGGATCAAGCAGCAACAAGATATACGAAATCAACACGTTAGTCTTCCAAACTACGGAACACCCAAGCGGGCTCAATCTTACACCTTCCCCGGCTAATTGGTTTGTTCTTCTGGATGCTGCTTGACCCACTACTTACAAAAATAATTGTCAGGAACCTACCAGTTGCTCTTGGTGTCCAAATAACCATGGCAATGACAACCTCATCTAACAAAGCGCAAATCAACGTAACTCCCTTGATTGATGTCCTGCTGGTTTTGCTGATCATCTTTATGGTGATTGTTCCAACACAATCGAACGGGCTTGCTATCGATCTACCCCAACCAGCTCTGGACAACTCTGCGCATCAGCCAGTCCCCAACACCGTCGTCTTGACCATTGACCGGGACCATCAACTACTGCTGAATTCCGAACCCATTGCGCTGGAAGCTTTGGGTGCCCGGCTGCGTCAAATCTATGCTCTGCGTGGCTTAAAGGTGCTGTTTTTGAAAGGCACCAGGGAATTGGAATTCGGACATGTTACTCAGTTGATCGACATCGCCAAAGGGTCTGGCGTTGATCATGTGGCACTTATGACTAACTGACAGCTTTACTCAATAATGGCCGTGACGATGCACTTTTGACAATGGCCACGCCCACTAAGATGACTAACATGGCCAGTAACTCGCGCCAACCGAAAGGTTCGTTATAGAACAGCACACCCAACGCTGCGGCGACTGCCGGATTCACGTAGTTATAAATGGAAACAATACTCAGAGGCAATCTTTCCAAAGCGAAAACATAGGAACTGAAGCCGACCATGGAACCAAAGATGACCAGGTAAATCATGGCCAGGTTACTATTCAATTTCCATACAATGGGGGCATGCGGAATTAACAATCCCAGTGGTAGAAACACTAACCCGCAGGCGAGGTTTTGTATGGCTCCGCTGACAAAGGGATGTGTTTCCAGCCGCTGCCTGCGCTGGAGTATGGATGCGCCATTCCAGAATAATCCTCCAAAGTTCAGAAGCAGGAATCCTTTCAGAATAGGACCATCAAAACTGCCCCAACCATTTTTGGGAAGCAGCAACAGAATGACACCGCAGAATCCTACCAGCAGTCCGATCAACGCTCTGGGCTGGATACGATCTCCACCGGTTACACGCTCAATTCCAATCAACCAGAAGGGTCCGGTGGTGACCATCACGGCGGCAAGGGAACTTGGGATCCAGGTTTCAGCAAATACTAGCGCACCGGTACCGAATCCCAACATCATCAATCCATACAGTGAGGTCAGCCACAATTGCTGACCTTTAGGGAACGGACTCTTCATGGCAAATGCAATGCCGATCATGAGGATGCCTGCCACCAGAAATCGAATTCCGACAAGGAGTAAGGGCGGAAAACCTTCCAGAGCCATGCGGATTCCCAAGTAAGTGGTGCCCCAGAAAAAGCATACAGAAATTAAAGCTAAGTAAGGGAAAAAGAGAGGATGCCGACCCATTTGCTATTTTAACACTGCCACTATGCCGAATACTGTTTGAACATATAATACACAGACATCAGCAGCCCGATTCCAATCACAACTTTGCGTACCGAAGTTGACGAAAAGCGCAGCGACAGGCGTGCCCCCAGGTATCCGCCAGCAATCGCCGATGCAGCCATAGGTAGAGCGAAACGCCATTCCACCTTGCCTTCCATGGCGAACCATAAAGCCGCCACACCGTTGATCAGCGTCGCTAAAATGGCCTTCAGGGCATTCATCTGATGCACATCACGCAAGCCCATGTAAGCCAGCGAGCTCAACATCAAAATGCCGATCCCCGCGCCAAAGTATCCTCCGTAAATGGACACCAGTAACTGGGCGCAGGCCAGCATCGCCAAGTGTCCCGTGCTGTGATCGCCGCCTGCTGTTTGACTTTTGGCCATCTTTGCGACCAGGGGTTGCATCATAAATAGCACCGTTGCCAACAGGATCAACCATGGCACCAGCGCCGCAAAGTATTTTTCATCCGTGCGAGTTACCAGAACCGTTCCCAATAGCCCGCCTACAAGACTTGGTGCGAATAGCCACCACAGCAACTTTGGCGGATGGGCAACGTCCTGCCGATAGGCCCAGGCGCTGGCGATTGATCCAGGGAGCAAGGCCATTGTACTGGTGCCGTTGGCCATCACTGGAGATAGCACGGCCAACAGGGCAGGGAAGGTGAGCAATGTTCCGCCACCGGCAATTGCGTTAACGGCACCGGCTAGAAAAGCACTGGCACACAGGGCCAAGTATAAAAGTATGGAATCGGTCAATTCAAATCCTCACGCACTGCCCGACCTTCAAGAAATTCACAATGCAAGCGGAACCCCAGTCGCTCATA
>JANMWO010000088.1:0-9115 GCA_031394025.1 Acidobacteriota bacterium
GGGAGTGCCTCGCGATTGCCCCGCCCAAAGTAGCGTTCATACACCAGAGTTCCGTGATGAACCACCAGCAGGCCGCCGTGTTGGCTGGTCTTCTGAACATAATCGAAAGTCTCGTCCAGCTTTTTCTTGTCGATGCTTGTAGGATTCTTCGAGGTACGCCAACCGCCCTTCGCATCGGGCTTGGGGTAGTAATCGGCAGCTTGGCAAAGTGCCAAAGGTGAAAGCAAAAGGAAGGTGAAGTTTCTTAAGGCCATGAGTGATCATCATACGCTGTTGCGATACTATTTTGAAGTGCCTACCCACCTGAACAGAAGAGACTTTTTGCGATCCGTAGGCGGGGCTTGTGCCGCAGTTGCCATGGGAGCGGTTCCTGCAAAGAAACCGAACTTCGTGGTTATCCTTGCCGATGATATGGGCTTTTCCGATGCTCGCTGTTATGGCGGTGATATCGACACACCGAACTTGGATCTATTGGCCCAGAAGGGTCTGCGTTTCACTCAATGCTACTCCACCGCGCGCTGCGGTCCATCGCGAAGTTGCCTGCTCACCGGCAATTATGCCCAGCAAACGGCTAGCGATGTGATGACCCCTGGTAACGTTCCCGACTTCACGAAATTCATTCCCGAATATCTGAAGCCCTTGGGATATCGCAGTTATCATTCCGGCAAATGGCATATGCGATTCGCTACTGGCGATGGCGGTGTGGGGTTCGATCATTCCTACACCATGCTGGATGAGCTGCGGTTCTTCACTCAGAACAGGCATGAAGTGGATGGTAAGCTGCTTCCCAAACCGGACCCCGGTTATTACAGCACCACGGCGATTGCTGACCATGCAGTGACGTTCTTAAAGGGGCATGGGGCGGAGCATGCGCAAGATCCGTTCTTCCTCTATCTGGCGTTTCACTCTCCGCATTTTCCATTGCAAGCCCCAGCCGTCGATATTGAGCATTACCAGGGTAAGTTCACGGAAGGCTGGGATACGGCCAGGGAACGCAAGGGTCAGAGGATGTTGAAAATGGGGCTGGTGAACCATCCTATTGCTCCGCTGGAACCTACAATGTGGACCCAGTGGAACACCCCTGATAAAGAGCTGATTGAAAAAATCGGAACGGGTGAAGTAGTTCGCGCCGTGCCGTGGTCCACTCTAACTGCCGAACAGAAAGAATTCCAGCGGACGAAGATGGCGATTCACGCGGCCATGATCACGCGTATGGATATTGAGATCGGCAAGGTGATGAAACAAGTGGAAGCCATGGGAGCGGCTCGCGACACGGTCGTACTATTTTTATCCGATAACGGAGCAAGTTCAGAGCAGTTGATTCGTGGGGATGGGCATGATCGCAATGCGCCTGCCGGGTCAGCGGCCACGCACTTGGGACTGGGTCCGGGTTGGGCATCGTGTTCCAATGCGCCATTCCGATTGCATAAATCCTGGGTGAATGAAGGGGGCATTGCGTCGCCACTGATTGTCCACTGGCCTAACGGCATCAAAGATCAGAATAAATTGCGGCATGAGCCGTGCCACTTTGTAGACATCCTACCGACACTTGTGGATCTTGCCGGTGGTCGCACGTCCGATCTTGCTGGACGCAGTATTGCACCGGCGTTTCGTAAAGATGGAACTGCACCGCATGAATTCTTGTACTTCAATCACAGCAATAATCGGGCGATTCGCGTGGGCGATTGGAAGTTGATCGCCACTGGCAAAGAGGGTGAGTGGGAACTCTATGACTTGAAGAAGGATCGCGGAGAGCAGCATAACCTGGCTGCAGCGCAGCCCGATCGTGTAAAGAAAATGGCCGCAATGTGGCAGCAGAAAGACGATGAGTATGCGCGAGTTCGCGAGGCTGCACCGCCCACTAAGAAGCGCCGCATGAACACCGGTGCCGCCTAAGCTCCTATATAATAACCGCATTGCCCATGCACAACTCCGCTCGAATTCTGATCCCCATCCTTTGTGGGGCGACCCTCCTTGCTCAGGACACCTCCTTTAGTAACAAAGTAAAGCCCATCTTTGAGGCAAAGTGTGTGGCTTGTCATGGTGCGGTTCCCCAAGGCAAGCTGGATTTGCGCACGTCAGAAGCCGTGCTGAAAGGCGGCATGTCTGGTCCAACCGTGGTGGCTGGCGATGCGGCGAAAAGTCTGCTGATCGACAAATTGGTTACCAGTCAAATGCCGCCTGGGAAGGTGAAACTGACGGCTGCGGAAATTGATCAAATTCGTTTCTGGATTGACAAGGATCTGAAACCAGTTCCAGTGCTTGAAGCGGCAGTTCGCGAACAGGATGCCCACGCTGTATTGCAGGCTCGCTGCGTGATTTGTCATGGCAGCGGCCAGAAGATGGGTGGTCTGGATCTGCGCACAGTGGCCAGTCGTTTGAAGGGTGGCAAGTCTGGCCCGGCGCTTGTTCCAGGTAAGCCGGAAGAGAGCCTGATGTATAAGAGAATCGCTAAGGGCGAGATGCCTCCCGATAAGATGGCCAAAGATCTGGCGGTGGAACTGGTGACGCCCAATGAATCGGAAACCATTCGAGCCTGGATCGCATCCGGTGCACCGGCACCCTTGCCTATAGCCGTCGCCGCAGACGCAATTGTCAAAAAGGAAGCGCAGCAGTTTTGGTCATTCCAGCCGCCGGTGCGACCTTCCGTTCCTACTGCCAAGAACCAGTCGCTTGTCAAAAATCCCATCGACGCTTTTCTTTTGCAGAAGCTTGAAGCAAAGAATATGAGCTTCGCCAAGCAAGCAGATCGGCTGGCTTTGATGCGCCGTGCTTATCTTGATCTGATTGGTCTGCTGCCCACCAAAGCGCAGATCAATGCTTATCTCATCGACAAATCTCCCGATGCTTACGAGAAGTTGGTGGATCAACTGTTAGCTTCGCCGCACTATGGGGAACGTTGGGGTCAGCATTGGCTGGACCTGGCAGGCTATTCCGATTCAGAAGGTTTCGGTCAAGACGACGGCGTCCGCCCGTACGCTTGGCGATATCGCGATTATGTGATTCGCTCACTCAATCAGGACAAGCCCTACACGCAGTTTCTAACCGAGCAAATTGCTGGAGACGAAATGTCTGACGATTGGAAATCGGCGAAAGGGACGGCCAATCAGCAGATGATTGACCGCCTTGCCGCTACTGGTTTTTTGCGCACTGTGCCTGATCCAACCAATTCCAATGAACGTGGTTTGATCGCTGAACGGATGAACATTGTGGCTGACGAAGTGGAAGTGTTAGCGTCTTCAGTAATGGGCCTGACCGTGGGCTGTGCCCGTTGCCACAATCATAAATACGACCCAATTCCGCAGCGTGATTACTACCGCATCAGCGCTATCTTGCAAGGTGCCTACGATCCTTACGAATGGAAAACTCCCAATAAACGGGAACTCCCTTTAGCGTTGGAGAGCGAGGTGGAGGAAATTACGAAACACAATGAACCGTTTGAAGCGGAGCTGAAGAAAGTTCAAGAAGAGTTGAAGAAAGTTAGTGAACCGTTCCGCAAAGTATTGATTGAGGAACGGCTAGCGGCTTTGCCTGTCGATGTTCGTGAAGATCTGCGTGCGGCGAATGACACCGCCGATGAGAAGCGAACGGATCTTCAAAAATATCTGGTCGCAAAATTCAAGTCCACTTTCGAAATCAACAATCGCGAATTGTCGCGCAAGTATCCTGAGTTACAAGCGAAGACGCAGCCGCTGCAACGGCAAATCGGTGAGATCAGGGGCAAGCTGACGGCGAAACCACATGTGCGGATTCTGACCGATAACGAAGAGCCTTCCATTCCCTATCTGTTGCGTCGCGGTGATCCGGTTGGCTTTGGAGACCCTGTAGAACCTGGGGTCCCAGCGGTTCTTACCAACGCCAGCTTGAAACCGTACCAGCCTGTTTCGCCATTCGCCGGCTCAACGGGTCGACGTCTGGCGTTGGCCACTTGGTTGACCCAACCCAATCATCCGTTGACGGCGCGAGTTGCTGTGAATCAGATTTGGATGCGCCATTTCGGACGAGGCATTGTCCCTACGGTTTCCAACTTCGGACATTCCGGCATTGCCCCCAGCCATCCGGAACTGCTCGATTGGTTGGCCACGGAATTCGTGAAAAACGGTTGGAGCATGAAATCGATGCATCGGCTGATGATGACGTCGCAAGCCTATCGACAGGAATCGCGCAGTGTGGAATCGGTGATCACTGCCGACCCTGAAAATGCACTGCTGTCACGCATGCCCTTCCGTCGCATGGATGCTGAAACACTTTACGATTCGTTGATCACCGCCGCTGGCCGTCTTGATCCAACATCGTTGGGCCCTCCTACGGATATTGAAGTGGGGCCGGATAAAGAGGTCACAGTGAAGGCTTCGAAAGCCGGTTTCCGCCGAGCCATCTTTGTGCTGCATCGTCGCCAGACGCCGGTTTCATTGCTCGATTCGTTTGATCAACCACCCATGACTCCGAACTGCACAGAGCGTCGGCGATCCAATGTGGCCACGCAAGCACTCCATATGATGAATGGATCCATGACCTGGGAACTGGCCCGTTACATGGCTGGTCGCGTGGTGGACGAAGCAGATGGGGATCGATCCAAGCTGATTGAGAATGTGTATTTGCGGGCATATTCAAGGGCTCCCAGTGATGTAGAAATCACAGAAGGCTTAGCGGCGATTGATGATTTCCGCAAGCAGTGGCCTGCCCGTTTGGAGTCCGATAATAGCGACGCCCCGCGTTCCGCAAGTGCCCAGTGGATGGCCGTTGCCAACTACTGCCACGCAATTTTGAACTCCGCCGAATTTAGCTTCATTGATTAAGACCAATCGACTAAGGACAACTGAAAATGCCACAGAACACAAGACGCGATTTCTTTTCTACAATGGTGGATGGCTTGCACGGGGCAGCCCTTGCATCGCTACTAGGCTCAGACCTTTTTCAAGCGCAAGCACTGGCCAGTTCCAATGTTTACGACCTTAGCCCGAAGCAGCCTCACTTCAAGCCCAAGGCCAAAGCGGTCATTCATTTATTCATGAATGGTGGACCCAGCCAGGTGGATTTGTTCGATCAAAAACCGTTGCTCAAAAAGCTGGCTGGAACTGCGCCAAGTCGCGAGTTGAGCTTCGCAATTTCCAATGGGAAAGATGCCGGTACACTGATGCCATCGCCCTACGAGTTCAAAAAGCATGGCCAAAGCGGTATGGAAATTTCCAGCGCATTGCCCCACTTAAGTGAGTGTGTGGACGACATTGCGCTGATCCGTTCCATGTACGGCGAACATGCCAACCATGAACCGGCGTTGTTCCTGATGCACTCCGGTCGGACCATCGCCAGCCGCCCTTCGGTGGGTGCCTGGGTTTCTTATGGACTGGGCACAGAGAATCAAAATCTACCAGCATATGTGGTGCTGGACGATCCCAAAGGCTTGCCCATCAACGGCATTTCCAATTGGCAATCGGCTTGGCTACCGCCGCTCTATCAAGGGACTCGATTTCGTACAGAAGGTCCGCCAGTGTTGAATCTGGAACCACGTCCAGAGATTCCATCGCCATTAGTTGAGGCCGAGCGAACGCTGGTTCGTAAACTGGATGAAGCGCATCGTAAACAGCGTCCCTATCAGCCAGAGTTGGATGCTCGTATATCCAGTTATGAACTTGCGGCAAAAATGCAGATGGCGGCGTCAGATGCACTCGATTTGAACAAAGAAAGCGAAGCCACCCGGGAAGCCTATGGGTTGAATGATCCAACAACGGCGTCCTATGGCAAGCGCTGCCTGATGGCTCGTCGATTGATTGAACGCGGCGTGCGTTTTGTGCAGCTCTACATTGAATCGCAAATTTTCGATAGCCATGGCGATCTGCAATCCAGTTTGAATTACGCTTGCGGAAAAACAGATAAGCCGGTTGCTGCTTTGCTGAAAGATTTGAAACAGCGCGGATTGCTGGATTCCACATTGGTCATATGGGGCGGGGAATTCGGACGTCTGCCAATTTCGCAAGGGGCAGGGAAGGCTGCCGGTCGGGATCACGGGCCAAATGGATTCAGTGTCTGGATCGCTGGTGGTGGGGCTAAGGGTGGGACGGTGTATGGTTCAACGGATGATATCGGTTTCAAGGCCGAGGAAAATCGAGTGAGTGTCCACGATTTCCATGCCACCATTCTGCACATGTTGGGTCTGAATGCTCGGGACCTGGTTTTGGAGCGGCAGGGATTGAAGGAGCGCTTGACCGATCAATTCCCCGCACGCGTCGTCACTGAAGTTTTGGCGTAGGCAAAGCTTAGGCCCAACTGATCTCCACCACTTGATCCATTGGTGACATGCCCGTAATAAACAGCGAGGGCCCTTCCAGCTTATGTTCGGCACCTCTGATTTCCAAGTAACGATGCGGAGCGGTGCCCGGGCCGATCTTTAAAACGTCGTTCCCTTTGCGATACTCCGCTGTGCCGCTTTCAAGCAGATTGTAATCCGTTTTAACACTGGTGGTTCCCGTCAACTTGCCCCCTGCTCGGAAATTGATTTCAAGAGCCACCGGGACGTCCTTAGTTCCCAAGGCACGCACTCGGATTCGGAAAGATGTGGGGGTTTCTGTGATCAGAACTGATTGCGTGAATTTGGAAACTTCCGACTGCTTCCGTTCTTTCCTGGTGCTGTCGTAATTATCCACTGTGATGCGACGGGCTGGAGTGAAGGGTTGAAAGTATGGCCCTTCTAATTTCTGTTCCAACAGATAGCCATCAGCAGTTTTCTTCACTTCTTCACTCTTAAACTGACCCTTTCCAAAGAACGCAGAAGCCAGGCGCACACCATTAATTACTGCCTCACCTTTGCGAAATGCAAAGAACACTGAGTTGTCCTTAAATATTGATGCGCTGCGTTCCTGGCGGCGGATGCGGGTTACGCCCACCACCGGAAAAGTCCTTTCGTAATCGACAGGCAGCGGCTGTTCGGCCACCTTTGGATCAATCAGTTCAGGGAACTCCATCAACGCGCCCAATGACCAGGCAGTCTTCTTCATGGCATTGGCCAAAGTTGCGTATTTCCCATTTTTATCGTGCACGGCGAGGTAGGCCAAGGGCAACCAGTAACCGGCCATGGTGTAGCGCATGAAAGCATCCTGACGATGTGAAATCTCTGTCACCACTTCGTAATCGGCATGCATCAGGTACATCATGGCGTCCAGATTTTTGCGAACCACGGCAAACAGTTCCGGCTTGTTCATCTTGATGGCCGTATTCAGCAGTCCACGGTCACAAACGGTGTTGTACATGCCGAACGACCGCTCTGTGTATTGACCATCGGCATCCTGATCAATGCCTTCCGCAAGCCACTGTTCTGCACGGCGCACCAGTGCCGGATCGGGCATCACCTGATGCAGCGCGGCCAAGGCTCCGCACATCATCCAGCGATGATTCGGTGTATGGATGCCTCCATGAATGAGGCCACGTTTGGCGTTCACCAGGAACGGGCGCATCACCTCAAACACTTCCGGGAATCCGTATTTTTGCGCGTTCGATGCGGTTGTTCCGGCCGTGAACATGGCGAATGAAGTGTCTGGGGGCGAGTTGAAATTCGTGATGGGCAACCAGATATTTCCATCGGGGGTCATTTCCCGCACCACCGTATCCATCACCAATTTCATCCGTTCCAGTGTCTGCTTATCTTTGTAATATTTTGACTGCGGGCACATATATGCCGAACCCAGCACTTCAGCCATGCCGATGCCTGTGCCACAGTAAAATAATCCGTCAGTAGAGGGCAACATTCCACGCCAACGATGATTTGGATCAGTGATTTGTTTTTCAAAGTAGGTCGCCACAGCATCGTCGTGAATCTTGATCAGTTCTTCAGGAATCTGCACGGGAGCAACCGCCGCTTTCAGCGCAGGCAGTGCCGCTGCTGCCATCAATACTTGTCTTCTAGTCATGGAATTTATTTTTTGTTCAGCAGACGAAATGCTTCGCGTGCTTCCTTCATGATTGGGCCATACATCATCTTGTCGAAAGGTGGGCAGCCAGTAGGGAACTGTCCCAATGCATTGCTTTTGTTGCGCATTAGAAAGGTGCAATAGGTGAGAGTTTTACAAACTCGAGCCTCATCCAACTCACCTTTTTCGGCGATGTCCACAGCGAAATCAGGATAGGCCAGGGCGTTCCTTCCAATGCCAAAAATCGTAATATTTCCCTGTGCCACATTGTGCGCAGCGGCATTAATCGAATAGATTTGCAACCAACTGTAACCTGAACCAACCATTGGTAAATCAGGATGCGCCCGTTGCAGTTCCCCAGCGATTCGAAAGTGCCGGTCAACCCCTAAAATTGGATGCTCTGGCTGTTCGTAATTACTCTCATCGGGCTTTTCAAATGGACGCACAATATGAGGATTGTAGTAGGGGCAACCAATGGAAATATTCAACAGCTCAATGCCCCAATCCTTGAACCAGCCAATGGCCTGCTTCACTTCAGTCAAATCTTCCCGCATCGGATTATTGGAATCCACGCCCCAGCCCCAGGGGTAGGGAACTGGATAGGGCAGCGGAATGCCCACTCCGTCGGGCCCATTCATGTAGGGCACGGAATCAAAGCAGCCTAACCGCATCAGCAAGGTCAACTGGTTGCCTGTAGCTGCGCGGATCTTCCCCATGATGTTGCGGATCATCCGTGTACGATTTTCCAGACTCCCGCCATAACGGCCTTCTCGTGTCTTTGCCCCTAACAGTTCGGCCAACAGGTAGCCATGGGTAACTTTCAACTCAACCGCACGAAAGCCTGCTTGCACGGCAAGTTTGGTGGCGTCGGCATAGGCATCTTCCAGGCGTTCCAATTCGCCATCGGTGATCACCGGATAGTCCGCTAGAATGCCCGATTTCTGGTCGATTAATGGATGATGATAGGCAATGGTTTTCTTAGGAACGGAGTAGCGCCCTGAATGGGTTAGCTGCATTGGTTCAAGTAGATCATCAGTAGTGCCGAAGCGAGCCTTATGTTCCCGTCGGATCATTTCCAGGATGCGCGTGTAATCGTCGACGTTATCTTTATTGATCCACAGTTGCCGGGAGTTGGCGCGGCCATCTTCGCGCACAGCGGTGGCTTCAAACCAGATCAGCTTGGCACCCCCGCGGGCGAAGCGTTCATAGCG
>JANMWO010000119.1:0-37593 GCA_031394025.1 Acidobacteriota bacterium
TTGGTTTGGTTCGAACGCAGGCGAACGCGGCGCGGCGGATGCAGTTTGCTTTGAAGTTGAACTGGTGAATAAAAAAAGGCTAACCGTAGAGGGCTAGCCTTTTCCCAATACACCTATAACTAGATGACTTAGTTTGTCCCACCATTTGGGCAGGCTTTCGCAAATCCACCAAACGTTCCGTTACTCGAGTATTTGCCACCCGCACCTGGAGTTGGTCCGCCCATAAACCAACTGAAAAAGGCCTGTTCCTGGGCAAAGTAAGTGACCCCATTGCTCATTGTGATGCCTGGCATTAGACTTCCAGAAAGTGGATCACCGGTCTCAATGTTGTTTTGGCATCCACCAACTTGCCCCAGGCCACCCCAGTCAGGCACCAGGTTTGCGACGCTTGGGTCGTTGACCCATTCCAGAAACTCATGCGAAAGAACAGATATATTCTTTGTTCCTTGAAACAAGTAGCCTTGATCATACTCGGCTATCCCGTAAGTCTGGCCAGGATTGGCCGGAATTCCAGAGCCGTTATGGTATCCCAGAATGCAGCAATTGTTCGTCGTATTGGCTGCCCCATTTGAGATGACTACGCCGTACAACACAAACAAGGGAAATTGGTTTGGGGTGATTCCCAGGTTGGTGATGATTCCTTTTAGCAAGGGATCAAGGTAATTGATGTCTACCAAACCCATGCGGGCGGGGTTATCCACGGTAGTAGGATTCGTTGAGCAATTGCCCCCAAAATTGTACGTGGCACCATCGGTGGTGTTACTAACAATGGAAATGGTTTGCTTAGCCGCCACGGAAACACTCAACCCTAAGTGATAGGCGGGCGATACGGTGCTCACTGAGGGCCAGAATGAGGCGCGTTGAAAAGCATCGGGAAAGGTGGTGTTCCCCATGCTGATTCCATTCATAACGTGGTTTGCAGGTTGAAAAATAGTGGATTGTTGGGTCAAAGAAAGTGCCGTATTGCCCGCTCCTAAACAGCCATCATCGGGCGATGTTGGATCGAAAGTGCGGACCACTCCGGTATATTCAACGCGCAGCGGAATGATCACGATGGGTATGGTGGTTGTGCGAGCCCCCCGATTGAAGGGATTCCCACCCACAATGCTGCCCGCATAGATGTTTCCATCGCGTGGGGAAACCATTTGATATTGCCAGATTTGCAATTTAGGCGTGCCAATGAAGCTGTTGACCACGGGGCTACGACCCAAATGTAGTTGGGCCGGGCTAGTGCTCAGCAATTTCAATTGGCTTGGATCCAGGATCGGTTCCTGTGCCCACAATGGCAATATTAAGGCCACTATTGTAGTTGTTAAGGTCGTTTTTGATGCATTTAGTGCACGTTTTCGCAGCCCAAAGCCGATTGCCAAAGCTGCACCGGCAAGGGCAAAAGTGGCGGGCTCTGGCGTGGAACTTGCAGCATAAATTTGCAAAGTGTTTATCGAAAAATCATTCGGATCGCAGGCGAAGCTACCACAGGCTGTGACTCCGAAAGCTGCCGATGTGATCTCTGGAAATGAGCTAACAGCACCCATAAAGAGCGGGTTGCCAGTGATGTCGCTGGTGAATGCCTGCGATCCCAGAAGTATGGCTCCGTTGAAAACTTGCAACGAGCCGGAAAATTGTCCTGGTGAAGTAGTCTGAATATAAGCGCCGATACCGGATTGAGCCGCAAACGATAGCGTTATGGGCCCGGATCCAAAAAAGTTGGTATCTTCAGCCCAAATAAGAGTTTCTCCAGCAGAATAGCCAAGTGTTGGTGGAGTCCAACTGCAGTTGAGTGGCGTGACCGGATCGCAAACCGTGGAAACCAGTCCATCGGTCACCGTGAAATTCCCAAAGACTGTAATTCCCAGGCCTGAATTGGCACTGAAATTGGTAGGGAGAGCGGTACCATCAGCGCCGAGTTGGCTCCAATTTACTGTATCAATGGGGACCAGTGGTGCAATTAAGAATACCGTGGCCAATGCTGGGGATGCGGCCATACTGCACAGAAGCAGCATCCCGCCGAACGTTTTGTACATTAAAAATCCTCTCGCCCGCAATGGGGCGTACTCAATAGATTAAGAAGTGGTCTAAGACGAATAGCCCAGAACGTAGGACTATGGTTATGGTTGATAGTAGCCCGATGGTTTTAAGAAACAAATCGGTTATCTACCTTAAACTCACTCGCCTAAAAGACCTTAGGGAAGCTATTTCTTGCCCTTGATCTGCCAATCGGTAAATGGGCTGCGAGCTCCCTCAATATTGACATTCAACAAATACGGTTTTTGCGATGCGAAGGCGCGCTTCACCGCCCCATCCACTTGATGCAGACGATCAATGGTTTCCCCGTCTCCGCCAAAGCCTTTCATGACAATGTCATAACGAGTTTGCCGTAGTTCGCAGGCCACATTGGTTCCGTTCAGTTCGCCTTGTAACTCACGTTCCAGACCCCAACCGCCGTCGTTCCCTACGATCACGATGATCGGCAAATTATGCCGCACGGCTGTATCTAATTCAGCAATGTAGAATCCTAAAGAGCCGTCGCCAGTAATCATCACAATGGGACTTTTGGGATGGTGGAGTTGCATGGCAATGGCGTTGGGAAGTGCTGATCCGATTGTGCCCAACGGGCCAATGCGCATCCAGCCGCCGGGGTGAATGGCCGGGTACATGGCACGACCCCAATGGATGAAATCGCCGCCATCCCAGGAGTAAAGTGGTGTTACTGGCATGGCTTGTTGCAGCGCGGCAAAGAAGCTGGCTGGATGGATGCGATTGTTTTTCGCGTTGGATTCGGCAATACTTTGCAATTCAGCTTTCCATTGATCGCGCAATTGAGTTGTACGCTTCAACCAGGGAAGAGGCTTCCAGGCTGGTTCATTTTCCAACTCTTCCAACAAGGCGCAAAGCGTGATTTTGAGGTCGGCACACACACCCAATTCCAAGTTGCGGTTGTGACCTAACTCCTGGGGGTGAATGTCCACTTGGATGAATTTCGTTTGCGGGGAAAATAGCCGCGGACCACCCATCGCTAGGCGGTAGTCGATGCGTTTGCCAAGCACCAGCACTACATCGGCTTCCTTAAAAACAGTGTGCACGGCTTTGTTTAATGCTCCATCGGCATAGCCCATGTTGTAACGATACAGGTCATTAACAACACCCCTGGCCAGCGTGACATTGTAATAGGGGAGCTTCGTTTTCGATAGGAACTTTTCCAGTTCTTTGCCAGCATTGCTCCACCAAACACCGCTGCCAGCAATCACCACTGGACTCTTCGCTTGGCGCAGTAACTGCAACATCCGTTTCACATCGTGGCGATTGGGCGCAGGTGGGCTGGATGTATGGGGTGCAGATGACGGAATGACGGTTTTCGCCTCGCCAGTAAACAGGTCAACGGGTACGGTGAGGTGGGTGGCTCCCATTCGGCCACTGGATGACTCACGATAGGCTCGGCTAAGTAAGAACGGAATCTGAGCGACACTTGCTGCTTCAGCGGCCCACTTACACACTGGTCGTGCCATGCCCATCTGATCTATATCCTGAAACACTACCCGTTCCCGCATATTGATGGCAGGCGCACCACTGACGGCAATTAACGGACTGCCCGATAGTTGCGCTGTGGCAATGCCAGTAAGTGAGTTGGTATGACCTGGTCCGCCGGTCACTAAAGATAAAGCGGGTTTGCGTGTAAGTCTACCCCAGCAATCAGCGGCATGAGTAACACCCGATTCATGTCGGAAATCGATGATGTGCAAGCCGCGCGCCGCAGCCACGGAAAGCACTTCGTTCAAGTGATCGCCGACCAACGTGAAAATGCGGTCGATACCCAACTGTTGGCAGGCATCTACAAAAAGCTCAGCTCCATTGGCCATCTGCTTAGTGTAACGTTTTGTCATACTATAGCTCGATATGAATAAAGTTCTGCTTTGCCTACTTTTGAGTTTGCCCGTGTCCGCACAAAATTACGATTTATTGTTGAAGGGCGGCCATGTGATTGATGCCAAGAATAACATCAATGGTCGAATGGACGTTGCCGTGACTGCTGGCAAGATCGCCGCTGTTGCCGCGAATATACCAGCGAATCAGGCCAAAAAGGTGGTGGACGTTTCGCGGTTCTACGTTACACCGGGCCTGGTAGATATTCACGTTCATGTTTTTGCGGGTACGGCAAACGGTGAACTGGCCGGTGGTATGGCGAGCTTGATTCCCGATCATCACCTGTTTCAGACCGGGGTTACAACAGTGGTGGATGCAGGCAGTTCAGGACGCAATAATTTTCCAGAGTTTCGGGATCGGATCATCAAGCATTCGCGTGCAAGGATTTATGCCTTGTTGAACATTGGGGCAAACGGCATGGCCGGACCAGCGAATGAACAGGACCAAGGCAGCATGGACGCCAAAGCTACTGCGGCAGTGGCGATCGCGAATAAGGATATAGTAGTGGGCATTAAGACGGCGCATTTCGCAGGTCCGGAATGGACTCCTGTGGATCGGGCGATTGAGGCAGGCACCATTGCCAATATCCCGGTGATGGTGGACTTCGGGCTGATCGTACCAGGCCGCCCGATTGACAAGCTTTTTCTGGAAAAAATGCGACCAGGGGACATTTACACGCACATGTATCGGCCATTTGATCCTTTCCTTGATGATAAAGGTACGGTGCAATCTTTCTACAAGGCAGCCCGCAAGCGGGGAATCTTTTTCGATGTCGGCCACGGGGCTGGAAGCTTGGCTTTTCAATGGGCGGTTCCAGGAATGAAGCAAGGCTTTGGACCGGATTCGATTTCAACGGACTTGCACAATGGCAGCCTTATGGGAGGAATGAAATCGATGCTTACGGTGATGTCCAAATTTCTGAATATGGGCATGGGCTTGGATGAAGTTATCCGCAAATCAACCTGGAACCCGGCTAAGGAAATTCACCGCGAACAACATGGCCACTTGAGTGTTGGTGCGGATGCTGATATTGCTGTGCTGCGTTTGGACCAGGGTAAGTTCGGGTTCACCGATGTGGAGAATGATCGCATGGACGGGACTCAAAAGCTGGAATGCGAACTGACCCTGAGGGCTGGACGGACGGTATGGGATTTGAACGGTATCACCAGTGAAGATTGGCGGAAGAGGGGCCGTACCTTGCCGCGCAAGCAGACTTATTAAGTGCGTACAGACAAGCCTTGCATGCGTACGCTGCTCTATGTACAATTCGTATATGGCAGTCACAGCAACACAGCTACGCAAGGAATTGTTTCAGACTTTGGATAGGGTTGTTGGGGGTCAAACTGTGGAAGTCAGCTATAAAGGCTACCTGCTGCAAATTGTGTCTTTGGCCAATGCCTCAAAATTGTCACGGGCGGTGAAGCGTGACATTCTTATGGTGGATGCGCAATCCATTGTTGAATCCGAATTACAAGACGAGACTGAAGCAGGTCGGCGTAAAGGAGGCAGGCGCCTGTGAGCATAGCTTATCTAGACACGCACGCCGCTGTCTTTCTGGCTGCAGGGATGTTGGAAGAGTTCAGCAAAGAGGCGAAACGGCAGATTGAAGCCAATGATCTGTTGATTTCGCCAATGGTCTATCTGGAGTTCGATTCCCTCTATGATCGACAAAAGATCAAGATTTCAGCCAAGAAGTTGTATTCTATTTTGAGCCTGGATTTTGGGATACAGCTTTGTCAGTTGCCGTTTGCAAGAGTGGCAAAAGAAGCGTCGGAACTGCATTGGACAAGCGATCCCTTTGACCGCATCATTGTGGCGCAGGCACTATCGAATCAGGAAGCTATGCTGATCACACGGGACAGGTTGATTGGGAAGAACTACCGCAAGGCCATCTGGTAAATTTGAACAACCAACGGAGCGGTTTTGATGCCGCGCCGTTGGCTGTTTGTAAGGCCGCACTTTATTTCTTAGGAGCAACTGGCACAGCGTTCACTGCGGCAGGCGTTGCGGCGGGAGCTGTTGCCTTAACGTGCTTCCCGTGATTGCGTTTGTGCGTCTTGGCCACTTTTGTGGTGGGCTTGGTGGTTGTTGCCGGAGTGGTGGGCACAGCGGCTGGGGTTTGAGCGATTGCAGCGGATACAGTAAGCGCAGCGGCAAGGCTCAGTACAGTAAAAAGGTTTTTCGAGTTCATGATGATTTGTCTCCTAGGGTGGTGCTGATTTTGTTGCATTCTCAGTCACCTGCCTAGTAAGACGCCGCTAGCCCAAGTTAGATACTAGCCCCGATACACTAACAATCGCCCAATAGTGGCACTATGCCCAGTGGATAGTGAAATCCCTCAATGGATGAAATAGGTACTGGCGGCGACGGCCAAGCCGAGTCCGCCACTGGCCAGTGCGGCTAACCAGAACGGTTCGCGTTTAGTAAGAATTGCAAGAGATGCCAGCACTATGGCTACTTCCAGAAAGACCTCGCCGAATTCCAAGCGGATTGCTTCCTGGCCTTTGTGTTTACTTTCTGCCTCAAGTTCCTTGGCCTGCTTTTGAATCTCTTCTGTTTCCTTGGCATAGCGTTCGGCGTTCTTGGCGTATACTTCCGCCTTTTCAGCTCCTTGCACCGTGGACAAAACATCACGAGCAATTTCCGATTCGTATCGTCGAATTGATTTAGCCTGGAAAAATGACCATTGGTCGGATGCCCGCTGCTGATGAACGATCTCTTCAGTAGTAGCCATATGGCCCATCACGGTGACGATGGCCAGCGCCGCAGCGAGTCCTGCCATGGTTGCCGCTACCCTTTTGTCAAAGGGATTTTGCGCATGGGAGGCATGTTCATGAAGTTCTTCTTCGATACTCATCGTTTATGATTTCCTTTTCTAATCTCTAATACTTTGAAGTGCGATGCTGTCAGTAAGTCATGCAACCAGCATTTACTAAGCCCGTAGCAATGGCCAAGGCGGCTAATAGCGTGCCTTGGGCGATTTTCCCATCGGAGATGTCTTTTGAGATGTCGGGAATGACGAATACTCGAACTACCCCGTAGACTAACAACTGACTTACTAGCGCGATTCCTCCCCAAAGTAACATATCGGGTAAGTTGATACTTTGGGCCGAGGCATAGGAAAGTGGAATGGCGTAACCGAGCGTAGAACCAGACAAGCTGATGGATGCGGCTGTGTTTCCATCGCGAATCAATTGAAATTCTGGAAAGGGCGTGATCCTTGTATAAATGATCAGAAACAGCGCCAGCAGCGCTAAGGCCGCAACCAGATGAGTGGCAAAGGCAGGTAGGCCAGCGATTGATTGTTGAAGGATGTCCATCGATTGTTTCCTCTTTCTCAGTTAAAATAATGTGGTACAAACCGGCTGGTATTGGTGGTGATGCGTTGGTGGTTTTCGCGAATGCCCATACCTGCGGCATCGTCACCTATAATCCAGGAACCAATCACCGGAAAGTTACTCTGGAAATCTGGCAGCGCGGCATAGGCCTGATAAATATAACCTTCGGCACCATAACTGCCAGGCTGGACAATTATGTTTTCGCCATCGTGAATTTCCACGTTTTCCCCTTCGCGCGAATAAATTGGCTTCTTGACATATGGTAGTTGGATTGAAGCCTCTTCGGTGTAACAAGGCAGCAGGTTAGGGTGGCCCGGGTTCAGCTTCCACAGTATCGGCAAAATAGCTTTTGAACTCAGCAACGTTTTCCAGGCCGGTTCAATGCAAGCCATCCGTGCGCCGGGAAGCAGCGGTCCAAACTTTTCATTCGCCATCCATTCCCATGGATAGAGTTTGAAGAGTGTTGCAATCATGTTATTTTCTAAGTCCACAAAACAAAGTTCACTGGCTGACCAACCAATATCTTCAACGTAAATATGGCGACATTCTATGCCAGCTTGCATGGCCGTATCGCGCAAGTAATCCACGTTGCCGGAATCTTCTGGATTTTCTGCAACACAAGCAAAATAGATTATTGGGGAATCCAGTTGCTTCTTCACCTGTTTCCAACGGGCGATCACTTTTTCATGCAGCAGGTTGAACTGATCCTGTTCAGGGAAAACCTGTCTTTGCCAATTCCATTGAGCAATGCTGGCTTCAATAAGAGAAGTGGGGGTATCGGCGTTGTATTCAAGAAGCTTGGGAGGATGGGTTCCGTCATACGACAAATCAAAGCGTCCATAAAGCGAAGGCTCATCTGCTTCCCAGGAAGCCACCAGATATTCAATAAACCAATCGGGCAAAGCGAACTGTTGAAACGCGCCAGTGGTGATGACGTGATCCACAGCTTGCAGACAAAGTTCATGTAACTTCCAGGTGGCATCTTCAATTGTGTCGATTTCACTAGAGGAAAAACGGTAGCAAACCGATTCGTCCCAGTAAACATCTCCCAGGCTGTGAAAGTGAAAACCTATCTGATCGAACTGTTGCTGCCAGTCTGCGCGCGGGGTTAGTGGGATGCGTTCCATTAACTACCGCTTGTTCGGCTGCCACTACTGGATCCGAACCCTCCGCGAGCGACGGCCCTTGAAGACAAAGCCTGGCTGCCAGACCGGATTTGGTCACCGTAGCGTGCACCACGGTACGCAGGGCCCCAATAGTGCCCACCAGCATAGCCTCCGCCAGTTGAAGAACCGTAATCCCAATCGTGAGCTGGTTGACACTGAGTTGATCCGGCACCCCACTCCTGTTCACAAGCCACGCGAGTTTGGTAAAGATCGCGACGCATGGCGGTGGTGCTGGGGCCAGCACAAGCGGACATTGCTGCGGCACTTACTAAGACCAAGCTAATTGAGGCAGAAGATCGCCGGGGTTTTTGGGGTGTCATGCGGAGTTTGGCAACTTCCAGTTGCGAGTATAACACGCAAAATCTGTGCAACTCTACATGCTGCGCAACCGGATCTCCTCTACGCGATGGTCTGTTCCTTTGCGCAGCACTAATCTTGCTCGTTCCCGCGTAGGCATGATGTTCTCTCGCAGATTTGGCCCATTGATTTCCCGCCAAATGGACTTAGCCCGGGCCACGGCTTCTTCACTGCTTAACGCTGTATAGCGATTGAAATAAGATTCGGGATTGGTGAACACTGTTTCACGCAGCTTGAGGAATCGGGAAAGATACCAGCTTTCAATCAACTCTTCTTCGGCGTCAATATAAATGGAAAAATCAAAGAAGTCGCTAACGAACATCATTGGATGCTTACTGGTTTTCCGAGTGGAACCGCTTTGCAGAACGTTGAGCCCTTCTACAATCAAAATATCTGGCTGGTTAACAACTTTTGCTTCACCTTGTAGAATGTCGTAAATCAGATGCGAATAAACCGGCGCACTTACTTCAGCCTGCCCCCGTTTGATCTGCGCAAGGAATCGCAGCAGCGCCAACCGATCATAGCTTTCTGGAAAGCCTTTGCGCTTCATTAGCCCACGTTTTTGAAGCACTTTGGTGGGAAGCAGGAATCCATCGGTGGTGATTAGATCCACTTTCGGATGATCAGGCCAGCGCGATAGCAACGCTTGCAAGACACGGGCGATGGTGCTTTTGCCCACGGCCACGGAACCGGCAATTCCGATGACGTAGGGAATCCTGGCGGGCAAGTGCCCCAGAAAGGTGTCGGTAGCCTTGTTCATTGCTTGCACCGCGCTGACGTAAAGATTCAACAAGCGGGAAAGCGGAAGGTAGATATCGGCTACTTCTTCCAGTGAGATTTGCTCATTGATTCCGCGCAATGTCGCCAAATCGCTTTCCGTCAAGGGCAAGGGGGTGAAGGCACGCAGCTTGGACCATTCTTCACGAGAGAAATTCAGATAGCCGATCTGGTCCGTTTCACTTGTGGTGAGTTTGGGTGAGGCGCACATTGGCTGAATTAACCATCATAAGGCTTGCAGGTTGCTTTGTATTTGACAACTTGTTTTCTTTGGGTTATTTTGGTTCAAACGTATGTTTCATACGAACGTTTGACATGCAATCTGAAACTAAAACCCGGATTCTGGACGCGGCTGAAATCCTGTTGGCCCAAAACGGCCTCTCCGCCACATCCATGCGCGCGATTACTGAGGCTGCAAATGTCAACCTGGCAGCCATTAATTACCACTTCGGTTCCAAAGAAGCATTGATTCACGCCGTCTTTGCCCGTCGCCTAGCGCCGGTGAATGAACGACGTCTGGCTATGCTGGATCAGGTTTTAAAGGCCAATCCGAAACGACCGAAGATTCGCGGCATTCTGCGAGCCTTTGCCTTACCCATTCTGGAAACAGCTTTTCAACCGACCAATGAAAAGTGCCCGGTTCAGTTAGGCGCATTGATGATCCGCCTGTATACGGAACCAGCCCAAGTGGTGGAGCGCAGTTTCAATGAACAGATGGCCAGCACTGCCCGTCGATTTGTGAGTGCCCTGCACGCCGCACTGCCAAAGTTGGACAACGAAGTGCTTTATTGGCGAACTCACTTTTGTGTTGGTTGCCTGGTGCACACCATGCATGCCCGCCCCATCCTATTGGCAGTTTCCAATGGAACTATTCAATGTGACAATGCCGAAGAAGCATTGGAACAGATGCTTCCATTTCTTGAAGCTGGACTTACTTCCGCGAGTAACTCATGAAGAAGATACTTATCCCATTATTGGCTGCGTTCGTTGCGCCGTTGTGGTGCCAGAGCGTTACCCCACTTACTCTGAAGAAAGCCGTGGAAATGGCACTGGCCCCCGATGGCAACACAAAGCTTCAGATTTTGCGAGAAGCCCAACTGGCTGCTGAAGCTCGTAAAAATACGGTCAAAGGAGCGCTGCTTCCTAACGCTGATGCTGCGATCACTGAAACCGATTTCACCCGCAATTTGAAAGCGTTCGGATTCAGCATTCCGATTCCTGGCTTTCAATCTCCGACCTTGGTTGGTCCGCTGAGCAATTTCGATATCCGAGCCACCGTTACACAATCGATCTTTGATTTCAGCGCCTGGAAGCGTCTGGATGCGGCCAAAGCCAACATCGCTGTGGCTGAGCAGGAAAAAGAGGCGGCTGCAAATCAAGTGGCGGACACGGTGGCCCACGCGTACCTGATTGCCTTGCGTGATAAGGCTGCTTTAGAAACGGTCGAGGCCAATATTGAATTAGCAAAAAGACTATTGCAGCTTGCATTGAATCAAAAAGATGCGGGAACCGGAACGGGTGTAGAAGTAACTCGTGCCAAAGTGCAACTCGCTAACGAACAACAACGGTTGAGCATCGCCAAACTGGAGTGGAAAGCGGCCAAGCTTCACTTACAACGAGCCATTGGCATGGATATGTCTGCACAAATCGAGTTAGAGGACACGTTGTTATTAGCCACCACAGCGGCAGCCACTTACGAAGAAGCCATGGCATCGGCCAAACAATATCGTCCCGATTGGTTGGCGCAGCGGCGACGCGAACAGGTGGCGGGGCTCAATCTGCAGGCCATCCGAGCCGAACGGTTGCCTTCACTGGGTGCCTTTGCCGACGTCGGTGGATTGGGTATTAGTCCGGGCAATGCTGTTGCAACGCGGACCATTGGTGCTAGTTTGAAGATCCCGATATTTGACGGTGGCAGACGGGATTCGCGTCGTGCGGAATCGGCCATCGCACTGCGTCAGGAAGCTATGCGTACCAAGGATTTTGGACAACAGGTGGAACTGGAAGTTCGCCTTGCATTGGATGCGGTGAAAGCGGCTGAGGGGCAGGTGAGCGTATCGGAACAAGGTCTGGTGTTATCGCAACAGGAATTGGAACAAGCCGAGCGCCGCTATCGCGAAGGGGTATCGAACAGTGTTGAGTTGGTAGATGCGCAAACCCGATTGGCACGTGCTCGCGATAATCGCACGTTTGCTTTATATCAAAACAATGTAGCTCGTGTTGACTTGGCCACAGCCATGGGAGCACTCCACAGGATATTGCAATGAAGAAAATCATCCCGTTGTTAATATTACTGGCCGTTGGCGGCGCCGCTGCTTATTACTTTCGTAACAGCCAAGTTGATCTGGACCATATAAAAATCTCAGGCAATTTAGAGATGACGCAGGTGGACATTGCCTTCAAGATGGCTGGTAAGCTTTCTGAACTATTAGTGAAGGAGGGCGACTTTGTGAAGTCCGGGGCCATTATTGCGCGGCTGGATAGAGACACTATGTCCATGCAAAAGCTTAGAGAAGAAGCGGGTGTTGCTTCGGCGCAATCGGGCATTGCCCAGATGAGCACGGCGATTGTCTTTCAGCGCGAAGTACTGGAGCGCGAAACGCAGGTTCGTCGAGCGGAAATTGCTGCTGCTGAAGCGCAGTTGAACAACTTGCTGGCAGGGTCTCGCAAGCAGGAAAAAGTGCAGGCAACATCCACACTGGAAGACGCCCGCGCGCAATATCAACTGGCGAAGAACGATGCCGATCGGGCAGATCGGCTGTTCAAGAACGAAGACATTTCCCGTGCTCAGTACGACCAGGCAAAGACGCGTCTACTATCTATGGAAGCTGCGATGCACGCTGCGGAACAGCGAGTTTCCCTGGTGGAAGAAGGTCCGCGGAAGCAGGATATTGAATTGGCTCGGGCACAGTTGGAACGGGCCAAGGCAACCCTGATACTGACGCAGGCCAATGCTGAAGAGTTGAAGCGCAAGCAACAGGAAATGGGTACACGTCAGGCCGATATGAAACGGGCTACGGCAAATGTCGCGGTGATTGACTCGCAGTTGAATGACACGATTGCCACATCTCCAATTGAAGGAGTGGTGTTGGTGAAATCTACGGAGGCCGGTGAAGTGGTGGCACCTGGGGCGACCATTGTGACCATTGCCGATATCGATCATCCCTGGTTGCGCGGCTACATTCCGCAGACTCAGTTGGGCAGGGTGAAGCTGGGTCAGAAAGTAAAGCTTACAACCGATTCCTACAAAGACAAGTCGTACATTGGCACCATCACTTACATCTCTTCTCAAGCGGAATTCACGCCAAAGCAAATTCAGACGCAGGAAGAGCGAGTGAAGCTGGTATACCGCGTGAAGATTTCGGTGGAAAATAAGCAGCAGGAATTGAAGTTGAACATGCCGGTGGATGCGGTGATTGATCTCAGCGGAAATTAGATGAGTGCCATTGAAATCATCGGACTGACCAAGCGCTTCGGCTCGGTGACGGCTATCAGCAAGTTAGACCTTGCCATTGCTGCTGGCGAAGTGTTCGGCTTGGTGGGGCCTGATGGCGCTGGTAAAACTACGACCCTACGAATCCTATGTGGTTTGGTCGATCCCACCGAAGGGCAGACACGGGTGGCGGGCTTTGATCCGGTGAAGCAGACCACCCAAGTGCGCGATCAGATTGGATACATGGCCCAGCGCTTTGGTCTTTATCAGGATCTGACAGTGGAAGAGAACATGGATTTTTATGCTGATCTATTCGGCATCGGCGACGCAACACTGGAGCCCTTGAAACTGCGCCTGCTGGGGATGACGCGCATGGAGCCGTTTCGAAATCGACCCGCAGGACAGCTTTCCGGTGGCATGAAGCAAAAATTGGCGTTAATGTGCGCCCTGCTGCACAAGCCGGCAATTCTTCTGCTTGACGAACCTACCAATGGAGTGGACCCGGTGTCTCGCAGGGATTTTTGGCTGATTCTGGAAGATCTGGTGCAAGGCGGAATGACGCTCATTGTTTCCACTTCCTATCTGGACGAAGCCGAACGCTGCGGTCGTGTTGGGCTGATGCATGAAGGGCGATTGATTCGTTGTGGTTCGCCCGCTGAATTGAAAAAAGCTATGCCAGGGCGCTTTTGGGAAGTGGAACCGGAAGACATGCGCGCCACTCGTCGCGAACTGGAAGCGCATCAGGGCATATGGGGCGTCAAGCCGTCGGGCGCAACATTGCATGTGCATGCTGCGCCGGAAGTGAATGTCTCTGACTGGATGACGGCCCGCATCATTGAACCATCTTTAGAAGACGTGTTTGTGGCCGTTGTTACGGCTGAGGAAAAACATGCCTGAACCGGATGCTGTTGTCATCGACAAATTAGTAAAACGCTTCGGCGATTTTGTGGCGGTAGACAATGTTTCTCTTCGTGTGGCCAAGGGTGAAATCTTCGGCTTTCTTGGACCCAATGGCGCTGGTAAATCGACAACAATTCGTATTCTGTGCGGCCTGCTGGGTCCCACTTCAGGACAGGCGACCGTAAGTGGATTCGATGTCGCTACGCAGCCGGAACTAGTGAAGCGATCCATCGGCTATATGTCGCAGAAATTTTCGCTGTATGGTGATTTGACGGTGGAAGAGAATCTTGATTTCTTCAGCGGCATTTATGGGGTGCCTAAGGAACGTCGTGAGGAGCGCAAGAGTTTCGCGCTGCGCATGGCCAATCTGGAAGAGCGTCGCGGTGAGTTAACCGGCCAGCTTCCTGGTGGCTGGAAGCAGCGTCTGGCGCTGGGTTGCGCCATTTTACATGAACCGCCGATTCTGTTTTTAGACGAACCAACCAGTGGTGTTGACCCCATTGCGCGCCGGTCATTTTGGGATCTGATCTACGACCTTTCGGCTGGTGGGCAAACTATTTTTGTTACTACACATTATATGGACGAAGCGGAATACTGCCATCGCGTAGCACTGATGTATAAGGGTAAAGTCATTGCTCTGGATACACCGCGAGCCCTTAAACAAAAGTTAGGCGCTAAGAGTATGGAAGAAGTTTTCATCAACGAAATTGAACGTCAGGAGGCAGTAACATGAGCTTCCGTCGAATCCGTGCCGTCTTTCGGAAAGAGTTTTTGCACATTGTTCGCGATCCGCGCAGCCTGGGCATGGCCCTGCTCATTCCCATTCTCATGCTGGGACTCTTCGGATACGCCTTGTCCCTGGATGTGAATCACCTTCCAGCCATCATTTTTGATCAGGACAATTCGCCCGCCAGTCGTGACCTTATTCATGCTTTTCAAGGTTCCACTTACTTCGATGTACGCAGCGTTTCTGGCGACTATCCATCCATCGAAAAAGGGATCAATAGCAATAAGGTAGTGTTTGGTCTAGTGATACCGCCAGATTTTACTCGTCTCTTAGAGGCCGGGAAAGCGGCTCCTGTGCAGGTGTTGCTGGATGGCAGTGATTCGAATACAGCATCGATAGCCATGGCTTACGTCACCACAGTGGTCAATCTGTATGCGCTGGAGCGAAGTGCGCAACGGCTGGATCAGCGGACGGGCATGCATGTAAAACCACTGACTGAAGCGCAGGTGCGCGTTTGGTACAACAACGATTTGAAGTCTCGAAACTTCATTGTGCCCGGCTTGATCCCAGTGATCCTCATGATTATCGCCGCACTGCTGACGTCCCTTTGCATTGCTCGCGAATGGGAAAACGGCACCATGGAACAGTTGCTTTCCACTCCCATCCGTCCCACGGAATTGTTGCTAGGCAAACTGAGCGCCTTCTTCGTGCTGGGTGCCGCCGATACGGTGATGTCTTTACTGGCGGCTGTTTTTCTGTTTAATGTTCCGCTGAAAGGCAGTCTGGCCTTTCTAGGACTTTCCAGTTTTATCTTTCTGTTCGGCGCACTCTCCTGGGGTATTTTCATTTCCGCTGCTACTAAGTCTCAGTTGATCGCCTATCAGGTGGGCTTGTTGAGTAGCTTCCTGCCTGCCTTTCTGTTATCAGGGTTCATTTATTCAGTGGATAACATGCCCACAGTGATTCGCTTCATCACCAACTTTATTCCAGCGAAATATTACGTCACTATCATGAAAGGTATCTTTCTGAAAGGTGTGGGCATGGAAGTCATGTGGCTGGAACTGCTCTGGTTGACCGTCTACGCAGTGGTCATTTTTACTCTTGCGGTGAGTAAGATGAAGCCCAAAATCGCCTAACTATATGTGGGAAAGAATCCTAGTCATCATTCGTAAAGAATTCCGGCAAACGCTGCGTGAAAAGCGGATGCGTGTATTCCTGATTGTTCCGCCTATCATGCAACTGATGCTATTTGGCTTTGCAGTGAATTTGGACTTGGTCAATTCACCCATCGCGTTCATGGATCTGGATCAGTCGGTGGAAAGCCGCGAGTTGCTTTCCCAGTTCCAAGGTTCGGAACAATTCAATGTAAAGTACATGCCCGATAGCGATGCGGCTGTACAAAAGTTGTTGGATCATGGAGATGCACAGGCCGTTATAAAAGTTCTTCCAGGGTTCGCCCGTGAGATTCACAAGGGCCACACTGCTCATGTTCAAGTATTGATAGACGGGGCGAACTCAAACACTGCGTCTATTCTTAGCGGGTATTGTTCGCAGGTGATCCAGGCTTATGGGCAGAAGTTGCGAACTGGCGCTGCGCCGCTATCTGCTGTGGCAGTGCCGCGTGTCTGGTTTAATCCCGATCTGCTCAGCCGTAATTTCTTTGTGCCCGGAGTGATCATGAACATCATCACCATGATGACCCTCATGCTTACTGCAATGGCCATTGTGAGGGAACGTGAAATTGGAACCATGGAGCAATTAATGGTCACGCCGATTCGCCCCATAGAGCTGATGCTAGGCAAGACACTGCCCTTCGTTTGCATTGGAGCCGTGCAGATGACCTTGGTGACAACCGTAGCGCTGCTGGTATTCCACATCCCTTTTCAAGGTCGAGTCTTCACCTTGGTATTCGCGACACTAATTTATTTGATGACTACCTTGGGGTCGGGACTGTTTCTCAGCACCGTTTCACAAACACAACAACAGGCATTGATGAGTTCCTTCTTCTTCTTCACGCCCGCCTTCATGCTCAGCGGATTCAGCTTTCCCATCCGCAACATGCCGGAACCGGTGCAGTGGCTTACACTCATCAATCCCATGCGCTATTTCATTGAAATATTGCGGGGAATCTTTTTGAAGGGTTTGAGTGTGACTGAATTGGCACCGCAACTTTCAGCCTTGTTCGTCATTGGATGCGTGGTTCTTTTCGGCAGCGCTCGACGCTTTCATAAGCGGTTGGATTAAGCTGCGATGGCAGGCTTTAGAATGTAAGTAGATGGAAAAAGCAAAGAAAGTTCTGGGCATTTATGAAAGCGGGTCGTCCTATTGGGTTGGCGATGGGTTCCCGGTGCGCAACCTGTTTCCGTCGAACCCGGTGGCACAGCAAGTGAATCCTTTCCTATTGCTGGATTACGCGGGCCCGCACGAATTTCCCGCTACCAATGAATCCCGTGGGGTGGAGGAACATCCTCATAGGGGTTTTGAAACGGTGAGCATCGCCTACCAAGGCAAGGTTTGTCATCGCGATTCCGCAGGTAATTCCGGCACGATTGGTCCCGGTGATGTGCAGTGGATGACCGCCGCGTCCGGGGTGGTTCATGAGGAAAAGCTGGATCCCAGTTTCCTAAAACATGGCGGTGTGCTGGAGATGATTCAACTGTGGGTGAATCTGCCGGGTGCTTTCAAAATGACAGAGCCGCGCTATCAGACTCTAACCGCTGCGGACATACCCGAAGTGAAACTCGACGATAACGGCAGTCTATTGCGAGTGATCGCCGGCGATTGGAGTGGTAAAAGTGGTCCAGCTAAAACCTTCACACCAATTCAACTTTACGATGTGCGGTTGAAGTCCGGCGCGAAACTGGATTTACACATAGCCACCACCATGAACAGCAGTTTGTTTCTATTGAAGGGGAACGTGACTGTGAATACGGTGGCATTCGAAGGGCAAGCCAAGTTAGCCGTGTTGTCTGGCGACGGAGAAAGCATAGCGGTGGAAGCGGGTGAAGATTCCACTTTTCTGGTGCTTGCCGGTACTCCGATTGATGAACCCGTTGCGCAACATGGTCCATTTGTTATGAATACACGTGCAGAGTTACTGCAAGCAGTGGAGGACTATCGGTCCGGCAAGATGGGGCACTTGGTTTAATTAGCGAAAGTGACTTAACCATTCCAGAACCGAATAGTTGTAGTCGCGAAAAGTCGGCTTCTCTAAAGGGGCATATCTCTTGAAGGTTTGGTACGCATCCCAGATTCTTGAATGACTCGGCAAGGGGTTGGTGCCGTCATGGTTGCTCAACCAATCGCGAAGTTCTTCAACAGCATGATTCGGTTGACCGTGATGCACATGCACATCCTGTCCGGCGATATCGGAAATAAACTGCTGGTATTCGTAAAGGTTGAGATACAAAAATCAGAGTCCGCTTGTCAGCATGGGCCTTACCGCCGAATCTTCGACAACCCAGAAATAACCCAAGTTCGAAAGGCATATTGAAACGGGGTAATTGGTTGTGTGGGTCTAAATGGGTGAAGGATAGATCGTGGATGCCGAAATTGCTTTGCTCAATTATGGAATTGATTTTTTCAATTCGCACAATACCAGCATCGGTAGATTCTAAGGCTGAACGGGGAACAAAACCGCAGTAAATGAGAGTGAAGCAGATGGCGTAAACAAAGCCATCGTACGATTCATCAAAAGGACAATTGATAAATACGTCGTTTGGATTAACAGTCACCCGCAACCATTTTAATGGAGGAGCCGGAAAGCTGGTCTTGCTCATACCGTTGATAGGCCAGGTCAACAGCAGCCTTAATGCTAGCCATTGGCATGGATGGCTCGTATGGAAGTTTGGCTAGAGCGGGTAGCTGTACCTGCTTGGCCGTTTTTGAACCTGTATTCATACCTCTAAGTTTACAGCAGTTTCTACCCTTCATAAATTCTCTATCGTCCGTTTTTGTAAGTTTCTTTCCCCACTAAGCGAAATTGTTCAAGTGCTAAAGGAAATACCTTAGCCCAAAGTGAGCGGGGAGCCTTCTTGTTTCATCTTGAATCGCTTTACGATAAACCTGTTGTGCAAAAAAGATTTCTCGAAGTTTTTTGGCGGACGTTCCTAAACTCCAACGCTCTCTATATTGAGCACAGCATCGGAGGAGGGCAACAAGACTAGATAGGGAGTTTATTGCCCGCCATTGCAGCTCAAGTTTAAAAAGATGATTGACTTAAAGATCAAGCGGTGGCATCTTGTTAACTGTCTGCACGTCAGACGTAAATCGTGAGAGTTCGAAAAGGAGAATCAGAATGGCAACCAAGAAAAAAGCTGCACCGAAGCGAAAGGCAATTAAGCCCGAGAAGTTGAATCGCGACATTGATGCGGTGATCACTAAGTTGCAAACGGCGAAGGCCAATGCGGCAAAGGCATTTACGAAAACGCCAGTCAAACTTGCTGGTGTGCGTGTGACATTACTAAGTGCGGCAACTAAGCTGGAATCGGTCATCAGCGAAGCACACGGTAACGACTTCCCTGATGATAAGGGCTAACGGGCTGTTTTAAGAATCGTAGCCTGCAGCTCTGGGTCCGCCCAGAGCTGCGACAAGTTAGGGTCGTTCTTTATGTCGTTGAAGGAAAGAGGGTCTGTTAGTTTTCCGGCAAACTCAATGGCCTCTTTTCTTTTTCCGATCAATTCATAAATCAAAACAAAGCTGACGGTGAAGTTACTCCACTTTTCCCTGGGAAGTTTGGCCAGTTCTTCCATCGCCTGCTTACCTTCACCAAGATTCGCGTGATACTCTGCCAAATCCCTGCGCACTTGATAATTTTTTGGGGTCACGGCCAATTGTTTTCGGGCCAGTTCTATGGCTCGGCGAAAGGCCAAGGTTGCTTTGTCCTTGCCTTCTGGCACCCAGCGACATATCATGCCTTTATTTCCCCAATACGCATAGTCGCTTGAGTCCATATCCACCGCCGCTTCCGCAGCCTCACACCCTTCAGAAAAGCGATGCTCATAGAAGTAAACCACACCAAGTACACTTTGTACCCGAGGATTTCGGGATATACTCAAAGCTTTTTCCAGAAGCTCACGAGCCTCAGGATAGCGGGCTTCCAGCCGATAAAGACCAGCAAGATTCCGCAGCACCACCACATTATCCGGTGTCAGCTTCAAAGCTTGCTGAAATGAGGTCTCAGCTTCCTTATAACGACCCGTTGCTCTAAGAAAAAGGCCGAGTTGCAAGTTTGTAAACCAATCGGCTGGCCTCCGCGTGACTGCCTCTCGATACAACTCTTCTGCTTCTTTGAACCTCCCTCTATTGAACAGCACATCTGCCAAACTTCGGTATGCTTCGGCGTTACCAGGAGAGAGTTGTAAGGCGCGCTGTAACTCCTTGATGGACTCTTCTTCCTTTCCCAATCCCAATAAAACGTCGCCCAGGCTAATATGCGCTACAGCAAGATTTGGGGCAAGTTCAACAGCCTTCTTTGCCGAATCCATTGCTCGTTCACTCCAATACTTTTCTCCAGAAAAGCGGGTCTTCCGTAAGTAGACTTGTGCCAAACTGGCGAAGGCACTCGCATATCCAGGATCTGTTTTGGTTGCGCTTTGCAGGCTATTCAGAGCGAGGTCAAGATTCCCCTTCACTGTATAGCGAGCCAGGTAACCCGTGCCCTTTAAATAATCGGCATAAGCGCTGGCGCTGGCTGTTTCCCCCTCCGCTACATTGCGACGCGATTCACGATTCAATTGCAGGGATAACAAGCCCAATAATCCGTCCATCGCTCCATCGCGCACAAGCACTGGATTCTTGGGATCAAAATCAAATGTCCGCGCCCCCAACTGCCGCATTTTTTCCGGGTCGATCAGATTCAACGTAAATTGAATCGTTCCCAATGTCACCATGGCGCTACCAGTGACAACCAAATTCGCTCCGTAGATCTTCCTGGCATCCTCAGCGCTTGTTATTTTCCGTGACCGGATTTCGCTGGCCGGAATCACCAGCACCTTCCCTTGGAACTGATCCAGTTGACTGAGTTTTGAAGTCAGCGTTTCTACAAGGCCATCGGCCAGGGCGCGAACATTGGGGTCGTCTCCGATTACATTAAATGGCAAAACTGCGATGTGCATTTCCTGAGGCAAGTCCGATTTAGTACGTTGCTGCCATAGCAATCCAGCCCCACCCAACGCTGCTATCATCAAGCCTGCGGTGGCAGCAGCAATCACACCTTTCCGCTTCACAGGGCGTTCCTGTTTCAACAAAGACGGAGCAATTTGCGTTGGAGTTTCACTGGGCTTCGGCGCTAGTTGACTCACACGCCGTAATTCAGCAGAGAAATCCGCAGCAGATTGCCACCGGTCCTCAGGCATCTTCTGTAGCGCCTTGGCCACCGCTTGTTCCACATTTTGACTAATCTCTGGACGCAAAGCATGGAGCGGCGGAAGTGGATCATAGATGATAGCGTGCACCCCGGCCCAATCTGTATCACGGCGAAACGGCACACGACCCGTAAGCATTTCAAACAGCACTGCTCCCAGTGACCAGATGTCGGTACGATAATCCACATCTTGTCCTTGCGCCTGTTCGGGGGACATATAGGACGGCGTTCCTGCAATTCCTCCCTCCAGTGTGAGCCGGTCACTCCCCGCTTTTAAGGCGAGGCCGAAATCCAGAATATAGGGATGTCCTTGGCTGGTTACAACAATATTGGTGCTCTTGATATCGCGATGAATGATGCCGTGCTTATGCGCCTCCTCCAAGCCCGCAGCGATTTGCGAGGCAATGTTCACCGCCGCTGCAATCTCCATGGGTTGCCCACTGATCAAACTGGAAAGCGTGGCACCTTCAATGTAAGCCATGGCGAAGAAGAGCTGCCCATCTGCATCGCCCACGTCGTGGATGGGGCAGATGTTCGGATGCTGAATGAGGGCAGCATTCCGCGCTTCCTCCAGAAATCGTTTGCGTTGCGATTCGTCCAGGGTATTTGGCGGAAGAAATTTTAAAGCTACCGTGCGACCCAGGCGCAGGTCCTGAGCCTTATACACCACACCCATGCCGCCCTGGCCGATTTTACCTTCAATCCGGTAGTGGCCAATCGTTTTACCAGTCATTTTCCATTGATCCGTCGCCGAGCCGTCACCATCAACCGAAGCTTCTTAGCGTGCTGACCGGGATGAATAGCCCAACCGTACCCTTGAACAGAAAGATCAAACGGAAACGATAAATTCTGTAAAACATGAAATGGAACAGTGAACGTTTTCACAAACTCGCTTTTTTCGGACACGTCATTGAGTGCCAGTGGAACTACGAATTGTGGCTGACCTTGAACGGAACAAACGATCCGCCTCAGATTCGGAGTTCCTCTTATGGTTACTTTAATGCCGCCACTCCTGACAACTTCTGCACTCTTGATTTTCAACCGGTAAACTACTTGTTCCGACAACTTACTGCACGCAAAGTGCAGCAGTTCGCTGGAGCCTGTTTGCAAATCGGTCAAAGATAATCGGCGGCGCACATCACATTTCACTCCCAGGTCCTCTACCGGTTCCCCAGTCTGGTTCTTCACCCTGGTAGAACGCTGAATCGCCATGCTAAAGGACGCTCCGGAAGGCAGCAGAGTTACGGGAAACCCTGTGAGAGCCCGAACCGCATCCAGTTCAACGCCATGCTCCCATCGTTTCGCACCGCCCCCGCCTGTGTTGTCATCCACCCCAACGATCAGGCCAATGTCATGATCCTGAAAGCCACCAGCAAAAATATCAGCAGCGCTGTAGGATCCGGCATCGGTCAACAGAAGAACGGGCCCCTGATAGAGCTGCCCCGTGTCATTGGCAAGTTCAGGATCAGTCAATGGTCGGCCGTCGGTCAAGACGCTGCCGCTGGCCACACCGCCCAACACTCCTTTCACCCATTTTTCAAAAACAGGTTTGGCTGCCACAATGCTATGCTTGTCGCCTTTCGCCAGTAAATCCAAGGTTGCGAAAATGGTTTCCCGACTGACAAAGGTCGATAACACTCGTTGAATTGCTTCGGTATTGGGAAAGTGAAACAGCGCCGGTTCAATGTGATTTGGAGTCAGCAACTGTAAGCACCGTTCGGCATCCACAATCGCTCCCCCAGGGTTGGAACGAATGTCGATGATCAACCCATGAGCAGCATGCAGATGATCGTCGAACCACTGAAGAATGCGACGGAACTCACCAAAGATTTCCCCCAGCTCTGGATCAAAATTCCTGATTCTAATGTAGCCAAAACTCTTGCTGAGCTGCCCCTCGGATGGGTTGTTGGAAAGGATATCGGACCACGGCAGCTTACCGTCATCGGAAATTTCAAAAGTATGATGAACCTCAAACATATCCGGGAACAACGTGTCGTAAGCGTTCCTTTCGTCCGCCGAAGTTTTAATTTTTGCCAACTTTGGCCCAGGATAAAGAACCTTTCTGAAATTCGCCAATTCCGCAAGTTGGACACATACCGCACTTGATTCAGTCGTCGATACCTTTTTGCGAGGAATACGCTTCAAACCCTTGCCAACGTACCAGGGAACGGCAATGATTCGCTCCGCAACATTCTTCCCTTTTGGGTGGATCGGTTTGTAGTGAACAAAGACCAATTCTTCCGGCGGAGGCAGCACGTTGGTCATGGTGCGAACTGTAAGCCGCATGGTGCCGCGAATCACCCTGGTTGCCTTGTTGCCTCCTGGAATGCTGCGCGCCAATTGGTCAACGGCCTTTCCGATGGGAACCCCACTCCAGCCGGTAATTTCAACGTAACGGGTAAAGTATCCTGGGTCTGGATCGAAACCATCCAAAATTTCAGTGACCACAAATCGGCGCTGACCATTTTGCGTCTCATAGGATTCCACGAAAAATGGGAGAAACGCTGTATGACCTCGAAAGGGCACAGGCAGACTATAAATTGTGTGAACGTCGCGCAGTTCGGTGAAGGTTCGGATAATGGCAGCGTGAAACGATTGCTCATCTAAGTCCCCAATTTCTGCTTTGGTCAGCCGCAGCCGTTGCACCGGATCGGTGGCGTAGCGCGCGCGCTTGAAGGGCATATGAGCATAAAACTGTTCCAGAATCAGGATTGCCTGATCGCAGATCAACTCTTTTTCTTCCTTAGTCAGCCGCTCATCTTTTTTTTCCGCGTACCGCAGAAAACTGCTCAACGTCCGGATTTCAAGGCCTTTCAGCTTAAGCTTGTCTTTCCTTCCCAGCAATTGCTGAATGGCTGTTTCCGCCGCTGCACGCGCGTCGATCATTATTTCCACGTCTGTTCTCCTTTAGGGTTAAGGCATAGTCATATTTTGATCTTCACTATAATAACCCGAGGGCTAGATGGCACACCAGATTTTTTGGCGGGGTTTTCTGTTCATCTACGCTCTTATTGGTGTAGCCCGAAAAGATCGGGAAAGTCAAAAAGGAGAAATACAATGAACAGCAAATCCATTCGTCACATGTTCAGCATAGGCGTAATCATGACAACCTTAGCATCCGCCAGTTTCGCCCAAGTCACACTCAAAGCATCCATTGGTTTCCCATTCGTTGCTCAAGGTGCCACCATGGAACCCGGCGATTACACGATGAGGCCGACCACAACCATGGGAGGCGCACACATTTATTTCTTGCGCAACGTCAATACGGGCACATCCTCCGTGATAACCGGGACTTACAATGCCACGTTGAAAGAAAATGTTCCAGTCACCCCTCGGCTTACGTTTCAATGCCTTGGAAAAAGATGCAATCTGAAGAGCATTTGTGATGGTACATCTCGCGACTACAGTGAGCTGATCCCTCCCCGCAAACCCAAGTCGACAACCGAGGAGACGTTCATTGAAGTCGCACTGGCTAGAAATGTTCGGAATCGTCGGTAAGTGTGGAGCCCGGGTCAACGTTTGGCCCGGGCATCCCTCGTCATCATCGTATTTGATCCCGCAGCCATCGCGCAGGCCATGTCAACAGACGCCCTGCACGAAAAGATAACGAACCCGTCAACGCATGAATCGCCTCAGAAAACTCCAGCTCTCTTTCATACAAAAACCGGATTTGCCCATTGCGCCGATCAATCAATTCCTTTAGGACATCGGCATCCTCTTGAGAAAGTGTGTACCCGGCTTGCAGGTGTTTAGGTAGAGGTAACGGCACGTATACCGTGGCATGAGGAACAGCGGTTTCCTCCACTGGTCGACTCTTCGTATAGAAATACACCGCCAGTGAACGCCTGGATAAATCTTGCCGATCCCCCGGAAGCGTAATTTTTCGAAAGCCATGCCAGGAGCTTTCCGTCGTCTCAAACAGCACCGCACGATTCAGTTCCGGCACAACAGTCACGCACTCATCTGCTTCCGGGTTCCAGGGGTCCTTGTGCAATTCCAGACAGCCACCCCACGATGGTTCCCACACTGGATTCAAAAATACAATGAGGTTCAGCCGCCGATGCCAAACCTTTTTCGGATGAAAATTGAAGTCCACATGCAGGTCCAGCTCTTGCCCATCCAGATTCTCATGGGTGCCACCGCCGACGTATTGTGCATCATAAAGCAAGCTATCCATGCCTGCCACCTGACCCATGAATTGAAGGAAATCATTGGCCTGCATGAGCTGATCGAATTCCCGGTAGGCGGAGCCAATTACTTTGATATCGGGGACGGCAGCCTTCCGGCCCACCAAACCAGATTCGTTCAGAGCCCATTTTTTATCAAAGCCTGGAAACTCATTGAGGAGGCGTTTACAGAATTCCTCATCCAGAAAGTTGTCCAGCACCAAATGGCGAAATGGTTTCGCAATCTGAAACTCGCGGGCTAATTCTGCCGCGTTGTTAAGGTGCTCTTGCCTGATCTGCACGTACTTTTCAGTCTAATCAACTTATCAGTTGCAAATATGCCTGTTTGCTTATTTCAAGTACTTCTGAAACCAAGCCACCGTGCGATCCTGAAAATCTACTCGATTCTTCGGCTTCATAAACCGATGCCCTTCCCCTGCGTAAACCACAAGTTCCGTCGGGACGCCCAAAGTTCGCAGCGCATGCCAGAACTCGTACGATTGGGGCGCGGGGCATTCGGCATCCAATTCACCGACGATGATCAACGTTGGCGTCTTGACGTTTTTAATGAACTGTATCGGCGAACTCTTGGCATACACCGCCGGATCATCATAAACAGAAGCGCCGAAGAACGGAATCATCCATTGGTCAATCAGGTTCTGCCCGTAATAACTTTGCCAGTTCGCAATGCCCGCTCCAGCCATGGCCGCTTTGAAGCGACCAGTCTGTGTGATGGTCCACATGGTCATGTATCCGCCGTAACTCCAACCAGTCACGCCCAAACGTTCCGGATCAATGGGGAAGCGCGCCAGGGTAGCGTCCAGCCCAGTCATGATGTCGCGCAAATCGCCCGCGCCAAAGTCTTTGATATTGGCTCGCGTAAACGCTTCGCCTTGGCCATAGCTGCCACGAGGATTCGGCATGAAGACGAAATATCCTTGCGAAGCCAACACTCCCGGAAGTGCAAAGCCTGCGGGCCAATTCGATTTCTGCGAGCCCGATGGACCGCCGTGAATCAGCGTAATCATGGCGTACTTGCGTCCGGCTTCCACCTTCGCCGGCGGCAGCAACCAGCCCTGCAATTGGTAGCCGTCGTTGGTCCATTCCACACTTTGCGCTTCGCCCCAAGCTGCGCGGACGGAAGCGTTGTTCAATGTCAACGGCTTCCACTGGCCAATTGGACCCACTACAATTTCCGGCGGCTTGTTGAAGTTTGCTTGAATGAACGCGCTCCTATTTCCATCGCGTGACACCGCAAAGTTCGGGAAATTACCGAACGCATGCAGATCCTCTGGACCTTCCCAAAGCGTCGTAATCTTGCCTGTACTGAGCGAAACTTCCGCTGCAGCCGATCCGCCTTTCACTGCTTCGGTCAACAGCAATCGATCATTTGCCAGCCAAAAAAGGGCACTTGGAGAGGTCTTGCGGTTGGGTGTGACATTTGCAGCAGAACCACCAGAAGCGGAAATTACCATCGCATCGCCCCCATGAAAACCTTCGTCGCTCATAATGCCCTCAATAAAAGCGACCTTCAATCCATCCGGCGACCAGCGCGGAACTGCAAGCTGCCACGGCGTCTTATAAATCGACTTTGCCGATCCATCGCGAACCACATAAAGCTGAGCAATCCACCAGTTGTTATCTCCCGGACCCGGTGCACCTGTTGTTACAAAAGCCTTCGAATCCGGTGACCAATCGAAATCATAAATGTATAGATCCGTCGGCGATGCCATAGACATTTTGCCCGAAGCTGTGTCCAATACAGCAATGCGTTGATTCCGAATTTCCTGATCAATCACACCAGTCTGCACCGGTGCCGCGTAGAGCGGACCTCCTCCGCTGCCACCTTCGATATAGAGGAAGGCGATCTTCTTTCCATCCGGTGACCAACGTGGACGCCCGGCGAAGCCTTTCAACCGAGTCCATTTCTTAGGCGCAGCAGTTCCTGGGGTCAAGGTCCAGAGCTGGGATTGATCCTTTTCACCAAGGGTTGAAAGGTACGCCAGTGTTTTCGAATCGGGCGACCACGTGGGATCAGATTCCTCATGGGGTCCGGCAAAGGGCGGCACCGGGGCGAACGGGCCGCTGACCGCGCCAACCCATAACTTTGGCTGTTCTTGTGACGCTACAGTTTGGGTCCAAGCAAGGTTCTTTCCGTCAGGCGAAAGTGCGATTCCTTCATAGAGCACAGTCTTGCCAATTTCGGCGGTGACACGGGCTGTCTGAGGAAAGGCAAGGATTGGAAGAGCAAGCAAAAGCAAGAAACGCATTGACGCTATTGTCGCAAATATATGACGCGGGGTAAGCTATAGCAACATTTTCATCCGCAGATGACGCAGATTAACGCAGATAAAAACGATTCAAATTCGCGTTGGTCTTATCTGCGCTTATCTGCGCCATCTGCGGATAATTTACTTCACCAAAATCATCGGCGATCTTGAAAATGCGAACTTCTGCCCAACCTCATCCACCAGATTCACTTGGCAGTTATAGTTCCCCGGCTTCAAGCCTGACAGTGGGATTTCGAATCGCACCGGAACCATATGATTCCGCGATGGGGATACTGCCTGAACATGCACCGCTTCCGTCTGGAAGGTCTTCACTTTCCCTTGGAAGAAACTGAGCGACGCCATTACGTCGGGCTTCTTTGAACTTGACTCTAAGCCCGGATCATACACTTCCACATACACGTACAGATTCTGATTCGTGCGATACACACGAGTAATGCTGGGAACCAGTTTCTGGCCATCTTGAATTAACGGATGCGCCGCCAACAGCTTCTTGTTCTTTTCCACTGAGGCAACGGAGGCCGACATGGGTTCCCGCTGGTTAGACCAGACAACCGAGCTTGTATTCAGCCATTGCGTTTGCGCAGTCAGGTTAGGGATGTTGAACTTGGATTCAAACGTTCCCATTTTGCCGGAAACATTTTCCCTTGCCAGAAATTTGATGGTGTAATCGCCTGGGGGCAAGGTGAAGCCGGAATCGTATTGCAGATTCTTCTTGCTGAGACTGATGGCTTCATCGCCTTTGATTTTCACAGAAATCATATCGCGAACCGAGCCTTGTAGCTTGCCCGCAGAATCGCGAATCTGGCCAATGAAATCCAGCTCAGTCTTTTCCGCATCGCCTTTTTTGTTGATCTCCATGGCTGAACCAGGAATCTTCACCGCCACAGGAACAAAGTAACTCAACTTACCCATCTTGAAGAAATTCACTTCCAAAGCAATGGGCAATTCCGTCATTGGATCGCCCAACAGAATGGCTTCTTCCAACTGGCGTTCTTTTTCTGAAGACGTGAAATTCTTAAACTGCTTGCCTGCAAAGTAACCAGTACGGTAGGTGATCTTAGCCGTCATTTTCGGGTCGACAAACTTCACTTTGATGCGTCGGAAACGTCCGTCCAGCGCTTCGTTGGCACTGTAGTAGCCAACAATGTAGTAACTGGAAACATCTTTCTGCGCTTGTTGAATCCCCATGGCCAAATCATTGTTATCCAACATGACTTTGCCACCTGTATCACCGGCCAGAGTAACTAGAGTTTCCTGTTGATTATTGAACTTATCGCGATTCCCACCCTGTGTGCTGCCGCTGTAAACACCATTACCGCGAGAAGATCCTTTGCTGGCGTCGCCTGCCGGAGCACTGGCCACCAGGCCGCGGGCATCAATTGGATAAAAGGAAACGTTGGCTTTTACTGCCGCGTTGGTTGTGGCTCGCAACTGCGATTGATTCTCCATACCGGTCTTGCTTACGCCGCTTGAAAAATACACCAGAGCCTTTTTTTCGGGAAGGGAGCCCAGCATTTTCGCTGCTGATTCCAGCGCACTCAGCTTTCTATCGGTGTTAAAAACGTTGAATTCGGTATCGTCGGCGGTGAATGCGGAGCCGTTGTCTTCTTCACTATCCGCACCAGTCAGGCCGTCGGTAGCCAGTTCGCTACCAGTGCCAATCTGAAAGCCTTTGATGGTGGCACGCAGCCTATCGCGATCCGCAGTGAAGTCTTCCACCACTTGCAATTTAGTCGCAAAGGTCATGATAGAAACCATGTCCGCTGGGGTGATCTGGGTATCCACAAACTTCAGTGCAGCGGCTTGAGCGCGGATCTGATCTTCCTGTGGCATGGATGAAAAATCGAAGAACATCACCATTAATCGGCGATCTTTATAGCGCACCTGGCCGGGTGATGAAGGCGTGATCTGCGGTTTCGCCGCAGGCTTATGAGCGGCACCTGGGGCGGGTCTTTCAATGAGCTTGGCCGGTTCCGGTTCAGCCGGGGGCAACGGTTCCGTTTCTAACTTTTGGTATTCAAAAATGGAAATCTTCTGAGCCTTGTCGTCTTCCGTAAGTACAAAATCGGAAGCCTTCAACCCTTCCATGGGCTTGCCGTTCTTATCGCGAACGTCTACGTTGATCACCACAAGATTGGTGCCAACAGAAAACTTTGTCACCGATTCTGCAAACAGCGGTGGCTGCGTATTTTGTTGCGCAGGCGCTTGCACTGGACGCGGCGGTGCAGCTTGCTGGCCCTGCATCAATACTGCAAACGCGGTAAATACGGCGATTGGTTTCATTAGAACCGGAACCTCACATTCAAAGTCATGGAACGCATATTAGCGGTGCTAAGCGCCGTGCCGTAGTTGGAAGCGTTCACCGTTGTCCCGAAGCGGTTGACGGTCACCGCATTCAAGATGTTGTTAGCTTCCATGCGAATGTCTAAACTGCGACGTGTATCGCCAAAGCGGATGTTACGCCCAAAGCTGCCGTTCATGGAAAACGCTGTTGGACCGGTGATGGTATTGCGTGCGGCATTGCCATAACGGGTCGCAGGCGGCAATGCGAACGCTGCCAGGTTGAAGAACGCTCCGTCTAAACTAACCGGCAGGCCAGTTGCATCCGCACGGCTACTGCCCACCGCGCCTGTGCCACCGGCATCGGAACGATTGCCCAATACCGTGGCCGTCATCGGTGAGCCCGATTGAATATTTGCACCACCGCTGATCTGCCAGTTCTGCAGCCACTTGTTACGGGCCGCCTTGCTGGTTTGCGAACTGAACGGAGTAAACATCCAGTTGGTGCGCAGGCTGTGAGGACGGTTGAACGACGATACGGCCCGTTCCGCAGCCAGGTTATTGTTGTCCTGAACTACCGATCCGCCACCGCCGCCGCCAACTGCCGATGCGTCGTCAATAGACTTTGAAAAGCTATACTGCGCTTCCGCTGAAAAGCCCTGGCGGAACCGGCGAGTAAGTCTGAAGTTGAATGCATTATAGACCGAATTGCCATCGGAGCTATCGAACGTGAACCCCGTAGCATTGCCAATCAATCGTCGCTGTTCCGATGTTAGTGGAGATCCGGGAGGTGCCCGATTCGGCAGGCGCTGCACATCCAGCCGCGTCCCCTTAGTGCCGACGTAGCCCACTTCCATTGCCGTGGACCAGGGCAAATTCTGTTGAATGGTGAAGTTCCAGGTTTGCGCATAACCCACAATATAGTTCCGATCAATGGCGAACGTGTTGGTGATTTGCTGCGACACAACCTGCGTAAATCCATTGGCGATACTCAATGGCCGGGCGGTGGTAGTGTTCACCGAAAAAGTCTTTGCAAACGGCGGCTGCTGGGCCATACGATTCGCCGCTGAATTATAAACTGAGCCGTTGTAGTACATGCCATAGCCCACTCGGACCAATGTCGATTTCCCTTTCAGGGGCTTGTAGGCAATGGCCACGCGGGGTGCCAGATTGTTTTTATCGGGATTCACCAGGCCCCCTGGGAACGCACCCGTATAGGGTCCGGGGATGTTGGGCGTTACTACGGCCACTCCTAGAAAGTTAGGAGCAATGTCAAGGTTCGCCATGCGACCGTATTTTTCCTGAAGAGGAGTTAGATACTCGTAACGCAACCCGGCGTTGATGGTCAGGTTCGAGCGCCAGCGCCAATCATCGCTGATAAAAGCGTTGTAAGAGGAACTGCGGAAGTAGATATCGCCACTGCCAAAGCGGATGGAACTCGATTGTGGGAGTCCCAGTAAGTAATCAGCGAAATCGAACCCGGTACCATTTTGCGAAATGCCATTAGCATCGAATGCGCTGGTGCCAATGCCACTAAAACTGTAAGTGCCGCGGGCGTTGGAATCTGTGATGCTGTTGCTTTGCATACGACGGAAATCGAAACCAAAGGAGCGCGTGTGCTTCCCTTGAGCCCACGTGAAGCTATCTCCAAGTCCGGTGGTCTGGCTGACATTGCGGCTATTGGAACCGTCGGACAAGCCGCCAAAGTTGGTGAAAGAAAGATTGGGAGGACCGAAGTTACGCGGATCGTTGGAAGTGCCCGCAATGCCTGTATCCCGAGCCCAATCCTTGCCAAAGGCGAAGTAGGGAATCAGATTGCTGGAGTTGCGTGAAAAGTTGAAACGGGCATTATTGATCAGGCCCCGGGCGATGTTGTGGGTCCAGGTCAGATCGGAACTCATGCCGTTGCCAGTGGAAGCGTCTGTGAATCCGAATAGTTGCTGATTGCTGCCGTTACGATGCTGATAATTGTATGATCCGGCCAGCCTGTCTTTGGTTGTGACGCTGCGGCTTAACCGTATGCCCAGGTTGTCGGAATTGGAAGGCACTGAAGAAACAATCTGATAGTTCTGAATATTGCCAGGCTGATTAGGCAACGGAATCAAGGCGAGCAGGGCTTTGGCCGCCGGACTAATGCGAGTGCTTGGAACAATGTTATTGGCAAAGGGCAGCCCTGAAAGCTGGTCGTAAATTGTGGTTGGTCCACGAGCGATGGATTGTGAAAAATCACCACTACGTTCCAGCGCCGATGGGACCGTGGCAATGGAATCGTAAGGATTCTTGGACCGCGTACCAGAGTAGTTAATAAAAATGAATGACTTTTCGTCAGTGAACAGTTTGGGGATCTTCAACATGCCCCCACCAGTAAGATTGAAGCGACTTACTGAGTAATTAGCCTTGGCAATGTCCTGCCCGCTAATTGAGTAAGATTTGGCATCTAAGCCTGAATCGCGAAAAGAGAATGATGCACCACCATGAAAGCCATCGCGTCCCCGATTGCCACGATTACCGAAGCTGGTTGTTCCACCAGGAGTTCCGCCACGACGTCCTTCACGGGGACCGCCTGCGCCAGGCCCACCGGGTCCACGACCACCGCCTCCGCCAGGCCCACCACCACCAGGTCCGCCGCGTCCGCCACCACCACCTCCGAATCCACCGCCTCCACCAGGGCCACCAAATCCGCCGCCACCAGCGCCGCCTTGGCCACCGGGTCCACCCTGACCATCGGGACCACCTGGGCCTCCGCCGCCGCGAAAATCAGCCATGCGCCCAAACGCGTCGTCAGTGCGATCCGGTGAAGTTAATCCGGTACTCAAACTTCCATTGACTAAGAACGATTCGTTAGCGTTCTGGGAAAGATCCTGCTGTTGTTGCTGTGGAAGTTCCGCTGCACTCAGGGCCGCTTGCACTTCACTCGCTCCTGTTTGCTGCAATTCCAAACGTTGAAATCCGCCTGCGGCTCCGGGTTGTCCGGGGCGTCCGGGAGCACCACCTCGGGCTTGGCCTCCACCTGCTGCGCCAGCTCCTGGACCACGCTGAGGACGGTTAGCCGCCTGCTCGGTTGGGGCAGGCTTTGCTCCAGCCGTTGGTTTCGTCGGTTCTGTTCCTTGTGGAACAGCCGGAACGGTTGGCTTGGCTACGGCAACCACCACTCTGGGCTTTCCTACTTTCATATCCAAATCCAAAGCCGGGGAGGAGCTGGTGGTTACGGTGACGGTCTTCAACGCCCCTGTGAAACCGAACATTTCCACTTCAATATTCCATTCGCCCGGCCCCAGATTTGGGAATAAATACACCCCCGAATCGTCGGTAGATGTCGTGATGGTTTGCTCTCCTAATTTTGCGGTTACTGTGGCTCCAGGTATGGGAAGCCCCGTCACCTTCACGGTTCCGCCAAGTTCTGCGGCGAAGACCAAGCCGCTACACAGCAGCCAGACAGTAATTGCAATTCGGAGAAGCACTGTTTTCAATTGACCTGTTTATACGAAATGAATTGGGAAATTCAGTTAGCTCGTTTGGCGGTGAACTCGCGGCCCTGATCGGAACCTTCGCGGGTCTGCGTAAACTTGATTTCGTCACCGGCGATTTTGCCTTTGTAAGTCATCACCATGCTGTTTCCGTTCATCTCCACTTTGGTCGTGAAAGAAATATCTTCGCCCTTCACTTTTCCATCGGAAAGTTGAACTTCGGCACCACCCATTCCTGTAGTTGTCCCGGTCAGTTTTTCGCCATCAGCCTTAAAATTGTAGACCACTTCACGTGGGGCTCCGCCTTTGCGGCCTTGCATGGTAGCTGTCCACTTTCCTGTCACGTCACCGGCCAACGCCGATACAGCCATCAAAATACCCATCAAAATTGTTTTGGTTCGCATACGTTGCTCCTTAAAATTAGATATATTCCAGACAGAGGGGAAGGTGCTTCCGCCAAAGTCAAGGTTACCCAATCGCCTAGTGTATGGGTAAAGAATTGTTAACGGTGCCGATCTCTGTAAAATGATGGAAAAGCTTGCGTTAAGAACGTTAAGGGGGCTTTTGGATCAAACGCCGGAATAGCCAAAGCGCGACCCCATTTCTTGCAGAGTTGGCTATGTGCAAGCTACCTTACAGCTTCACTTTAAATCGGCTTGCTATCGTTGAAAGTTGTGATATCATGTATTTGTGAGCAGAACAATCATCACAATCGAAACAGATGACAAAATCTGGCTGGAACAGAAGTCTCGTCAATCCAAGCAATCCATGGCGGAACTGATCCGCAAAGCCATTGGGGAAATGCGGAAGCGGGAAGAATCTCATTTCAAAGCACTTCTTGACCAAACGGCAGGCATCTGGAAGCAAGGCGACGGCCTGCAATATCAACAGGACATCCGGGGAGAGTGGGAACGTTGATTCTGCTCGATTCTGTGATTCTGATTGATCATTTCAACGCCAAGCCTGCCGCCAGGCGCTATCTCACTGAAGTTTGGAAGCAGTGCATGACCTCCGCCATCACCCGTGCGGAGGTTTTGGCTGGGTTCGACGTAAGTGGGCGGGACGTGGCGGTGCGGTTTCTGGACCAGTTTCCAGTGATTTCAATTGACACAAAAATCGCTGATTTCGCCGCGGAATTGCGACGATTGCATCGTTGGAAATTGCCCGACGCCATTCAAGCGGCGGTGGCGTTAAGTGAAGATCTTCAATTTGCCACGCGCAACACCAAGGATTTTCCGCCTGCCGTGCATTCGTTTGTTGTGGTTCCTTACGTTCTTACAGAAACCGTTCCATAACATTGCGGCTATGGATATTCAGCTTGGCCACATCGGGAATGCGGTACCGAATTCCTAACGAATCCTGAATCGTAAAATGATTGCCGCGCAGGCGATGTACGTGGTCCGCGTTTTCCAGTTGAAACGTGGTTATGCCACGGTCTGTTTCCACTTGCCAATCGGCTGGCTCGGAATCCGATGGTTTGTTGATGACGCGCAAGATTACGGGGAAGAATTCGCGATGGGCCAGCTCCTCTTCCAGCAACCTACGTTCCGGTTGCAGCACGTCATGGAGTGACACGATGAACAGAATCTCGCGGCCTTCGTTATCTACAATTGAAATGCTCTTGGTTGGTTCCGTAAGTGGGAAGGCGCGCAACACATCCACCCCAGCAAAGCGCTTACTTTCTGCATCAATGAATACCAGTTGGCCAAAGTTATCCCGCTCCAGTTTGAAGTTGATCAAGCCGCACCCACTCCTTCTTCGGTAGAATTCTGTAACTGCGCATTGTATAGGCGCGAGTAAGTGCCGCCGAGCTCTAACAATTTTTGATGCGGTCCCACTTCCGTAATTTTGCCGCGTTCCAGCACCACAATACGATCGGCATTTTGCAGTGTACTCAGGCGATGGGCAATGGCAATGGTAGTGCGGCCTTTGATCAGGTTATCCAGCGCCAATTGAATCTCGCGTTCTGTTTCGGTATCTACACTGGACGTTGCTTCGTCAAGAATTAAAATTCGCGGATCAATCAAAAGTGCGCGGGCGATGCTGATTCGTTGGCGTTCCCCGCCGGAAAGCAACTGGCCACGTTCGCCAACGATGGAATCGTAAGCGTTGGGCAGCCGCAGAATAAAATCGTGAGCGCGGGCGGCGCGGGCTGCAGCTACAATCTGTTCGTGCGTGGCATCGGGCCTACCGTAAGTTATGTTTTCCGCAATGGTGCCGTAGAACAGAAACGGTTCCTGTAATACCAGGCCGATGTTCCGCCGATATTCGCCAACGGGGTAATTGCGCACATCCACGCCGTCTACAATGATAGAGCCTTCCGTAACATCGTAGAAGCGGCTAATCATATTGATGAATGTCGATTTGCCGGAACCGCTTGGGCCCACTAAGCCAATCATCTCACCAGGGTTGATAGTCAGGCTAATTCCGCGCAGAATTGGGCGCGTACCGTAGCGGAAACTGATGTTTTTGATTTCAATCAGACCCTCCACTTTGGCGGGCTTCTGCGGATGCTCAGGCTCGCGGACCTTCGGAACGCGATCCAAAATTCCGAACACCCTTTGCGCACTGGTGGCGGCACGTTCTGTTGCCGAAAGCATATGACTAAGGGCATCCAGTTTGGAATAGAAGCGGCTGATGTAGGCGATGAATGCTGTGAGCACACCGACTGTGATGGAGTTTTCATAAATTCGCCAGACGCCAAAGACCCAGATCATCAACACGCCAATATCAGTGAGCAGCGCCAACACCGCCACAAAGAAAGCCCATACGCGGTTAATTTTATCGTTGACCGCCAGTAAACGGTCATTGGCTTTCTGGAATCGCTCCACTTCGCGATGTTCTTGAGCGAAGGCTTTTACGACGCGAATGCCGGGGATGGTGTCGGCCAGGATGCTGGTCATTTCAGACCAGACACGGCTGCCGGAAGAGAAGCCGCGGCCAAGGTGATCCTGAGTTTTATGCACCAGAAAGGCAATCAACGGCAGCGGACCCAAAGTAAGTAGTGCTAAGTGCGGATCAATACTAATCAGGATGGCGGCGGTCATGATAATCATCAGCACGTCAGTTACAAAGTCAAGTAAGTAGACCGATAGAAAGTAACAGATACGATCAGAATCAGTGCTGATACGGGAGATGAGGTCGCCTGTGCGCTTGCCGCCAAAGTATTCGAGCGACAGCGATTGCATATGGGCGTAAGTACGCGTGCGCAGGTCCACCGCAATGCGTTCGCTGACATAAGCCAGGACGTAAGTTTGAGCCCAGGTTAGAAGCCAGGAAAGAGCAGAGGCACCGGCCAGACCCATGAGGTACCACTTCACCACCCCGAATTCGACGTGTTTTCCGTTCTGATAGGGGATCAGAATATCGTCGATCAACGGCATGGTCAGATAGGGTGGAATAAGTCCGGCAGAGGTGCTGGCCACGGTCAAAATGAAGCCGAGGATAGACATCCCCAGATGATTGCGGGCAAAGCCGATGAGCCTCAACAAAGAACGAATAGGAGGTTTGGCGCTGGTATTGCCACATTCGGGACAAATGGTAAGTTTGCGGTCGAACGGTGCGCCGCAAAGGGTACATTCGTTCTCAGAAGCGGACCCTGCGTCGGGTAACACTTTCGCGCCACGCTGCAGGGTATCAAGGCGATCTGTAATTCGCCGCACCCCTTCAGCCCGGCCAACGGTGTATCGCCAGAATGCCAAACGTCCCGCAGCGTTAACCAATTCCAGCTTACCCAGCCCGGCATGATCTTTCGATTGGAAATGGGCCTTGTCCGTAAGCGAGTAAGCCGCCTGGGACTGAAGGTTGGCGGCCGCGCGCTGGCTGGGTTCCGTGGCCGGTGCCCAGGTGAAGCTTAAAACTTGATGAGTGGTGAGCACCACCAGCCCAGGCGCATATTGCAGAGCTGCGTTCAGATCAGGTTCAAAAGAAGTAAGGGCCGTTTCACCAGGTTCCAGGCGCGCTTCAATCAGTGCCTTAGCCCAGATCGGGCTAGCGCCCCACGTTTCTACGAATTCGGTCATTTAGATATTAGCTCCGTGCGGGGGGCAGCGGAAATGGTGCAATGCATCAACCTCTTCAATTATAAGTCGAGTTGCTGGTGGCGCAAATTTTGGGGATGCTCAATGGCGGAGTGTTGCGTTTGAATAATCGCTTTGACCCCTTCTTGCGCTGAACTCTACAACCCAAGCACTTCCTTCTGCCCATCTTCATCAGCCCCAGAGCAACATACACGGCTCGGTTTTCCACTCGTCCTTCCTGCCGCATCTTCACAACCAAAGCGCCTAAAAAATCACCGGATACATGCTTTACACAATCCTTTTTACACCCTCAATAAAGCGGCTGTTTTATCAGCGTCCATCGGCGTCCATCAGGTGCGCCAGGCAAAGCCTGGCTGATCTAGTGA
>JANMWO010000168.1:0-25392 GCA_031394025.1 Acidobacteriota bacterium
TGGAGGTCTCCGTACATGCCAGCCGTAGACTCAACTACTCCTCGTATCTGCTCCTCTCGCTTCGCCCAAAGACGAGTCATCAGTTTTCGTTCCTTATCCAGGTCTGTTTGCATGTCAGAAAATTTCTCGACAATTGCTTCGACGCGGTGCCGAAAACGGGGGCCAGTCAGGTATTGATAGACCATTTCCATCTTAGTCTGTTGTCCTTCACCCGCCTGACGGGCTCCTGAAACCTCGATCAGAGATTGCCGAAGTGCAATAGCCACAGGAATCGCGTAACGGGGCTCTGTAACCCACACTCCATCGATATAGTCGAATGCTTCAACACCTTTGGGAAGCACGCGGGTCATAATTAACGAGACTTCTGCTTTAGCCGCTCGCTGGTCGTCCCGAAGTTTTGAAAGCCAATCATTGCTCCAGTTTTTGGTCTGTTTTGATTCCCATAGGATCGTACCGCAGGATTGACCTTGAGGACTATTCACTCGGTGCAGTACATCGCCGCCGAATTCGCCCTTGGGTACAGGGTCAATCGTGTCGGTTGGAAATCTTTGGCGAAGAAGAGACTCCAATTCGATTTCCTGCGCCTCTCCTTGGAGTTGCTGGGAGCCTTGCTCAGCTCTGCGCTTTAGTTCTTCGATCTGCCGCTGCATAGAAGAGATCTGCTCTTCCTTTTGAGACACCTTGAGCTTTAGCCCAGCCTCGGCTTCTTGCTTGGCCTTGTCCCGAACCACGCCAAGCGATTCTTGAACCCGTTTCTCGATGGTTAAATCCATCTCTCGCTTGGCATCGTCGAGTTCCCTCTGCTTACGAATCAGGTCCGCCTGGGCCTTCTGAGCCTCGGCTAACTTGATGTCCCGCTCGTTGAGCACTTCCTGGAGGTCCGCGACTTCCTTGGCCTTCTGTTCAAGGTCGGTCGCCATCATAAGCCGAGCCCTCTTGGACTCTTCCGCCACAATTTTCTCCCGCTCAGGCTTGAGTCTTGATATGACCTGTTCGTCTATAGATTCCCTCGCCTTAGCAAGATCTGCCTGCTGCTCGCGAATCGCGCTTTCACGTTTCGCTACATCAGCCTCCTTCTGCGTGATCTTCTGTTCGTACTGCTGTCGCGTTGCCTCTATTAGCGGAGCAGCAAGCGACTCGGTGAGCTTGATTTCCGCCTTGCAGTTCGGACAGACAATCGTTGGTTCGTTCATCATCAAGTATCTTTCTCACCTCCAACAGCGAGCCGCCTACAAAAGTCGGAAAAGTGCATCTGGGTGTGTTTAGCACACACCTTTCTATAGTTCCAGCGGCGTCTCACAATCCACCAATGGCAACTCGACGGTAGCAGTTAGGCGGGAGCCGAATTCTCCGACCGGAGAGCGCACTGGTACACCGTCCACATCCCACTCCAAACGGGTCACGACGACTTCTCTCGCGTTGTATGGGGGCATGGCGAGGTTCAGCATATATCTCATGTCTTCCGTCGTGATCGCCCGACGCCGTGTCAACTCGAACGTTCTGCGTGAGGCTGTGATCGCCATCGAATCCGCTAAAGTATTGCCCACCATTTGAGGTCGATCCTATTATCCTCTAGTCCGCAGGCCCTGCAAATCAACCTCACGCTCTGAAGGCGCTAAGCAGATTCAAAATGGTCTTGACCATGATCCGTTCTGGAGCGGCGAGTGTGGGCGATAGCCAATGAACGGGATGTCGGAACCTTCGCATGCGGGATGATCTAAGATATCCGCAGAGGACGCGCCGGAGATAATATGATCCGCAATCAATTTGACAGCTCTGCGATTTCTCCAGCCATACTAGCGGTCTGGGCGCGAGTCACGGTCCACTCGCCGGACAAATCGATACATCGCGAAGCACGCTGAACATAGCACGCCGGATACAATCGCGCCCGGCAGAGCTGTCTCTCTGTGCCCTGCGAGAACCGCATCCAACGTAGCTGAGAGCAGCCAGATTTGAACCACCAACAGGATGACAATCAGGGCGGTGATGGCGTCAATCGCGGTCAGGCCGCGGCGCTGCTGGGGAATCTTTCGCGAGCTGGAATACTGGCCCACGTTCAAACCTCGGGTTCCATTTTGATCGCGATTAACTCCTCACCATTGCGCTCGAGAATGACGCGCGGCAAGGGACGGGTGGGCGGCCCCTGCAAGACCGATCCGTCCTTCACGGAAAAATAACCCTGATGACAAGGGCACTCCAGCCGATCGCGCACCCTCGAGTACAAGACGGCGCACGAGAGGTGAGTGCATTTTTGACTGTACGCGACATAAGCGTCTTCCGCAGTCCGGATCAGGATGCATTGTTCGCCCGGCCTCGGATACTGGAACAACTTCACGCCTCCGACGGGGATCTCGCCGACTTTTGCGACCGCGCTGCGTTGGTAAACCTGTGCCTTCCGCAACCAGCTTCTTACGAGAATCCAGGAATTTCCCGCAAACATCCCGAGGCTTCCCAAAGTAAGGAATTTGGCAAGCTGCCTTCGGTTGACGTAACGCTCGTCGGCCTTGGAGATAGAAAACTCTTCTCGCCAGAGCGGTTCTTGCTCCTTTACCCTGTCAGTCATTGGCTGTCTCCCACATAAACTCAGTGATGTCGAGCGTCACGGACTCGGTTCCCGGCGGGGTCATCATGTAAACCTGTGTCGTGATCGTCTGATTCCCGAAGTGAAAAACATTGGAGGGCTTTTCGCGCCGAGCGGCGATTTCCTCCGGCCGCAGGTAAGCGAGCGCTTGACTGGGGCAAACCGTCGCGCACATAGGGCGCTTGCCGACCGATGTCCGGTCATAGCACATGTCGCATTTCATCATGAGTTCGTATTCCGGAATGATCTTGGGAATTCCGAACGGGCAGGCCAGCACGCAGTTTTCGCAAGCGATACAGCGTGGTTTCAGCGCCGACATTACCACGCCGTCCTCGCCTACCTTGATCGCGTCTGCGGGACAGACCTGGGCGCAGGTAGGGTCGTCGCAATGCCAGCACACGTAGGCGGCGGTTGCAATGGTCTCTGCCCGATCAACGAAATCGAAGTTAATCATTGAGTGCCCGCGATGAGTGTCGCACTCTTCACAGGCTTTCACACAAGCTTGGCAGCCAATGCAGCGCGACGGATCCACATAGAATTCGTAGCCGTACATTTACTTCACGGCTCCTGTCGGGCTAATCTTCACGAGGTCTTCCGCCGTGGCCCAGGACGGCGGCCCTTCGGCCCTGCGAATCGTACATGCAGAGACCTTGAACTCGGGTATCTTGCTGCGGGGATCAAGCGTTCGATGCGTCAGCATGTTGGCGCTCTTGTTGTCGGGCCAATGATAAGGAATAAAGACCGTGTCCGGCCGGATCGTTCGCACAACGCTTGCCCGTAGAGTAATCGCCGACCGACGTGTGGTCACAGTAACCCAGTCTTTCTCAACTATGCCGTGCTGCTCAGCCATTCTCGGGTGGATCTCGACGCGTGGCTCAGGATAGATGTCAACCAGTCCGCCGATGCGCCGGGTCTGCGTGCCCGAAAGGTATTGACTGACCACGCGGCCCGTGGTTAGGTAGATCGGAAAGCTTTCATCAACGGGATCGCCGCTCTCGCGCCACTCCGCCAATTGGAACCGGCATTTCCCGTCGGGAAAGAACGACACGCCGCCCTGCATCAAATGCGGCGTACCGGGATGATCCAGGCTGGGGCAAGGCCAAAACACACCCATCTGTGCGTCAATTTTCTCGTAAGTGATGCCGTAGTAATCGGCGTGCCCCCCGCGAGAGGCTTCGCGCAGTTCGTCAAAGATTTCGCGAGGCGTCTCAAACGGGAAGAATTTGCCCTTACCGAGGCGTCGCGCCAAATCACAGATGATTTCCGAATCGCGCCGGGCATTCGCGGGTGGGTCGACAGCGCGTTGAATATGAATGACACGGCCTTCCGCGCTGCACGTAACGCCTTCCTCTTCCTCCTGAAGGCTACCGGCGAGAACCACATCGGCGTATCGCGCCGTTTCGGATAAGAAGAAGTCGCAGACCGCGAAGAATTCGAGCTTCTCCAACGCTTCCCGTGTGAATTCCGCATTGGGAAGAGAAACCGCTGGATTAAAGCAGATCGAGAACAGCGCTTTGATCTCTCCCGAGTGAATCGCGTTCATGATCTCTTGAGCGGAGTAGCCTGGTTGCGGTAGTTCGTCGGGCGAGATCCCCCAAACGCCAGCCACGTGTTCGCGAGCCTTCGGATCGAGTAAAGAACGTTGACCCGGCAACTGATCGCATTTCTGACCGTGCTCACGGCCACCCTGGCCGTTGCCCTGGCCTGTAATCATGGTGCATCCGCACCCTTCGCGTCCCAGATGACCGGTGGCCAGTGTTAGATTGATCAGCGCCGAGCAATTCTCCACGCCCTTGGACTGATGTTCCAGTCCGCGCGCGTGCATCGCGATCGCACGGTCAGCCTTGGCAAACATGTGCGCGGCTTTCTCGATCGCTTCGGGTGGAACGCCGGTGATCTCCGCCGTTGTCCGCGGGTCGAAACGCGCTACGGATTCTTTTACAGCCTCGAATCCCATGGTGTGCTGCTCGATAAAATCGTCATCCTGCAAGTTATCCCGCAGCACGATATGGAGCATTCCGTTGAGCAATGCGAGATCGGTACCGGGCCGCAAGGGCAGGAAAAGATCTGCATTGCGTGAGATTGGCGTCATTCTCGGATCGGCGACGATCAACTTGCCGCCATTGTCCCGGCAGCGCCAGATGTAGTCCGTGGTGATTGGCGCGCATTCACCTACATTCGCGCCAATCGCGAATATCACCTGAGCCTTGGGGATTTCAGACCATGGAATCGGGCTGCGATCAACGTCGAAGGCCAGCTTGTAGGCGACTCCGGCTGAAGCCATGCACAGGCGTCCGTTGTAGTCGATGTGTCTCGTTCCAAGCGCCACACGAGCGAATTTTCCCAGCAGGTACGACTTCTCCGTCGTAAGGGACGCGCCCCCATATACGGCCACCGCATCCTTCCCATACCGGTCCTGCACCTCCCTTAGGCGGCGCGCGGTGAGCGCCATCGCATCATCCCAGTTCGCCTTAACGAAACCGCTGTCGGTGCGGAGCAGCGGATCGAACAGCCGATCCTGATGATTGGATTGCAAATAGCGTTTGACGCCCTTCGGGCACAACATGCCGCGATTGAACGGAAAGTCCTCCCATGGCTCGAAGCCGATGAGTTGATTTCCGCGTACTTTTAGCTGGATACCGCACTGTTGTCCGCAGAAACAACAGTGTGTCTTTACCAGCCGGTCGGGGGTAGTCCTTGCTTCATTGCTCCAGCCGCCATCCGGAGTATAGTTGAGATGCGGTCCATAGAGGTCGCGAAGCTGTTCCAGCGTTCCAGCCGATTTAGCCATTGGCAGCCTCTTGCGCGGCGGATCTCAATTTGAGTTGCGAAAGCGAGAGCATCTTGCGCTTGCATGGGGGGCAAAGATCCTGCCACGTGAAACCAGTCTCCGGGATAGTGTAGTCGAAGCCGAGCTGAGGCAGAACCGCCCTGAGATCACGGACGTGCATCGCGGAAGCAAATCGCTCCTTACACTTTGGACAAATCGCGCCCGGCCCTTCTGCGCCGGCGATCTGATAGAGTTTTACACCTAACTGTGCCGGCCGTTGAAAGATGTGGAAGAATTTTCCGAAGGGCAGGAAGAGTAATGCTGCAATAACTGTGATCGCGTGAATGATGGCGAGGAAACTGTATGCCGTTCCCCTTAGCCACTCCTGTGAAACCGTGAGCGCGATACCTGTTACGGAAATCGCGAACAACAGGATGACCGGAAAGAAATCCATCGCAAAGCTCTGCAGCGTTTGCGCACCCTTGTCGCGGAGCCTTCTCCAAAGCGAAAGGAAGACGCCGACGATCACCAGCACGGCCGAGATGTCCAGGCCATGAAAGAGCAATGAAGCCACCACGGAATTAATTGGAAAGGTGCCCACAGGAAATCCGAACAGGTAGGTCACATACGTCGATTGGTCGTTCGGTAAAGATTTGAAGGCGATCCATCCAAAGACAAGTGGAAAGGTGATTGCCGCCGCGAGTATGCAGCCCCAGAAGAGGCATTGGTGCATCCACCAGCGGAGGCGTGATCGTTTCGCGATAAACGTTTGCGCAACAAGATTCCGGCCGGCCAGTCTTAGCAGCGTGAGGGTCGTCCGAATCATTCCCCGGCTACGGAACAGCTCCCACCCTCTTCGCCAGTACATGCGCGTTGGCGGTTTGTCGAGCCACACATTGTAGTGATACACAACTCCCCAGGTTGCAAAGATGATCGCGAACGTGTAAATCACAAGTGCGGGATCGAAGTTCTCCAGATTGCGCGATCCTACAACGATGGCAGCAACCAGCAGAAGTGTGAATAGCGTTGCCCAGGCGGCGGAGTGGACACGATCCGCCGTGCGGATGAGATGCGCGGGAAGGGAAAGGTCCAGCGCATCCTGACGTGGGATAAACACCCGCGCGTTGATGCGCCACATCACTAGCGAAACCAGCGCCAGCAGCACGAATGCCGGCCAGACCGCGCCCATCCGGTCACGAAAAATGCCGAGGAGAAGAGGCGGGAAAAAACCTCCGAGGCCGCCCATCGCTCCCACAAGCCCGGTTACGGTCCCTGTCTCGCCGGGAAAATATTGCGGTACCAGCTTGAAAACCGCACCATTGCCCAATCCCATCATGGCCGCGCAGCCCAAAGCGCCAATCGTAAAAGGCAGCATAGAAGGCCACGCAAGCAACAGAGCAAAGGGCACAACGATCGAGAAGACTGCGGATAGCACGCGCGCGCCGCCAATTCGGTCCGCAAGCCATCCGCCGACCGGTCGCATCAGAGTGGCCACAACCACGAATCCCGCCGTTCGAAACCCCGCGTCGGCGGGTTGGAGGTGGAACTGATCGCTTAAGAGGCTTGGCAGGTAAATTGAGAAGGCGACGAAACCGCCGAACGTCAGGAAATAGAATGCGGAGAGTGCCCATGAGAGACGTTCGCGTGCAAGCAATCGAACCATCTCGCCGATTGATTTTGGACGGATCATCACCGGGGCGTTTCGCGCGAACAGCCAAAATACGATTGCCCATATGGCCAGCATCGCGGCCACACCTCGGAAAACATTTTGCCAGCCGAGGGAGACTGCGAGCAGCGGTCCGAGGAAGACGGCGGCGGATTGACCGATGTTCCCTAATCCGTAAACACCCAGCGCGCTGCCTTGCTTTTCTGCGCTAAACCAGCGCGAGATAAATCCGACACCGACGGCGAAAGAAGAGCCCGCCAATCCAAGAAAGAAGCCGCCGACTAACAACTGCGTATACGTCTCAGCCATCGGAGTCAGGAAGGCAGGCACTGCGCACAACAGCATGAGTAACGAAAAAACCAATCGCCCGCCAAACCGGTCCGCCAGCATGCCAACAGGAAGTCGAGCGAGTGATCCAAGCAATACTGGCACGGCAACCATCAGCGCAGCTTGCGTAGCAGAGAGGTGAAAAGTATCGCGAAAGTGCGGAGCGAATGCAGCAATCAAGCCCCAAGCCGCAAAACATACGGCGAACGAAGTAGTCCCGAGCGTTAACGGAAGCAGACTGTTTCGCGCTGCTGATCGTGGTGAACTCATTACCGATCCATAGAAGTCTCTTTTACTATAGTGATAATTTCCGGCGGAAGCTCTCTGGTTCGCTCGGTCATGCGGGGACCAGTGGAGATCCGGCATATGTTGTGCGTCTTAAACGCTGCATATCAGCCACGTCTTCTATCATTTCCAATCGGCGTTTCCATTCTTCACCACCACCCAGGTTCTCAGCCGACACTGGGCGAGAGAAATAGTGGTTCTGCAAAGGGTTTCCGGTACGCCGCCGTCCCGCATTCAGGTAAGGGTTTAAGAAGATGGCAGGCGAAACCGCCCAATGCCACTTAGTTTTCCCGCATCCCTGTAGAATCTCCAACCTTCGTTGGGAGAACCTGTGGCTCCCTGGCTTAAATTGGTGTTATCAGCGTCCATAAGCGTCCCAGGTTGTTGGCCGCGGGTGGTCGCCGATGGACGCTGATAACACAATTGCGGGCCTGCCCCACCCAACCCAATCTCCAATCGGACAGCTTCAAGTGTTGGAGCGGAGCGTATCAGGCCTTTGAAACACCGCTCCCTTGCGGTCACGGCTCGGTAACGTACTGAACGCTAATTTAGCGGGCTGCACGTAAGCTGATTTCTACTGCAAATCCGTTGGGCTTCAAATTACGTGCTTTCACGGTTCCCTTCATTGCATCAATGGCACTTCTGACAATTGCCAAGCCAAGACCGGTGCCGCCGCTTTTGCGATCTCTTGCGGTTTCCAAACGATAGAATGGCTTGAAGATTTCTTCCAATGCGTTTTCTGGCACACCCATGCCCTGGTCTGCCACCACAACGTGAATCGTGTTTCCTTGTCTTTTGGCGGTGACGGTCACGGGACCGTCGCTGCCAGCGTATCGAAACGCATTGCGCAAAAGATTGGCCACCGCACGAAACAGATAATCGACGTCACCTAGTGCCTGTAACTCGTCACTTACTTCTACCCTTACTTGAAAGGGACTAACTGCTTCCAAGGCCACTGCCCGTTCAATTACTTCAGCTACGTCCACCGCCACCAATGGCAAAGGTTCACCACGCATGCTGGATTTTGTGAATAACAGCAGCTCATCCACTAATCCGCGCAGGTGTTCCACGTCTTCCCGCAAATCTGTTAACTGCTGCTGTTGCCCCTGGGAAGCTCCGCGACCCAACAGTTCCACTTCCAATTCCATGCGCGCCAGCGGGGAACGAAGTTCATGCGCCACACCTGCCAGAAATAGCTTTTGACCTTCCACCATACCCTTCAACTTACTGGCCATTTGGTTGATGGACGTCCCCAAGGCACCAATTTCATCGGATCGCGATTCGCTGACATTCACATCAAAGTGCCCACTTGCAATTTGTCCGGTGGCCTTCTGCATCTGCCGTACGGAATTAGTCAACCCGTGAATTAACGGCAACCAACACAAGGCGGAAATTGCCAATGCTGCAAATACAAAGCCCAGTGCCGGGGCGAAGGACAGGAAAAATCCGTGACTCCATAACGAGTCCGTGGCCAGGATCAGGGTGCCACGAATGGCGGGTTCGTCATCTTCTTCCGACCGAGCCGACCGAATGGGAATGCGAGATCCAATCCAGTAGAAATTTGGTGAACCACCCTCCGCCAAAAACATATTATTGGGCACGCCACCGCCTGCGCGAAGTGGCCGCGGGGGCGGACCTCCATCCGGTGGCGGACCACGACGTCTGCCTGGTGGAGGTGGCGGCTGGTCCATCCTTGGACGTCGACCATCACCTGGTGGACCATCATCGGGAGGTGGCCGCATTCCTTCACGCGGACCTTCCACCAGTTTTTGATATACCTGAGAAGGTAAGACCACAGCAGGCCCACCCAACTGAGTTCCATTGTTATTGAATAGGTATAAGTCTATCCCCAGCTTGGCGCGGTATTTTCCCAACAGGGCAGTGCGTTGTTCTGGTTCCGCTTCGTCCAGTTCCAATGCCAGTTCATGAGTCACTGCCATGACCCGTTCATGAATTGGGCCCATCCATATAGATTCAAATTTGCCTCGCATGGGGAACAATACCAGCGCTGCCAACAGGGTGAGGTTCAACAGGGCCAACAGCAGAATTTTGGTTCGCAGTGATCTTATTGCCAAGGCTCATCCCCCGGCTTGCGCATTCGATACCCGGCGCCTCGCACAGTTTCTATGAATCGCGGTGACTTTGGATCATCGGCAAGTTTGCGGCGCAGGGAAGAAATGTGGACGTCAATGGCCCGGTCAAAGCTTTCAAAATCACGTTCGGCAACTTCCAGCAACAGTTGTTCCCGAGTCCTTACCCGGCCCGACGCTCTGGCCAGCGACAACAAAATATCGTACTCTGCCGGAGTCAACACCAACACTTGTTCATCCAGCGTAACGGTATGCGCTTCGGTGTCGATTACTAAACCGCCATTACTAATAGGTGCATCGCCCTTGCTGGCTGCTGCGGTGTGCACCGAGCGTCGTAAAACTGCCCGTAGCCGAGCGAGAAGTTCGCGGGTGGAAAACGTCTTGGGCAGGTAATCATCGGCACCAGTTTCCAGGCCTGCAATACGATCCGTCTCATCGCCCAAAGCGGTCAACATCAGCACTGGAACGGTGGATTTGCGGCGCAATCCTTGCAGAACTTCAAAGCCGCTCATCCCCGGCAGCATGACGTCTAAAATCACCGCCTGATACGGTTCGGCCAGGGCCCGTACCAATCCATCAGGACCATTGTGAACTGCGTCCAATGCGTAGCCGAAAGGCTCCAGATAGCTGCGCACCAGACGACACAACTTTTCGTCGTCGTCAATCATCAGCAATCGGGTTGGCGAATGCAATTCCATCGTTCTGATCCTAATGATAGCTGGAGTGGATAAAAGATAAGCAACCTTTACCCAACCTTTACAATTGAGGTTCCCAAAGGATGGGAAACAGAAGTCACCAGTGGATTTTTGCCCGGTTTTGATTTAAAAACCAGTAACTTAGCGAATTGCATGGATTAGTGATTGCACTGTGCCATGGTAGGTTTTCATGCAGCATGCACAAACTTGCCACAGGCTTACTCTTAGTTGTACTCAGCGGTTGTTCCCGCCAGATTCGCGGACCCGCCGTTCCCCGGATCCTCTCCAACCCCATTTACAGCGATGCTCAATTTGCCAATGATTTACTGAGTTATCGCAACAGCTCAACTGACCCGGCCAGAGCTACTGACATCCGCAACCGGGTGATCTACGGATTGCTGGCCGATATTGAATACCATTACCGAAACTATGAAGGGAACCTGTTCATGGACAGTGGTAAATTCAACGTCGGGAGCGACATTGTGGAACTGGGTTTGGCCACTGCCGCAACACTCAGCAAAGTTAGTTTCACTAAAACAATTCTGGCCACCTTGCTGAGTGCGGGTGCGGGGACACGTTTGTCTGCTGATAAGAATTTCTTCCGACAGAAAGCCGTGGAATCAGTGATTAATAGCATGCAGGCGCGACGAAATCGGCTGGAGGCAACCATTTTGATCCAGTTGACCAAGCCGGTTGAAGATTACCCGCTGGAAATGGGCATCAAGGATGTTCGTGAGTTCTTCTTCGCGGGCACTTTGGAGGGCGGGTTAACGGAAATGAGCCAACAATCGGCAGCCACTGCGCAGAGTAACCAGAGTTACCTGGATAAAATGAAGGCAGGTCGCTGAAGTTCCTGCAACCGCAATATGATTGAGACGTCTTATGTTTAATATGTACTTGCTGGTAATTATTTGTGCTATTTCGATTTGCCTGCGGGCTGCAACACCCGATGCACGCTCCATTGTGGACGCGGCGTTGGCCAAGGACGACCGCAATAGCCAGCTTCGTCGGGACTACATTTACCTTCAGACGGAAACCGAGCGGGAATTAGATTCCAATAATAAGGTGACCAACACCACATCGAAACAGCACGAAGTCCGCTATATTTATGGGGCTCAGTATAAAAAGTTAACGCAGAAAAATGGCGCTCCATTGCTGGAGAAAGAGCAGCTTTCGGAAAATCAGAAGTTGGACAAGTTTGCCAGTAAACAGGCCAAACTTTCTGAGGCGGAACGTACCAAAATCTTCAAGGATCAGGAAGACAAACGGCAGAAGAATCGCGACTTCGTCAAGGAAGTTCCCAATGCTTTCAACTTTTCGATTGTGGGAGAAGAAACCCTTGATGGCAAACCTGCCTGGGTGATTCAGGCAGACCCCAAGGTTGGTTTTAAGCCAAACAGTTTTCAAGCCCGGATGTTGCCCAATCTTCGCGGTAAATTTTGGATTGATAAGCAGGGAATGCAGATTATGCGCCTTGAAGCAGAGGTGCTGGACACCATATCTATTGGCTTGTTCCTGGCAAGGCTGTCCAAAGGTACGCGGTTCAGTGTGGAATTGGGGCTGATAAACAATGAATTGTGGGTTCCAACGAAGCTTCGGATGGATTTGGATGCCCGGTTAGCGCTGCTGAAGCACTTGCACGGTTCCAATGAAATTATATTTAGCGGGTATAGAAAGTTCTCCACCGACTCCAAAATCGTAGCCACATCGGAAGTAAAGTGATGTGGGTGAGTGCTATGCTATCCCACAAATGGGGGTAGGGCCGCCTCACGTGTAGGGTAACCAGTACAAAACAATAGGTTTTTAGTACTTTAGTTCTCGATTTCATTTCCTGTTAGTGATAATATCTGGTAAGGAAGAATACTAACAGAATGAATAAGATTGTAAGACAAATGATCCTGAGTGTTGGATTGATCCCTGCGGGCTTCGGTGCGGTGATTCCAGGGCTGTTCAATACCGGAACGGACTCGTCAAATTTGGCGCTGGTTGGTGGCGCGGGAACTGTAGACGGCCATTACACCATTGTGGGAGTTGGTTCGCCAGTGACGTACGTGCATCCAGGTTATTTGCCTGATGATGCCAATTCACGCTGGCTTTCAGAATCCTCTACGGGAAGCTTCAACGCCGGGACCAGGACGTTTCGGATTACTTTCAATATGACAGGTTTGAACGCCAACTCAGCTACGCTTTCTGGAAATTGGGGAGGCGATAATTGCGGCCTTGTGCAACTGAATGGCGGACCCACATCAGGAACTCTTCCTAACGCCGGTGGCACCTGCGTGGATCCATTGGCTTACCAAGCACTGACAGCTTTCTCATTCAATAGTGGATTTGTTAGTGGGTTGAATAATCTTGATTTCATTGTGACCGATACTAGCGCACCAGGAGCTGTTCGCGTGGCTGGTATTAGTGGCCAAGCCGGTTTGGGGAATGCTACTCCGGAACCTGCGACTTTGATGTTACTCGGTGCTGGGTTGGCCTGTATTGGGATTGCCCGCCGAAAGTCTTAGTTTTCGCAAGGACACTTCATTGCTTTGAACCAGGCCTCAAAACGGCCTGGCCAATTTTCAGATGTCTTTCCTGACTTCTTGATTCCAAACCCATGCCCACCTTCGCTGAAGATGTGTAACTCAGCAGGCACTTTGGCAATGCGAAGCGCCTGGTAGAAATGGATGCTGGTGTCTGTTGCAACAGAAGGATCGTCGCTGGCGTGAGCTAAAAATGTTTGTGGCGTGTCTTTGGTCACATTCAAATTTCCTGGAATTGCGCCATAAATCAGCGCCAGGAAATTGGGGCGGACCTCTTCTGCCTGCACTCCCATTAATGCCGCCAGATGACCGCCAGCGGAAAAGCCCATCATCCCGATGCGATCCTTATCCAGATTCCATTTGGCTGCATTGATCCGAATGATTTTCATGGCTTCTGTGGCATCTTCCAGACTGACCCGAACGGTTTTAACCGCTGTTTGGGCATCGCTATAAACGGCCTTACGCTCAGTGGCATTTGTCGGCATTTCAGGAAGTCGATACTTCAAAACAATGCCTGCAATGCCGATGCTGTTCAGCCACAACGCCACGTCGATTCCTTCTTTGTCATAAGCCAGACGGGCATATCCACCACCGGGGGCGATTAAAACAGCGGCACCATTGCGCACCTGCGGCGATGGAAGATAGACGGTGATGATGGGGTCAGTAACGTTCATCACCGAGCGATCCTTAACCCCGTCCTTGCCCCGCTCTTCAATCTTTTCTCCACCAGCGGGAGGCGTCCAATTGGCGGCTCCCTTTGGCCATAGGTGGATGATTTGTAGGTCGGCTGCAAGGCAACTGGACAGGAAGAGAACTGTGGCAATAAGTGATTTCATCACTGCCAATGATACATAAATATGAGACGCCTAAGTGCGGGGTGATATTTTCGAGGGTCTGAAAAGGACAGGCAAGGATGCCTGTCCTACTTAACTCCCAACTTCGGAATTTAGGCTAAGGCTTAGCTATCTCAACGGCGAAGACGTGGGTGGGCCCAAGCATATTGGATCGAAACACAACCCACTTCATGTCTGGGGAAAAGGTCACATTGGGCTCTAACCGGTAATTGTGTTTGGCCAGATTCACAAGACGCTCTGCCTTGAAGTAGCCAATGTCGATCAAATCCTTTTTGTCGCGGAAGGAACTGGCATTGACCATGGAAGGGCGGTAAAGATAAATCCATTGACCATTGCCAGGCGGGTTCAGCGTTTCCCCATCGGGGGCGTGGGCGGCGACGCTGCTGGGTCCGCCGCCATCGCCAGCAAACAGCTTTCCGTCAGCCGAAACATTGTAGTGGACAGACCATTCTTTGCGATCCAGGTTGTACCAGGTGCGATGCCCCGTGGCAAGATTCACCCCAGCAACCCAGAAGACCGTGCTCTTGGGAGTTTGCAGATCGTACCAAACAGTTTTGCCATCGGCTGAGAAAAATTCGTGGCCGGAGATTTCCATATTCATCGTCCGTTCGTGCATGAGTCGAAGCCCTGTTCCATCGGTGTGAATGGTCCATACACGGTCGTTATAGTGCCAGGGGCCTTCGTGGCAAAACATGATTAAGTTCGGATCTGTTGGCGACATCTGAAGGTGATTCGTCCAGTCGTTTTCGGTATAAATTTTGCGAAACGTTCCAGTTTTGATGTCGATGGTATAGAGCATTTTGGGTGTCCCGGACGCCCAATTCTTTTCTAAGCTTCCACCATTGCCGTTGGGAGGCGCAGTACGGGGAACCGTTTTTCCGTCGGGGTCCACCGCGACGCCAACCAGCATGGTTTCGTCGGCATTGACGGCAACAGCCCCGCCGCGGCCTGCTTGCGCGGGCATCTTGGCAACTTCAAGCGTGGCTTTGGTATCCAGGTCGGTAGAAAAGATGGTGCCGTCTTTGGTGTAGTAAATTCGGCCCGTCTTGTGGCCAGTCACCAGGATATTTACGCGGCCTTCTACTACCTGCTCAATCTGGCGTGTGGCAAGGTTGATGGTGGCAATACCGTGCGAGTTAGTGACCACTAACTTCTTGCCGTCCGCCGAGTAAGCGTTCTGGTGAAAATAGAGCGATGCGGTGCCGGGTTCACGCGATAGGCGAATCACACGATGACCTGTATCGGGATCGATCCATTCCGTTGGCAGCGCATCTTGGGCGGCTGCCAAGCGGGAAACAGCAATAATTAAGGACAAGACTTTATACATGATTTACCTTTCGTGTCTATGAAGTATACATGTCCACAGACCATTGGACTTGTCCCAACTAGCAACGTTCCCTTAATGAGTGATCAAAGGTTGCAACGCTTTGGCCTGCTCCACCCAACTGGTTACCATTTCCAAACTCGGCAGGCTGCGTGCCAGGTTTTTTTCTGCATTCACTTCGGCCATCTTGGGATGGAGATTCTCTGGAATTCGATGCTTGATTTCCTTTACCGTATCTACACCGGATGCTTCCAGTAACTCTGCCCAATCTGGAGTAACTCCCCATAGGCGTAGCAGGTCAGCCATGTTGACCCATGTAAGTAGAAGAGTTTCATTGATGCCTGTTTGCTGGGCAACTTCAACTCGACCCAACTTACTGGCACAGCGATCCAGGAATGTCTTAATCCAGGCAATGCCAACCCCGCGCAATTTGTCCCCATAGGAGCGTCCAATGCCTTCTATATATTCAATATCACCGGGGATCACAGCAGATTTCTTCAACTTTTCGATTTCTGATTCCAGGGTTGTGATGTGAAGCGTGCTTGCGCTAATACTGGCGGTTGAGGCGTCAAAGCGGCTGCGGAAATCGTCACGTTCTTTTTCAAGCACCATCCAACGGGACTTCCAGTTGGCTTCAGCGGCGGCATGTCTGACATGTTCTTCCTGATCTTGCTTGGGTTTCGATTCCAGACTCGTCTTAAGATCGTCTCGTTCTTTTTCAAGCCGCAACCAGCGGGACTTCCAATCTGCCTCGGCGGCGGCGTGCCTTGCTTTCAGGTCGTGATCCTGCTTGCTTTTGGATTCAAAATCGGACTTCAACGTTATGTTCTGATTTTCCAAATGTAGGAAACGGGACTTCCATTCGGCTTCCGTTGTGCCCAGTTTGGCTTGCGCTTCTTGTAACTGCGTGGCCAGCTTTCTGGAATCATTGCCCAGCGTGACACGGGTCGCTTCCGCTACGGCCAAGGCGGCAGCCCCGGCGGCTAACCTGGAGCTGAGTGAGGAATGATCTTCTCTGGCTGACGCGGTGGTTTTTTCAAGATCGCTAATTTTCAGCTTCCAGGTGCTTAATTCTTTTTCTGCAGCCAGTGATTTTGCGCCACAAGTTTCCAGGTCTGCGGCCAGCTTTTTCCTTTCGACATCAAGAGAATTCCACTTCCCTTTCCAATCGGCTTCTAATGCGATATTTTTCTTTTCCCAAGCTGATAGGGAGAGTTGTAACTTGTCACGATCAGCAGTCAAGCTGGAGTATTTAGAGGTCCAATCGGTTTCCAATTTCTTCGCTTGCCCAGTAAGATCGGAAACACTGCTGCGCAGCTTATCGCGTTCACTTTCTACGCTGACGAACCTGGATTTCCAGCTTGCCTCTAACTCTGCCAACTTACTGCCGAAACCGAGTTGCTTCAGCAACCAGCCCAGCAAAAAACCCAGCGCGCCCGCCAGTAACAGGCAAAGCCACATTTGTGAGACCAAGTAACTCATGGTGGTTATATTCCTTCTACGTTGAACTCAATACGGCGATTTTTTTGCATTCCAATGGGGGTATCGTTGCCTGCAATCGGCTTGCTTAAGCCAAATCCTACTGCTGTTAACCGGGCAGCGGCAATTCCCTTTTGCTTCAGGTAAGCAACCACAGAAGCAGCACGACGCTCACTTAAATTCTGGTTGTAAGCTGCCGGACCTTGGTTATCTGTATGGCCGGCAATTTGCACGCGGGCTTCAGGACATTCTTTGGCAACCTCAACCAGGCTATCCAGAAGCTTGTGGCTGGCGATGTTGATCTGTGCGTTGTCTGAAAGGAATTCTATTTTTTGCCCAGCCAATAACTCGTTGAATTTTGCCTGACAGGATTTAGCGGCGGCCTGCACCGGTGTAATCACTTTGGCTTGTTCCACAATGAGGCGATTGTCAACCGAGTTGACTCCCCAAGTGGCCAAGGCAATTTCCCCGGCACGAGTTTTTACTTCTTGAGAAGGAACTGTTCCAGCCAGAATGATATCGCGTCCGTCAGTCTGAACTTTAGCGTCCAAACCGGCTTGGCGCAACGCGGAAGCAGTGCGATCATTCACGTCGGATTGAATGTGGTGGTTGTGCGGATAAACGCAAAAATAACCGAGGATGGCGAACGCTATCAGCCCTAACAGCCACAGCAAGGTTTTGCTCAAGCGAACCTCCTTCTCTTGGGTATGCATTCAGCGATGCGGCCAAGTGATCGTTGTCACTGTTGCATATCGTTTTATAGAGAGTCAATAGGGTGCAGTAAGTGGGGAACCGCTTGCTATGAAATTACTGGAGATATTTTCCCTAACTGACAAGCTATAAATCAGCACCTGAAGTGGTGAGGGTCAGTTGGCCGTGCTTCACGCCTTTGGTGGAAATCAGGGCGTCGGCCACGGTTTGTACATCCTTCGCTTTCCCTTTCACCACCAACACTTCCAGACAGTTATCATGATCCAAATGCACGTGTAAAGTGGAAAGCACATTGTGGAAATGATCATGTTGAATGTTAGTCAACTTTTCATTCAGCATCCGCACATGATGGTCATAAACCAAAGTGACTGTGCCCACCACTTGTCGATCAGGATTCTCCCAATTCTTCTGCACTAACTCTTCACGAATGAGGTCGCGAAAGGCTTCTGACCGGTTGGTATATCCACGTCCGGCGATGAGGACGTCGAATTTTTCAAGCAGTTCTGAATCTATCGCGACGCCAATTCGGCTTAGTTGTCCCATGCGTGCCATTGTATCGCCGGGCCAGGGTGTTGCTGTCCGTGCTACTTTAATAAAGTTCGTATGCATATTCCTGATGGGTTTCTGAAGACCGAAGTGTGGGCCACGTTTGACCTGATAAGCGTGCCAACTATCGGCTATCTTTCGCATCGGGCGAAGGGTGCTGGTAGCGAGCGGCAGGTGCCTTTATTAGGGGTGATGGGCGCTTTTGTCTTTGCTGCGCAAATGATTAATTTCCCTGTAGGATTGGGCACTACGGGTCATTTATTGGGAAGCACTTTGTTGGCGATTACGGTTGGACCGATGCCAGCGGCGCTGGTTTTGGCGGTTATTTTGGGCATCCAAGCTCTTGTATTTCAAGATGGTGGATTGCTGGCCTGGGGAGCCAATACTTTTAACATGGCACTGTGCGGAGTGACTGCTGGTTACTTGCCATATTATTTTTTGGGCTCAGGAAGGCTGCGTAGCGTGTCGATTTTTCTGGGCGGATTGCTTTCTGTTGTGACCGGTGCGGTGCTGGCGCTGCTGATGTTGAAAGTCTCTGGGGCGCCACTTACTGCAACCATTTTCATGGGGTCGCTGACGATGTTTGTTGTAACCGGAATTTTGGAAGGGGCGATTACAGTTACTGTGGTGCAGGCTATTGAAAGATTGAATCCGACCTTTGTGAAAGCCCCTGGAACTAACCTTCCATCGCTGAAAAAGTTAGTTTTAGCGGCAGCCTGTGCGTTGGTGATTGTGGGCATCTTGTTTGCATCTTCACTGCCCGATGGATTGGAAAAAGTAGCTGTTAGTATGGGCATAGAAAAGCATAAGTGGGTTCTGATGCAGGCTCCACTGGCTAACTATGAAATGCCGGTTTTGGGATCCAGTTACTTGCGTAAGTCCACTGCCGGGTTGATTGGGATCGGACTGGTTTATGCGGCGTGTCTTTTGTTGGCCCGTTTGATTCGGCGGCAGCGAATGTTTGGTGGAAATTCCTAAGTGCGTCATAACGCCATTGAACAATGGGCGCGCGGACCTGGACCTTTACACGGCATGGATGCTCGTGTGAAGTTATTGGTGACGGTAGCGTTCCTCATCGCCGTCTCCACAACCCCGTCGCACGGATGGGTGGCTTACATCGGGTTCGGCACCATCGTCATGATTGCGTTGGTACGAAGTGAGTTACCTATGCGGCGATTGTTGCTTCGCGCAGCGCTTACCCTTCCATTTGCACTGTGTTTCGCAATGATTTCCTACTTGTCTAATGGCGATGCCAGAATCGCTTTGGCACTGATTGCGCGCAGTCAACTGTGTGTGTTGGCTACCCTTCTGATGGTGGCCACAACTCCGCTGCCGTTGATCCTTGCGGCATTGGAATCTTTCTGGATACCAGCCAGGATGTTAGAAATAGCACAGTTTTTATACCGCTACTTGTTTGTTATCGCCGATCAAGGCCAACGGATGCGCTGGGCCGCCGCTTCACGCGATGCAGGCCGTCTGACAAGATCTAACAGACAAAGCTTGCTGGATCGGGCAGGTGGGGCATTGGCGGTATTATTCGCGTGTGCTTACAATCGAGCAGAAGGAATTCACCGGGCAACACTTTCAAGAGGTGGAGGCCGCAGCGGTTTTCCGGTTCTAACCAAGCCGACCTTGGGAAGACGTGACTTATTCATCGCCATAGGTTCATTGTTACTTTTTATTGGAGTACGCATTGCTTCCGTTAGTTGATGTGCGTGGATTGAAGTATCGGTATGAAGATGGAACCACCGCGCTGGCAGGAGTGGATTTTCAACTTATGCGGGGGGAGACGGTGGCTTTATTTGGGGCGAATGGTTCCGGAAAAACTACTTTCATTTTGCATTTGAATGGATTACTGGAAAGTGAAGGAGTAGTAACCATCTGCGGTCTGCCACTATGTGAAAAGAACTTAGTGGAGATCAGGAGTAAGGTGGGCATGGTATTTCAAGATTCTGATGAACAGTTATTCATGCCCAGTGTGTTGGAAGATGTAGCTTTTGGTCCTCTGCATCAAGGGTTAGATTCGGAGGAAGCGAAGCGAGTTGCTTTGGCCGCACTAAGTAGTGTTGGGATGGATCATTTGTCAATGAAAGCTCCTTACCATTTAAGTGCGGGGGAGAAGAAGCGGGTGGCGATCGCGGGTGTGTTGGCTATGAATCCAGAGATTTTGATTCTGGATGAACCAACAACCTTCTTAGATCCGCCTGGTCAACGGGGATTAGTGGAATTACTACGATCCTTGCCACAAGCTAAGTTGATTGTTACGCATGATACTCATTTTGCTCAACAATTGGCAAGCCGGGCGGTGTTTTTTGAGAAGGGAAAAATCAAGGGCGCTGGTAGGGTTGAACAGATGATGAATGAGTTCAACTGGCGCCCTTGTTAATGAAAAGTTAGCTCTTCTTGCGGAATTCAGCCCAACGCTTTTTCTGCGCTGCAGCGATGCGCGCTCTTGCGGCGGCGCTAAGTTCCCGCTTTTTACGAGGCTTTTTGGCGGTTGTTGCGGCACTTGCTTCAGGAGTTGCCTTAGCGCCTCCGGCATGGCGTGCCAGTAATGCACGGACTACACGAATCTCTTCTTCCAGACGATTCTTTTCTTGCTCCAGCCCTTTCAAAGCCGCTACATAATAGGCGGCTAGACTGCTTGTTCCTTGCTTCATGTCCTGTGGTTACCTCTTGCTCCCAGAATTAGTAACTCGTACTACGTTACTCAGGCACAGTGTATCACAGAGTTTTTGAATCGGATACTAAAGTTACTGGACCATCATTAATTAAATGTACTTTCATGGATGCTCTGAATACTCCAGTTTGTACTTGTAACCCGCGTAACTTGGCTGTTTCAACGAAATAGTCATACAAGATTTGAGCTTTTTCAGGCGCAGCAGCTTCATCAAAGCTTGGTCTTCTGCCGCGGCTGATGTTTCCATACAGAGTAAATTGAGAAATAATAAGCAAGGAGCCACCCACTTGCTCTATGTTAAGATTCATTTTCCCGTTGCTATCATTGAAAATTCGTAGATTGGTGATTTTATCCACTAACATGGTGGCATCTTGTTCGCTGTCGTCTTTACCCACTCCGACAAAGACTACCAGCCCGTGCGGGATCTGACCGGTTATGACGCCATCCACTTCCACCCGCGCTTCTTTTGCGCGTTGCAGCACAATTCGCATATCTTCAATAGTATGGTTGATGTAGGCGAGTCTGTGTGAAGAAATAAGACTAAGCAAGGGAGACAAGTATGATTGAAACATACGCGTACGCGCGGGCAGGTTTTCTTGGCAATCCCAGCGATGGTTACTATGGGAAAACGATTGCTCTGCTTGTAAGAAACTTTCGGGCGCGAGTGTTGCTTCACTCCAGTGCGCGACTGGAAATTAAGCCAGCAAAGGCTGACATGCCGATATTCGAAAACTTGGATGACCTTTACCAAACCACACGCTGGCGCGGTTACTATGGCGGCATTCGAATTATTCAGGCGTTGATTGTGCGGTTTATGGATTACTGCCGGGAGCATGAAATTGAGCTGCCTGACCGTAACTTCACGTTAGAGTATGAATCCACAGTTCCCTTGCGGCTGGGTATGGGTGGTTCCTCGGCAATTGTTACCGCAGCGCTGCGGGCAATTTGCAAATATTATGATATTTCGCTGCCGCTGCCAGTGTTAGCCAATATCGCTTTAGAAACTGAAACCGTTGAACTGGGTGTTAATGCGGGGCTGCAGGATAGGGTCATTCAATCTTATGAAGGCTTGGTCTATATGGATTTTGATAAAGACCTAATGCAACAACAAGGTTACGGCAGATATGAAGCGCTTGACCCGCAATTGATGCAGGGTGTCTATCTGGCTTATCGTCGCAGTTTGAGCGAAGGAACCGAAGTGTTTCATAACAACATTCGGGAACGTTGGAACCGGAAAGAGCCTGCAGTTGTGGATGCGATGAGCCAATGGGCTGCTTACGCTGAACAAGGCCGCTTAGCACTGCTTGCCGGGGATCGTGCACAGTTACATCAACTGATAAACGCCAACTTTGACTTACGCGCCACTTTGTACAACATCAACCAAGGTAACTTGGAGATGGTTCAAACTGCTCGCAGCGTGGGTGCCAGCTCCAATTTTGCTGGTTCCGGAGGAGCAGTGGTGGGACTTTTTGAAGGGGATGATATGTTTAATGCACTTACAAGAGAAATGGCAAAGTTGAACGTCGCCGTAATCCGTCCGCAAATTGAGGCTAAATGAAACCACTGTTCCGTATTGTAATTATTCTTTCACTTATGACCGTTACCTTCGCCGCTGGCAAACGTGTGATCACTCACGAAGATGTTTGGATGATGAAACGTGTGGGTGACCCTGTGGTTAGTCCAAATGGGCAACAAGTTATTTTCTCAGTAACTGAGCCCGATTATGATCCGGCTAAAACTGTTGCTGATCTGTGGATCACGTCCACTGATGGAAGCGCGCAGCCGCGCAGGCTGACCGCTACACGGGGCGGGGAATCCGGTGCGGCGTTCAGTCCGGATGGGACTCGAATTGCCTTTTCCGCTAAACGCGAAGGTGACGAAGCTACGCAGATCTACATTCTTCCATTGCAAGGTGGCGAAGCAGAACGACTTACTAACATGGCAGCAGGAGCTCGCAATCCGCAATGGCGTCCTGATAGCAAAGCGATCTTGTTTGAAAGCAATGTGGAGAGTAACAAGCAGTTGGCTGCTGAGCGCAAGGCTCGTAAATACAATGCGCGGGTGTACGATACCTTTCCCATCCGTTATTGGAATGCCTGGCTTGACCAAACAGCGGTGCATCTCTTTGTTCAGGAAGTTGTTCAGGAAGTAAGTGAGAACGCAAAGGTCCGCGATTTATTAGAAGGAACAAAACTTGCGGCCATGCCTGGATTCAGTGGCCTATTTGTTGGATCTTCTGAACAGAACCTTCAGCCGGTCTGGGCAGCAGATGGTCAATTCATCGTATTTGCGGCCATAGTGAATCGCGATGAAACGATGTCGGCCAAAGTGGAATCGAAGTTGTTTCAACTGTCAGTTACTGGAGGCGAACCCAATCTGTTGACTCCTGCTGGCGGCAGTTACTCCAATCCGCGTTTCAGTCCGAATGGAAAAACGCTGTATGCCTTGGCCGCACGAAGCCCATCGGAAAAGCGACTCTATTCCATCACTCGGCTGGTGCGTGTGGAAGGCAGTAAAGTGGTGGAACTAACTGCAGGCTGGGATCGATCTGTAACATCGTTCACGCCCACCGCTGATGGCCAAACGTTGTATCTGGAAGCTGAAGATGATGGGTTCGATAAAATTTTCACCATCCCAGCACAGGGTGGCGCAGTGAAGGAGTTCGCCAAAGGATATAACAAACTTAACCCCACAACGAATGGCTTGATCGCCCTGTACGGTAGTTCTGTGCAACCTACGCAGGTGGTACTGTTGGACGCAGCTCGCGGCACTCATAAGTTACTAACTAATTTTGACGCTGCGCGGATTGCGGAAATCGACATGCGGCCAGTGGAGCATTTTTGGTTCACCGCAAAGAACGGCAAGAAGATCCACAACATACTCACTTACCCACCTAACTTTGACCCAGCTAAGAAATATCCACTGCTGATTTTTCCTCATGGCGGCCCAAACGCCATGTCCAAAGATGCGTTTTCTATTCGGTGGAATTATCATTTGCTGGTGTCGCGTGGATACGTGATGCTGCAAACCAACTATACAGGTTCCACTGGGTTTGGGGAGAAGTTTGCTGATGATATTGAACGCGATGTGCTGCGTGGGCCAGCGGAGGAGATTCTGGAAGCAATCGACGTGGCGGCGGCCAAGTATCCGTTCATTGACAAATCACGTCAAGCGGCGGCAGGGGCTAGTTACGGTGGCTATTTGATGAATTGGTTCAATGGCCATACCAACCAGTTTCGCTGCATTGTGAACCATGCAGGGGCCATCAATAACGAATCGCAATATGGCACCAACGATGGTGGTCTGGATCGCGAGTCACGCATGGGTGGGCCCATTTGGGAGGCTGGTGGTCAGTGGAATGACCAGAGTCCGCTGCGTTACTCGGGTAAGTTCAAGACTCCAACTTTGATTACCCAAGGTGAGCTGGATTTCCGCGTTCCTATGTCTGAAAGCATGACAACGTTTAAGATACTGCAGCGTCGCAAAGTGCCCACAAGGTTACTGCTGTTTCCCGACGAAGGCCACTGGATATTGAAGGGTGAAAATAGTCGTAAGCACATGGAAGAGGTTCTGGGATGGCTGCAAAAGTATCTGGAACCGTAACTGGCATCAACTATCCCTGGATGAATTACGGTTGGGACTTTGGGGATCCTCCTGAAGGTTGGACGGGCGGCTTGGATCGGGAAGCTTTTCGAGCCGCGCAACACCAAATGCTGTTGCAGGACTTATTGGATTTGCCTGCATCGGGCATCGAAGTTGTGCGATGGTTTGTACTGGCAGATGGTTTGGCCTATGGCACCGGGACCAGCGCGCCGCAAGCCGATGGTCACTTCTATGTTCTGCCGCCAGGCGACGCGGCCATTAATAACATTGTTGCCGACTTCAGTGCAGTACTTGCCTTGTGTTCCAAGGCAGATGTGAAGTTATTGCCATCGTTGATTGATTTTCATTGGAACTTTCCAATGGTGAAGGTGAGTGAAGGCTATGTGAAATGTGGCCGGTCTACTGTATTGCGCGATGAGATTCAACGCCGCATCTTTCTGGATAGTGTTCTGGAACCGTTACTGGAAGCCTCCCGAGCCCAGCCCCATGCGATTTACGCTTGGGAACCGATCAACGAACCGGAATGGTGCACTGGTGGGGCGCAGTGGAAGTTTTGGGAGCCTGTAGACGAGAAAAAGACTGTGCCGCTGGACGCCATGATGGCTTATATTTCTGAGGCGGTGGACCGCATCAACAGGAGCGGTTTTCTATCCACAGTTGGCTTTGCCCATTGGAGGACCATTGCAGAATGGGGTGCGGAAAATTTGGGAATTAGCCTGCAACAGTTCCACTATTACGCGCAAGGCGGAGCTGATTTGCCAGCGGCAAATGAGGTTACCAGTCAACCATGCCTGGTGGGGGAATTTGCGTCGGCCCCGGCCATGTATTGGCCTTGCGAAACGCAAACGTTAGATGCACGGCTGCAAAAGGTGAAGCAACTGGGATACGCCGGTTCATTGATTTGGTCCATGCGTGCCGTCGATGAAGCAACACTGTGGAACAAAGATCAGTGTCTTTTGCTGGCCAACTATCACCGCAAGTGATCTTACTGACCTTATTTCGTCAATTTGCCACCAATGGCGATTGGCACCGTCAAACCACTCTGCGTCCTTGAATGAGGTTGATGACCATCATGGCCAGTGCGACGACAAGCAATATGTGAATCAATCCGCCCATGGTGTAGGCTGTAACTAAACCCAGTGCCCACAGCACCAGCAGAATTAAACAAATAGTCCAAAGCATTTTCCTGTTCTCCTTATAATGACTCGTACCGCTTTATGCAATGCAAGCGAAGGTCCAAACTGGAGTGTGTT
>JANMWO010000195.1:0-3255 GCA_031394025.1 Acidobacteriota bacterium
TTGGTACCCCAAATATCCAGGCCTAACCGATTGCGAATCAACAATCCAACTTGTGGCGATTCCATGTCCCTCAGAATCTCCGCCCGCACCCGGATCTTCACCGTCTCGCCGTTCATCACTGAAGTTCGTTCGCCGACCAAATCCACAGCAGTTATGCGACTTCCGCCATCGCCATGACGATAGCTTCCAACTTTGTCCGGCTCTGAATGTTCACGCAATTGCAGTTCATGAACCAGGCCAATGTAACGATTCACCACATCACTGGGCTTGCCCAATGCGGCCACTTCCCCATGAATCAACAATGCTGCCCGGTCTGCCAGCCGTTTCACGATTCCTAAATCATGTGAAACAAATAGGATGGTAACTTTGCGTTCCTTCAACTCTTCCAATTTGCGAATGCAGCGATTGGCAAACACCGCATCGCCGACAGCCAGCGCCTCATCCACAATCAAGATTTCAGGTTCAACATGAATTGCAGTGGCGAAGGCAAGGCGAACATACATGCCGCTGGAGTATTCCTTCACTGGGCGATCCATGAACTCACCGATCTCAGCAAAAGCTACTATATTGGGGAAAATCGTGTCGATCTCGCCACGTTTGATGCCCATGATCTCGCCGTTAAGGTACACATTTTCACGACCGGTGAATTCCGGATTAAAGCCTGCACCCAGTTCGAGCAGTGCGGCAACCCGCCCTCTGGTAGTGACACGGCCGCGAGATGGCTGCAAAATACCTGCTGCAACCTGCAACAATGTACTTTTTCCTGATCCATTGGGGCCAACTAATGCGAAAAACTCACCTTTTTCGACACGTATATAGACATCGCGGAGGGCCCAAAACTCTGTGCTGCGCTTTTCGGCCAGCAAGGGAATTGCTTCAATCAGCCTGTCGATGGGCCGCTTGTAGAGCGGATAAATCTTCGAAACATGTTGAATCGAAACCAAGATTTCGAGTATAGCAACCAGTGATAATAGAAAGGTCCTCAATTTCATGCCTCAGTCTTCCAACAAAGCTCTTCGATTTGAGATCCAAGCCACTTGCCCGCATACAGGGGCTCGTGCCGGATTGCTCCATACTCCTCACGGAACCATTGAAACCCCTGTGTTCATGCCAGTTGGAACGCAAGGGACCGTCAAAAGCCTGACGCCAAAACAACTGATTGAGGAGTTGGATGCGAAAATTATTCTTTCCAACACCTACCACTTGTTTCTGCGCCCTGGTCATGAACTGGTGGCTCAATTTGGCGGGCTTCACGAATATATTCGCTGGCCAAGGGCAATCCTCACCGATTCCGGTGGTTTTCAGGTATTTAGCCTGAGCAAAATTCGCACGGTGACGGAACAGGGTGTGGTTTTCCATAGTCATTTGAATGGAGACCGGCACGTGTTTACTCCGCAATCCACAGTGGATGTCCAGGTGGCTTTGGGTAGTGACATCATGATGGTGCTGGACGAATGCATTGAATATCCGGCCAGCCATGATCGTGTAAAATCTTCGACGGAACGTACTGTACGCTGGGCTCGACGGGCATTTGAGCATTACCGCCAACGTCAGGATAGTCTGCCGACTCGCCATGCCCTGTTCCCGATTGTGCAAGGCGGAATGTATGGGGATCTGCGCAAGCAATGCGCCGAGCAGTTGATGGAACTGGATGCCGAAGGGTATGCCATAGGTGGATTATCAGTCGGCGAACCCCGTCCGGAAAGTCTGGCTATGGCTGAGTTGACGGCCCCCTTGTTGCCGCTGGACAAGCCCCGGTATGTGATGGGTGTGGGGATGCCGGAAGAGTTACCCGAGTATGTGGCCAGGGGCGTGGATATGATGGATTGCGTGCTTCCCAGCCGCAATGCACGCAATGGATGCCTGTTCACATCGCAGGGAAAAGTACTCATCAAAAACGCCCAGTATCGGGAGGACCATCAGCCTATTGACAGTACTTGTAATTGCTACACGTGCAAGAACTTTACCCGTTCGTACCTCCGCCATCTGTTCCTTGCCCAGGAAATTCTGTTCTCAGTACTAGCCACATTGCACAACATTCATTGTTACCTTGACATAATGCGCAGGATGAGGCAGTCTATTCTCCTTGGGGCCTTTCCCGAATTTTTACAAACAACGCGCTCAGCGCAACTGGAAGTCACCGATTGATTTTAGGTCTTTTCTTACAACTCACAACGCCAAACGCAAATGCGATGCTTGGCTACATTCCGGTCCTGCTGGTATTCGCAATTTTCTATTTTCTGCTGTTCATGCCGATGCAAAAGCAGAAGAAAGAGCTACAGCAAATGGTAGCGGGATTGAAGAACGGTGACACGGTGGTCACCAATGGCGGTATCATCGGGAGTATTCAATCGATTAACGACGACGAAACCCTCGTCATTCGTGTCAAGCCCGACAATCTCAAGTTGCACATTGCGCGGAGTTCCGTTGCCAGCTTGTTTGCGGATCGGGCGGCTAAATAAGTAAGGCAGGAAAGTGTTCTCTTATGGGTAAGAATTTAACAATGAAAACGATGGTCATAGTTGCCATCATTCTGGTTTGCATTTACGGCATCATCGGTTTGCCTAAGTCGAAAGATGAGCTGATTGCCAATTGGAATCAGAATATAAAGCTGGGTTTAGACCTGCGTGGCGGAAGCCATTTAGTTCTTCAGGTACAAGTGCAGGATGCTTTCAAAGCAGAGGCGGATCGCATTATTGACTCACTAAAAGACCAGATGAAGAAGTCAAATGTGGATTACGCGTCGATTGACCGCAACGATCCGCAGAAGCTGGAAGAAGCCGAGACCATTCAGATCAACATCAAGGCTGTCTCCAACGATAAGCTGGCCGCCTTCCGCGAGATGATCGCCACCAACTTTCCGGATTGGACCTTGAATTCCACTTCAGCCATGGACTACCGGTTGAACATCAAGCCGACGGCCGCCCTAGTGCTGCGCCGCGATACGATTGACCGGGCGAAGAGCACGATTGAAAATCGCGTGAACGGCTTTGGACTTACCGAAGCAACGGTTCAACAGCAGGGACGTCGTGATGCGGAGAGCGAAATTATTGTGCAGATGCCTGGGGTGGACGATCCCGGTCGTGTGAAAGCGTTATTGAAAAAAGCCGCCATGCTGGAAATCACCGGCGTGAAAGACGGTCCTTTCCCATCACAGGATCAGGCGCTAGCGAAAATGGGCGGAGTGATGCCATTGGGAACGAAGTTGGTTAAACAAGGCCGCCGTACTGGCGATCAGGGTGACACCTGGTGGCT
>JANMWO010000216.1:0-11229 GCA_031394025.1 Acidobacteriota bacterium
ATGGCCGTGAAACGCCAAGGATATTCGCAGCTCGTTGTGTGGTCAGCTCCTGGTGTTCGGCGACTATAGACACCGCTTTCCCCGCTTCCATGTTACGCGCGATTTCCGCGATCAGCGTCCTTACGGACGGCGGGATAGTCATAGATTCGCCGCCTTTTCCGACGAGTTTCGCTGAGCTATTTTGCGCGAGGCGGCGCAAGGCACGAAACTGTTTTGCGTCGGCGGTTGTCTTTGAAATTGGCGTGGTGAGAGTCGGCACAAAAGCTTCCAGTTTCGGTATTGCATAAACGATATAACCGCAATAACCAAACGGTTTGTTTTGATACGCGATCACAATTTCTTCAGAGTTGGGCAGAATCAAAAAGGATTTTTAGCCGTGGATGAGCGCAGATAAAAGCAGATGCTCAAGACTATAATTCAAACGCCTTGTCGCTTTATCTGCGCGCATCTGCGACATCTGCGGATAAGATTGGGTCCCACTGCCCAACCTTATGCTTGCCCAACACTATCGGAAAACGGTATCTTAGTGAGTTACCCTATGGCAAAATTGACACCGATCACGGTCGCCCATGGCGACGGCATCGGGCCCGAAATTATGGAGGCCACCCTCCATATCCTTAAAGAAGCCGGCGCCCGCATCAAAATTGAAACCATCGAAATTGGCGAGAAGGTTTACCTGCGTGGCAATTCCACGGGCATTGAACCGGGGGCCTGGGAATCTTTGGAACGCACCAAAGTATTTCTGAAAGCGCCCATCACAACTCCCCAAGGCGGGGGGTTCAAGAGCCTCAACGTCACCACCCGTAAGATGCTTGGCCTGTATGCCAACGTGCGGCCTTGCGTGGCCTATCACCCTTACGTGGACACATTGCATCCAGCCATGGATGTGGTGATTGTTCGTGAGAATGAAGAAGATTGCTATGCCGGTATTGAGCATCGCCAGACCCAGCAGGTGATGCAGTGTCTGAAGCTGATCAGCCAGCCGGGTTGCGAGCGCATTGTTCGTTACGCCTTTGAATACGCCCGTCGGAACAACCGCAAGCGCGTTACCTGCTTCATGAAAGACAACATCATGAAGTTGACCGATGGCCTGTTCCACAAAGTGTTCGACGATGTTGCCAAAGAATATAAAGACATTGAAAACGATCATTGGATTGTGGACATTGGCGCAGCTAAGCTGGCCGATACTCCCGAAGCTTTCGATGTGATCGTAATGCCGAACTTGTACGGCGACATTCTTTCCGACGTTGCAGCGCAGATTGCCGGTTCCGTGGGCCTTGCCGGTTCGGCAAACATCGGTTCCGGGGCGGCTATGTTTGAAGCGATTCACGGTTCCGCTCCACGTCGTGCCGGGCAGAACTTGGCCAACCCTTCTGGCCTGCTGCTGGGTTCAGTAATGATGCTGAACCACATTAACCAATCGGACATTGCGGAGCTGGTGCACAACGCCTGGCTGGCAACTTTAGAAAGCGGCTTCCACACCTACGACATTTTTGCCGAAGGGAAGAGCAAGGAAAAAGTTGGCACCAGAGAGTTTGCTCAAGCCGTAGTGAAGCATTTAGGCAAGAAGCCTAAAACGCTGAAGACGGTGGCCTACAAACCGGCGCCGAAACAAAAAGTGAAGGCGCTGAAGGTTCCGAAGATAGAAAAGAAGGAACTGGTGGGCGTGGATGTGTTCTTAGATTGGACCGGTGGCAACGGCTTGGATTTGGGCAAGAAGCTGGAAGCGGTGAAAGGTGGCCTGTTACTCTACGGCATCTCTAACCGCGGCGTCAGCGTCTATCCCAAAGGCAACAGCAACACGCTGACAAGCGATCAATGGTGCTGCCGCTATATGGGCAAGGGCGTCCTTGAATATACGGTAATCGTAAAGCTGTTGAGCAAATTGGGTGCCGCTGGTTTTGATTGCATCAAGACTGAAAATCTGTATAACTTTGACGGGAAGCCCGGCTTCTCGCTTAGCCAGGGACAATAGCAACGGTGAGTAATCCGCTGGTTTCTGTGATCATGGGCAGTAAGTCTGATTGGGAAACCATGCGCTATTCGGCGGAGATTTTGACGCAGTTTCATGTTGATCATGAATGCCAAGTGGTCTCTGCCCATCGCACGCCGGATTGGATGGTGGAGTTTTCCAAAACTGCTGAATCACGGGGATTGGAAGTGATCATCGCCGGTGCTGGTGGGGCTGCTCACCTGCCTGGCATGGTGGCGTCGCAAACCCTGGTTCCGGTGTTGGGTGTGCCGATTGAAAGTCACGCTTTGAAGGGTATGGATTCATTGTTATCCATTGTTCAAATGCCGGGCGGCGTTCCCGTGGGAACCATGGCCATTGGCAAAGCAGGAGCCATCAATGCTGCTTTGCTGGCTGTTGCTATTCTGGCTAACACACGGCCCGATCTAAGAAAAAAATTGCAAGCCTTCCGCGCGGAGCAATCGGCGAAGGTAAAGGCTGATACGCTTCCATGAGTCTTGAACCGATCCTACCGGGATCCACTATTGGAGTATTGGGAAGTGGCCAATTAGGCCGCATGTTTACCATTGCCGCGCGGCGGATGGGATATCGCGTCCACACGTTTTCACCTGAAACAGATACGCCCACCGGTCAAGTGGCAGATCAGGAAGTGACGGCGAGTTACGAAGATTTAGATGCCGTAAAGAAGTTTGCCGAAGGCGTCCAAGTGGTGACCTTCGAGTTTGAAAACGTTCCGGCAGATACCGCATCGGTCTGCGCTGAACATACGCTTGTGCGGCCCAACGGCACGGTGCTTCACATTACACAACACCGCTTACGGGAAAAGCAGTTTCTGATGCGTAGTGGATTTCCGTTGGTCCCATTTCGCAAAGTCAGTTCATCGGCTGAACTGGAAACCGCGTTGAAAGAAATTGGGGTCCCGGCTATTTTGAAGACTGCCGGTTTCGGCTATGACGGTAAGGGTCAGGTGCGGGTGGATGCGGTGGAGGACGCCGCTGCGGCTTGGGCCAGCATCGGCGAACAGGAAGCGGTTTTAGAAAAACGGGTGGACTTTCAAAAGGAACTTTCAGTGGTGGCGGCGCGATCTGTTCGCGGGGAGTTTGTGCACTACGGCGTGCTTGAAAACGATCACCGCAACAGTATTTTAGACGTCACCATGGCCCCAGCCAACGTGAAATCGAACATCGCACAGAAGGCGGTGGATCTGGCGCGTCAAGTGATGGATGAGTTAGATGTGGTGGGCGTACTTTGTGTGGAGTTTTTCCTGAGTTGGGACGGCCAGTTACGGATCAACGAACTGGCACCGCGACCTCATAATTCAGGTCATTTCACGTTTGATGCAAGTGTGACCAGTCAGTTTGAACAGCAGTTGAGGGCGGTATGCGGTTTGCCTTTGGGTGCGACTGATTTGCTTCGACCGGCGGCGATGGCGAATTTGCTGGGAGATATGTGGGACAACGGAGAGCCAGATTGGGCTGCTGCGGCCATGTTCCCTAATGTGAAAATTCACGTTTATGGAAAATTGCAGCCGCGGCCTGGTCGTAAGATGGGGCATTTGACGGCTCTGGCTTCGACTAGCGCGGCGGCGAAGGGAACAGTGCTTGCGGCCAGGAAGGCTATGCTTCGTCGAGTGGAAGAACTGGGTTAGCGGGCTGTTTTGGCGAAAAGGCAGAATGCCTATTCCACTTTAGGAAGTATGTCCCACTTTTTCTGCTCTGACCGGGGGTAGGGTCGGAGTTTGCTCGCCCAAAGCAACACCCACTTTATTTCCAGAAACTGGGATCAGAATTTGGCTTCGTCCAGCACGCTTGCTGTAACTGAACTTTTCTTTGATGGCTTTCCAACTGGCGAAATTACAGCGGCAGTACTCGCAACGCACCGGCTTTGCCCCAAATGTCAGTTTTAAGGTGGTTGATGAATTGGGACGATAGCGGGATGTAGACCATTTGGTCAGGTCCATTCTATGACAGCGGGGGCATTTGGCGAAAATCAGGTGCTCAAAACTCCAAATGCGGATGGTCATTCGTTCTTCGCAACCTTGGCATCGAGCAGGTTGATACCCAAGGAAAAGCCCGATTCGTTCCAACACACCTCTAACTTTCGATATACGAAACTTAGTTGAACCGCAAGATGGGCACGATTGGGCCATGGATTTCCGTTTGAACCTAATTGTAACCATCTTTATCCTTAACGCAAAGCAAAAATGAATATACGTACTATATAGGCAGGCGATTGGTACCCGGAACGCCTATGCGGCCCCTTTTTTACCCTCATTTGCGGGGGTCGCCACATACATTTGAGCATACTTTGTGAACTCTTGCTGCAAAAGATCTCTGGCCGATCCTTGCTGTTGCAAGACGATTCCTTCAATAAATTTCACCGCCATCAGTTCCCGAGTGGTGGAAGTGATGAAAACTTCGTCAGCTTTTTCCAGATCGGGCAATCGCAAAACTCGTTCCGAGATATCCAATCCTTGAGCCGAGACGGTATCCAGCAACAGTTCCCGAGTGATGCCGGGCAAGCAGCCCGAACGGATGGGTGGAGTGACTATCTGGTTGCCAAAAACAGCAAAGATGTTGGCAGAAGTGCATTCGCTAACTTCGCCATGTTCATTGAGCAGCACTACTTCGTCATAACCCTGTTCATGCGCCCATTCATGCCAAGTAAGATTCTGGCACCAGGACGTCACTTTGGTTCCTGCAAATGGCGATGCGGCATGGCGGGCATTTTCTATAACCCCAAGTCGAGCGAATTCGCCCCAGGGGTGCAAGTCGGCGGTAAAACCGATTAGCTCAAAGGGGCGAACCTGATCTGGTCCTTCAAACATGCCGCCTTTGTTGCGCACAATTGCCATGCGTAGAGTGGCGTTATGGGCTTGATTTGCGTCGACGAGTTTAAGAAGTTGCTGATGCAGCCAATCGGCAGAATGGGGCATGGGAACACGCATCAACTTGGCATCGCGAACAAGGCGGGCCCAATGTCGTTCAAAGGCGAACAGAACACCATCGCGGACGCGGATAGTGGAAAATACTCCCCAACCGTTTAAGAAGCCAACCTGACCGGCGGTAAGAAAAGTATCGGAAGCGGGTTTGATTCTGTCGTTGTGAAGGACTAGAGCGTGCATGGCTTTATTGTAGCTTTCACAATGAGCCCAGGCTTTGCGCTGCTTACTCAAACACTAGCGGTTAACAGTTGGCTGCAACGGACGTACGTAAATATTCCGGAAGGCTACCTGACCATGATCCCCTTGCAGCATCACTGGATTTATAGCGGACTCGGGAAGGTTCATTGCGGCCCGTGTTGGTCCGTCTATTTCCACATTTTCCTGCACCGATAATCCGTTGTGCAGTACGCGAAGGAATTTGGCATTTTCTGTCTTCTTGCCGATTGCATCGAAACGCGGGCCGCGGAACCAGATGTGAAAACTTTGCCATTCCCCTGGACGCCTGCTGGCGTTGCGCGATGGTGCGGAACCGCCAATTCCCTGGTTGTCAATCCACTTGTGATAGATGCCCCCGCCATCGGAAGTTTTCATTGGTTCAGAGGAACCATAGCTATCAAAAATTTGGACTTCATACAAACCATGAAGGTACACTCCAGAATTTGAGCCTTTGCAAATCAGAAATTCAACGTATAATTCCAGGTCGCCAAATTTTTCAATGCTGACGATGTTGTGCACTTTTCCGTTTGGTCCATTCATCAGACGGTCGCCTTGGGCAGGCAGCGCAGCTAATCGGGTGGGACCAAGCAGGCGCTCCCAAACAACGGCTGAAGTGGTGATCCAGGCCAGTGGTTTGCCATCCTGACCTTGCCACCCGGCAACACTTGCAGGCCCATTGAACAAGGGACGCCAGCCTTCTTCGATTAGAAATGGAGCATCGCCATGGTCATCGCCATCGTTCCACTTATAACGGCTCTGAGATTGAGGGCTCTGGGATTGCAAGAATCCAGCGGTGAGCACGGCGGCAAAAAAGATTCGGCGAAGCATGACCTATTTTGTATCAAATCAATGGCCCGTCAAGCTGAAGTTCTTTTAGTTGGAAAGACTTCTTACCAAGGCCTCAGATAAAGTTTTTGACCTTTCCGCAAGCTTCCGAGCTTCCACTAAATCTGAATTACGGGCGTTGCGGGCTTGAGAAATCAAGGCTTTGATCTGGCCCACCAAACCATCCTGATCTGAAGTCAATTTTGGTTTCACTGTGGCAGCGGTGGCAACCGCTTGTTCGGAAGTTGCCAGAAAAGCATCGGTTTGGGAAATCAATTCCAACTGTTGCGCGGGAGACAGTAACTCACCAAGTCGGAAGGCCGGAGTTACTGGCTTAGGGATGGTTGGTTTGACCGGTTCAGGAGCTTCTTTCTTACGAACTACAATGGGCCTGGGCAAACGGATGCGGGGCGGAGGTGCAGTCGGCAGGAAAACCGGGAAACGAGTCAGTTCCAATTCTTCCGATGTTTCCAATTGCGGCGGCAACTCAGCTTCGGCAATTTTCAACGCGCGTTCCTGTGCGGGTGGGGGAACCAGTGGACGCGGCGGCAAAGGCACGGGTCGGCGCACGCATCCGCCCAGCAGGGAAAGAATTGCAATGACGAGCGTGGCCTGTTTCATGCAACCCCGGCAAAGGTGGCGTCTACTGGTAACGCGGCGGGCATCTTCAAGCGAAACGTTGTTCCCTGGCCAGTGGTTGAATCGAACTCAATGCCACCGCCCATCAACTGCAGGACCTTGGCGGACACGGCAAGTCCGATTCCATTGCCTTTTTCCTTTGTAGTGAAGTATAGGTTGAAAATTTTATCTCGTTGATCCAGTGGAATGCCTTGGCCTTGATCGGAAATTTCCAGAACAACTAACTTCCCGACAGGGACTATTTTCAATTCCAGCGCACCACCTTGGCGCATGGCTTCAATGCCATTGGATGCCACGTTCAGAATGGCTTGTTGCAGCAGGTCGCGATCAGCCATCACCGGCACTTCAGGCGGATGGTTTGTAAAAACAATGTCCACACCACAGGCGGAAGCTTGCGGGGCTAACAGATTCTTTGCTTCAGCAGTCAGCCGAACTAAATCCAATTCGGCGACGTTCACCTTCAAGGGGCGGTTGAAATCGAGAAACGTTTTCACCACGCGATCCAGCCGTGCGATTTCTTTGCCGATCACCACCACCTCATCCGGCAAATCTTCACCAGCCGATTGGTATTTCGCTTTTAGCACTTCTAAATGGATTGCGATTGCGTTCATCGGATTCTTGATTTCATGGGCCACGTTGCCAGTCAGATGGTTGATGGCCGAAAGCCGTTTGGACATGTCCAACTGAGTCGCCACAGCGGAACGGGATTCGGCGTCGCGCATAGTGATCATTAATCCACGGGCGCTTGTCTCCATGGAAACTTGCAGACGCCGGGGTTCGGCAACCTCATAATCATGCAATGGCTTGTTCAAAGTGGCAGAGGCTTGCAGGGCTGCGCCTAATTTTGTGTCGGATGGAAACAACGATGCCAGAGTGTTGCCCTCAATTGTGTCTTTGTCTCTACCCAAAAAACCATCTGCGGCACCGTTGGCGAAGATACATTTAAATGCCGGGTCAAAAATAAATACGGCTAGATCCATCTGTTCTAGAAGAGAACTCATTTCCTGTTGAGTGCCCCTGACCTGCGCACCCAGTAAATCGAGTTTCGATTCCAGTTCTTTGAATTCAGCGGGAACACTTTCCCTGCCCACCAGCGTGTCTGTTTTCGATCCTTGCGTGATGCGGTCAATCATGGTGCTCATACGGGCCAATGGGCGCACAAGAAAGTTGGCGAACACTGCGGCAAATATGAGGGACATTCCCAGACCCACCCCGGTGATCCACACCAAACTTTCGAATACCGGTTGCACTGCGGCGCGCATCAGTGAAGCGGAAATCACGACCTGAATCCGAAACAGTTCGCGACTCTCAGAGCCTAATGGAATGCGAATGGCGTAATCGTGAATGCCACCTTTATAGAGGCTTATCAACCGTTCCAACAAAGGCTGTTTCTGCCATTCGTTATAATCTTCAAGGGCCTGCGCCTTGCCCCCAACATGTGCCGTATTGCTAGCTTTTAGAATGATATTTTGCGGATCGGTTATAAAAATTTCCGAGGCCAGGCCAGATTCCCCCAGCGCCTTGCTCAGCATCTGATCCAGCATGGTGTCTTTCTCAATGACAATACGCCACAGCTTGGCGCTTTCTTCTAACGTCTCTGGCGGCGGCGATTCTAGGGTGGCTTTTTCATTGATGCGCTGAATGACAAAGTCCTTCACAAGATCGGCATTGTCTTGCGCACGGTCCTCAGTTGCGGCAAACAGATCGGCTAATTGGCGGTTGATGTGCAACAGAGAAATTCCCGTTGTAAGTAACAACACCATGGCCACCAAGGCAATGCGCAGGCGCGCTTTTAATGACATAGCTGGCTTAAGCTTCCTCCGCCGCGCCGTACTCTTTCAACTTATTAAACAGAGTTTTCAGGCTGATCCCCAGGATTTCCGCTGCCCGTGTCTTGTTGTTTTTGGTGTGTTCCAGCGTACGTAAAATCAGCAATCTTTCCGCCTCTTCCACGGTCATTCCGACTTCTAAAAGTAGCGTATTTGTGCCGACAGCAACTGAAGTTGCGCTCCTGCCTGCACCACCGCTGGACGCCGACGGGCGCAAGCTGATTGGAAGATGTTCCTGGCGAATGGTCCCTTCCCCTGCCAGAATCACAGCACGTTCCAACGCATTGCGAAGTTCGCGAATGTTACCCGGCCAGCGGTGCGCCATTAACGACGCCATGGCTTCCGCACTCAGATCTGTGGCCCGGCAATCATGTTTCTTGTTCAACGATTCTACAAGTCTGGTGGCGATACCTGGAATGTCGTCCATCCGATCCCGCAAGGGCGGCAGGGTGATCTGAAAAACGTTCAGGCGGTAGAACAAGTCTTCACGAAATTCACCCTTCTTAATGGCTTCTTCCAAGCTCTTATTCGTGGCGGCGATGATGCGCACATCAACCGTTACTTCAGCGCGTGCGCCCAACCGGCGGACTTTGGAATCTTCCAGCACGCGCAGCAATTTCGCCTGTGTGGCCACGGGCATGTCGCCGATTTCATCCAACAGCATGGTTCCGTGTTCGGCCAGTTCAAAGCAACCAGCACGGCGTTCCACAGCGCCGGTGAAGGCACCTTTTTCATGTCCGAATAATTCACTTTCCATCAACGATTCAGGCATGGCTGCACAGTTCACGGCAACAAAGGGCCCATTGGCGCGAGGACTTAGCGTATGGATAGCGCGCGCCACCAACTCCTTACCAGTGCCACTTTCGCCGGTAACCAGCACTGCCGCCCTGCTTGGAGCAACTTGGCTGATTAGCGAAAATACCTGTTTCATGACGGCGGAACTGCCCACCATATCGACCAGTGAGCCATTGCTTGCCAGAGTCCGTTCCAGCACTTCTGTCTTGCGCTGCAGCTTGCCTAGTGAAAGAGCGCGGTCAAGCAAGACACGCAATGCCGCTGGTTGAATTGGTTTTTCCAGAAACCAAAAAGCGCCTAAGTTATGAATGGTTTCAATGGCAGTTTCCAAACTTCCGAAAGCTGTCAGCACGATTGCTGGAATTCGCGGACCTTCAGAATTAATGTGACGCAGCAGTTCAAAGCCGTCAACGCGGGGCATTTTCAAATCGGTAAGAATCACGCTAGGTGTTGAAATCGCCAGCTTTTCCAAGGCATCCTGGCCATCACAGGCAGTCTCCGTTTGAAAGCCCCAGGCACGCACAATACTTGCTAACCCATTGCGTTGGGCCTCCTCGTCATCAACAATCATGATTTTCGGGGATTCTGAATTTGCGATTTCGGCCATTGTGACATTTTACCCTTTGTGGACTGCTATCATCCCAAATAAGTGAACGCTCTCAATTATTTGGACCAAGTGGGGAAGAAACAAGGCGAGCTTGCGGAGCGATTTCGGGCTTATGCAGGAGCATTGGAATCAGCCGGACATCACCGTTTGGCGCGGCAATTTGCTGAAGAAGCGGACACTCTGAAACCTTCTGGGGCAATGATTAAAATCCCTTTTCCAGGGGTTCGGGCGTGTCTGGAAGATCTATTGAATTTGCTGCAACGCGACGTTGTGCCGCTGGTAATCGTGGCCTTGCAGGATCAGGCTGCGGATGGACGAGTGGAGTTGGAAGCTACTTTGGCTTGCAATGAACGGCAACTGGATTGGGTGGAAGCTCAGATTTATATGATTCAGGAATTGGGAGAGGGTCACTATTTGGCTGGGTGCAATTGATATAGTTCATGCCTTAAGCATGGCCTGACTTCATCCAACTCTTAATCACAGGCAACGCCGCTTCCGCTGCGGCCTCGCCTGCTGCTATCATTTCTGACGCTTGCTCAAATCCATCCCAACTCACCTTTGCAACATCTGGTTCCAGAACTAACGTGGAGTACTTGCGCCATTCCTCTTCTGTCCGACGCTGTAAAATTTGAAAGCAACGATTCACCACACCCAACAGATTGCCCGGATCAGTCACTTCCAAAGGGGTGGGCAGGCTGACGGCAATCACGTGCGTTGCTCCCATGCTATGTAACGGTTCGGCAGGCAAGTCCATAGTTATGGCACCGTCTACCAATAGCCGACCATTCAATCGCACAGGTTGAAATAGGCCTGGATACGAGCAACTGGCGCGAATTGGATTTTTCACATCGCCGGTATCACGAAAAATAATCGGTCGACCGTTGCCTAAGTCGCTGGCCACAATTGCCAGTCGAATGGGCATTTCCTCAAAGCGATGGACGCGCAATGCCCGGTCCAAAAACTTATCCATCCGGTCGCTATTGGCCAGACCAAGAATATTAATTGACCACCCCGCCACATCTTTGAAACGCATGGCCCGGGCCAGCCGTTCCGTCTCATCCAAAGTGGAACCACTGGCATACGCCGATGCCACAATGGCTCCGGCACTCACTCCGGCAATGCAATGAATAGGGATTTTATTGCGTTCCAAAACCCGCAGCACGCCGATGTGGGCCGCACCTCTGGCAAAGCCTCCACCCAGTGCAATTCCAATGCGTACTTCTTTTTTTGTTGGAGCATCAGACGGTTTCGCACTGCCGAAAACGGCTCCGGCCGCAGCGGCGAGCCCCTTCAGTGTTTGACGAAAGCCCGAGGCGCTAGGCAACTGGGATTCTCCTGTTGTGGAATCGACTAAAATGAAGTTTCATGCGCAAATTGATCGTTCTGTCCCTCTTATTGTGTA
>JANMWO010000217.1:0-1989 GCA_031394025.1 Acidobacteriota bacterium
GGAATGCGGAACTGCATATTGGAACAGGATGACGTTGTTATCGTGGAGCGTATAGACGAGCCGTACCGCTAGAATCTGGTGCGCCCGGAGGGATTCGAACCCCCGGCCTACTGGTTCGAAGCCAGTTGCTCTATCCAGCTGAGCTACAGGCGCATCGGTGAGGTACCTTTTCATTATACTCACCCTGGCCGACATATATAATGGGATCAATGCGATTTTTTGCAGGCATTCTCTTCCTTGCCACAGCCTCCGCCCAGACCCCCGCGACGCCTTGGTCCAGCTCTACTGATCTGCCCAATGTCGATTGGGGTAAAGCTACCGCTTCCCAAAAACTGACTGGCCTTAAAGTACTTCGCACTATGGGTTGCACTTGCGGTTGCTCCATGAAAATTGCCCAGTGCCGTATTGAAGATCCACCTTGTGCCCAAAGCAAAACGCTGGCCGCCATTGTCGCTACTGCTGCGGTGGAAGGGAAATCTGCTGCCGACATGGAAAAGCTGGTCAATGATAGCGACCTCGCCAAACGTGCCGCCAATCGCAACCGGCTTCTATGGGACCCCGTCGCCATCTCCACCGCCAATGCACCTTACAAAGGCGCAGCGAATCCTCGTGTGACGCTGGTAGAATTCTCTGATTTTCAGTGCCCCTATTGCACCGTTGCCGTCGGCCATCTGAACACCATTTTGAAGATGTATCCGAATGATGTTCGGCTGGTGTTCAAACAGTTCCCGCTGGACAATCACAAGCAGGCTCGGCTGGCTGCCTGGGCTTCGTTGGCCGCCCATTCGCAAGGCAAATTCTGGCAAATGCACGATCAGTTATACGCCAATGCCCGCAACATTACTCGGGCCAACATCACCGAATGGGCGAAGCAGTTGGGGCTGGATCTTACCCGCTTCAATGCCGACCTGGATTCCGCCGCAGTGAAATCACAAGTAGATCAGGATTTCGCAGAAGGCGAAATGATCGGCGTCGATGCCACTCCTACCGTGTTCGTCAATGGCAAGAAATATACAGGAACCCTGGAACCAGCCGATTTGAAAAAAGTGATTGATACCGAAATCAAGAACGGAACCAGCCCGCGTCGGTAACTTCAAGGGAGAATACTTCCGATGACACGCCACACATTCGCTATAACTTTTGCCGCATTGATTTGTTTCACCGCACACGCTGAAGATGGCGCTCGCGGCCACTGGAGCGGGAAACTGGAAGACCCCAATGGTGGCGTCCTCAACTTTGAAGTGGATCTGGATAAGACCGCAAAAGGCTGGATCGGCTCCATCACAATACCTGAGCAGGGCGTTTCCGGCCTTGCCCTTCAAGACGTCACTTTTGAGAGCGGCACTGTCACGTTTGACTTGTTGAAGAGCGGGGATAATCGGCCCACAGTAAAAGGCCAACTTTCCGATGATGGTAAAAGTATTGTCGGGAACATGCTGCAAGCGGGTCGTACAATTCCCCTTACATTGAAGCGCACCGGCGAAGCGAAGGTTGCTGTCCCTAAAGCCAGCCCGGCTGTTTCCAGCGAACTGGCAGGCAAGTGGGAAGGCACGCTGGAAGCAGGACAATCGTTACGCTTGGCCCTAAATATTGTCAACAATAAAGAGGGCTCGGTGGCCACGCTGACCAGTATCGACCAGGGCAATGTGGAAATTCCGGTGAGCAGTGTGGAGCAAAAAGATGGGAAAGTGCTGGTGAAAATCCCCATGATCAACGGTGGCTTTGAAGGTAAATTGAATCAAGAAGCAACTTCGCTTACCGGCGAGTGGATTCAAAACGGCACTAACTCCCCGTTAACCTTTACCAAAAAGTAAGAGATCAATGAAAGCCCCTGCGGCGCGATATTTGACGAAATCGGTTCTACTCATGGGAAAACTTCTGACATTGGGCTGAATGCCAAATGCCACTTAATTTTTCCGAATCCCTGTAGTATTTCCAACCTTTGTTGGGATAACCTGTGGTTGAAAGACCGCTCCCTCGCGGTCACGG
>JANMWO010000249.1:0-3815 GCA_031394025.1 Acidobacteriota bacterium
CCCACTACCATGAAGACCTTGTCAGCATGGGCAAGTACACCGATTTCGAATTACAGTTCGAATGGAAAATATCCTCCGGTGGCAATAGCGGGCTGAAGTATCGCATTCAGGAATTCGTTCCACTCTCAACAGAAGTAATCAAGAAGTCCAAGAAATTTGAAGATGCTCTGAACTCTTCCATGCAAGGAAAACTGCCTACACGAACCAGTGCGATGCAAGGTGCAAACGACGGGCAGACCTACGTGGTGGGTTTTGAGTATCAGACCATTGATGACGATAAACACCCCGATGCTCGTCGCGGTGCACTGTACCAATCAGGCTCGCTCTACAGCATGATCCCGCGCACTAAACGCGTCATCAAACCGGTTGGCGAATTCAACCAATCACGTCTGGTTGTGAAAGGAAATCATATTGAACATTGGTTGAATGGGGAAAAGGTTGTGGACGCTTCCCTGGACGATCCTTCCATTGCTGCAGGTTTGGAAAAGCGCTGGGGAAAGACGTCGCCTATCTATGCATTTCTCACCAAACAACCCAAGAAGCAATGCCCAATTTCGTTGCAAAATCACAATGACGAAGCCTGGTTCCGGGCGATCAAAATCCGAAAAATCTAACTACTGTAAAAACTAAAACAATAAGGGCGCACATTGGGAGTTCCACTGTGCGCCCTTTCGTTTCCGGCTTGCGGGTATTAGGCCAGTTCGAGCTCGATCTTTTTCTTTTCCAAATCAATTCCCGTGATTCTGAAATTACGGATTTGACCGGAGCGTAATGCATTGGGGTCGCCCTTCACTTCCGGCGCTCCCTTGCCTTCCTTCCAACGCGATTTCAGCATAGCAGAAAGTGATGTGATATCCACCGGACCAGCTTCCACTTTCTTTTCCTCAACCGGCACGGCAGGAGTCAGTTTGCAATCGCCCATCACCCCGTCACCCAGTTCGATCTTGGCTCGGGTTGCCGAAGCATCCACCACACGGCCCGTTACTTTATCACCAGCTTTGTGTTCGGCAATATATTCATCGGCGCGGGTTGGTTCCAACTGTTTCAGACCCAAGCGAATCTTCCGTTCGGCATTGTCCAACTTCAATACTTTCGCCTTCACCACTTGACCCACGCTCAATACATCTTTAGGATGATCCAGGCGTTTCTCATTGCTGATGTCGCCAATGTGAATCATGCCTTCAATGCCTTCGCCCAAATCAGCAAACGCACCAAACTTCTGCATGCTTGTGATGGTTGCGTCAACAATGGTGCCCTCTGGATACTTGGCTGGAACGTCAGCCCACGGGTCGCCCAACGCCTGCTTCAAGCCCAGGGAAATGCGCTTGTCTTCTTCCTTGATTCCCAGAACAACCACTTCCACCATCTCGCCAACTTTCAACAAGTCGGAAGCAGCGCGAACCTTCTTGGTCCACGACATTTCAGAAATATGGATAAGCCCGTCCACGCCCGGTTCCAGTTCCACAAAGGCACCAAAATCAGCCAAGCGAACTACTTTGCCAGTGATGCGGGCGCCCACTGTCAAGCGGCCTAGCGTAGTGGTCCACGGATCGGGGATCAACTGCTTCAGCCCCAGCGAAATTTTCCGCGTGTTGGGGTTGATTTTCAGAATCTTAACTTGAACTTTGTCGCCAATGTTCACCACTTCCACCGGCTTGCCAATGCGCTGCCAGCTCATGTCGGTGATGTGCAACAGCCCATCCACACCGCCCAGATCCAAAAAGGCTCCGAACTCGGTCATGCTTCGAACAGTGGCTTCCACCACATCGCCTTCCTTCATTCGTTCAAAGGCGGCTTTCTTGGCTTCAGCGGCTTCTTCTTCCAGAATGGCGCGACGGTCCACTACCACATCTTCTTTTTCGGTATCCAGCTTGGTGATGCGACAGGTAATTTCCTGCCCCAACATTTTTACGAATTCTGCCTGATCGCGAACGCCACTGCGGCTGGCCGGCAGAAACGCACGACTACCGATATCCACGGTGAGTCCACCTTTTACGATGCCCGTGATCTTGCCAACGATGTTGCGCTTTTCGGCGAAAGCAGCTTCGAGGACACTCCAATCTTTGGCGCGGATAATCTTCAAAGTGGTCAGCGCGAAATAGCCCAACTCATTGATGCCGCCAGCGCTCACTTCGATGACATCGCCGATCTTGGCCACATCGCCTCCAGCTTCCTGGTACAGGTTGAGCGGCAGCGCACCTTCAGTTTTCCGACCAATGTCCAGAATGATGTTGTCGTCTTTGATAGACACCACCGTTCCTTTAATCGCTTCGGATTTAGCTTCAGGTACAGCCGGGGCTTGCGCCTTCTGCTGGTGTTCGAACTCCGACAAAATGGCGGCGAACGAGGGCTCTTCAGCGGAGCCAGTTGCTTCCACGGGAGTCATATCGGGAGAGTTTCCTTGAATCATGGGGACTAATACACTTTTGGAGGTTAAGCCCTTATTCTCGCATACTCGCGTCGGGGGTTGGGATCAACTAGTCAATTAATGGTGGTTGCGGAGTCTTGGATTGATAACGTGAATAACTTCTCTTGGTCGCACATTTTCTGCCGCCAGCTTCATGTCGCCGAATATTGGCTCTCTAGGTTATTAGTCGACTGGCTAATTCCACTGGCTAATGGGATACGCACTCAACCAGTTGCTCCTTGGCTAGTTCAAGAAAATGCATCACCTGATCGCGAGTCACCGAAGGATAATCCTTGAAAAATTCGTCTATCGTGGAGTTGCCCTCAATGTAATCGAGCAGATGTTGAACAGGCACGCGGGTCCCTTTGAAACAAGGAGTTCCGCTCATCCGTTCTGGATCCACCCAGATCACCTCGCTAAGAATCGCTTTCTGTTCCAAAGTCATACTTCCAAACTACGTCAAATCGGTTCGCCGTGCAAACCTTCACCCCTGCCATCGCCTCGCGCTAACATGGCAGATGTGGAACAACCCAGTCAGTCCGTGCAGCCGCCCAGTGTTTGGATGGTTCGGCGGGATGAACTTGTTTGGCTTGCTCTGTTTGGGCTGATGGCTTGGGCCACACCGTCTGACAATATTCCTGCATTGGTGTTCATTGCCCTATTCGCTGCCTTTCAATTGATCGAAGCGCGTATTCCCTGGTTTGCTGCCATGCCCGGTGTGATCACAAGTATTGCGGTGAAGATTCTGCTGGGCTATTTTTTGATTGGTTATACCGATGGAATCAATAGCAATTACTATCCCATCATGTTGGTGCCGGTGATTGCCGCTGCTACTCGGCTTGGTTGGGTGGGTACTTCCGCTGTCACTCTGGCCGCATGTGTAACCTACTTATCTTTCCTGTTTTTTATTGATTTTTCATTCCACGCCGTGGCCTGGAATGAACTCGCCTTGCGGTTCTGCTTCTTGCCCGTGGCTGGATACTTAACCTACATTCTGGCTGAGACTAACCGCGAAGGTGCCCGAAACGCCCGCCTGGTTGCAGGACAGTTGGAAGTAGCCAACCGCAGCCTTCAAGAAGCGGAAGCAGCCGTCCGACGTTCCGATAGATTAGCTGCCCTTGGGCAATTGACGGCAGGCTTGGCCCACGAACTTCGTAACCCTTTAGGCACCATCCGTGCCTCATCGGAAATGTTGCGGAAATCACTTACTGGTTCGGAAAGCGAAGTGACTGCGGAGATGGCTGGCTTCATTCAAACCGAAGTGGACCGCGCCAATTCACTGATCACCCGCTTCCTGGAATTTGCCCGCCCGTTGCCCTTGCGACGCACACCGGTTTCCCTGGCGGATACGTTGGACCGGGCCATTTCCCAGTACGAACATACGGCTCCCCGTCCCGACGTATCTATA
>JANMWO010000252.1:0-16901 GCA_031394025.1 Acidobacteriota bacterium
GCGGCAATGGCGATTTCACAGAGCACCCACAGGGATAGGGCAATTGGTTTGGGATAGCTTTCACGACATGCCTGGGCCAAGTCTCTTCCGGCGGCGATCCCTAATCTGGCACTTAGAGTTTGCAGCAGAATGGCCATGGCATTGGACAATACCAACACCCATAGAAGTTGATAACCGAAGCGTGCCCCACCTTCTAAATCTGTCGCCCAATTGCCCGGATCCATGTAGCCAACACTCACCAAATAGGCCGGACCAGCAAAAGCGAACATACGACGCCAAAACCCTGCGTAGGAGGTTGGGACGCTGCTGTGGACTTCAGATAAGGATGGAGCCTTACTAGTAAGCATTAGTTCACTTTATAAGTTAACTATAGTTTACCCTCTGGTTCAAGTCAAATGAGTTGGATTAACTGCGGAAGCGAAATCTCCATTTCCAGCCCGCCCTCAGGACGGTTTTTGGGTGAAATTTTACCTCCGTGTAAACGAACTGCGCGATCTGCGATCGTAAGGCCTAAGCCAATTCCGCCGGATTGCATTTCGCGACCTTTTTGCACTCGATAGAATGGATCGAAGATGCGATGCAGATGATCTTCGGGCACTCCTGGACCGTTATCGGTCACCGACAATTCGATAGATCCATCTTTTACGATAAGCCGCACATCCACGGCCGTTCCAGTGGCAGTGTGGCGGATTGCATTGCGAACTACATTTTCAATGGCGCTGGCCAGCAATTCTGGATCCCCTTCCAACATGCAGCGCATTGGATTCAACAACTGCACAAACTTTTGCTGTGCCTGGGCTTCAATGCGGGCATCTTCCACTACCTGACTGACAATTTCCATGAGATCCACTGTTTTCTTCACCAGTGGCACTCCGTTTGATTCCATACGGTTCACGGCAATCACACGGGTGATCAACAGGTTCAGCTTTTCCGCTTCGCGCTCCATGCGTTCGAGCGAAGGCAAAATCTCTGCACTGGCAGTTCGTCGGGCAATCCCCAGGGTCAAGGTCATGCGCGTCAAGGGCGTACGTAGTTCGTGCGAGACGTCCAATAACAATCGACGTTGCCCTTCCATCAACGATTCAATGCGGGCCGCCATCTCATCAAAATCCCGAGCTAGGGCATGGATCTCAGCCACCTTGTGCAAAGAGTGGTCCGTACCACCACGAGCCCGCAAATCGCCCCCGGCAAATTTCCTGGCGGCTTCTCGGAGTCGAGTCAAAGGGCGGGTCAAATGATTGGCCAACCAATAACAGGCCGCCGCTGCGATGCACAAGCCCAGTCCCACCCTTAACAGGATTGCCCCCAATGGCAATGGCAGTTCTGTAATCGGCGTATCGGGAATGATCAAACCCACACGAAATAGACGATTTTCCTTAGTCTTGACAGCAATCGCGGCTAAGGTGCTGACAGCGGTTAGCTTAAACTTCACATCGTCGCCCGTATGGAGGCTGGCCAGCAGAGAGGCCAGACCCGGATCAATTTTACGACCACGAAGCTCTGTTCCATCTGGTGAGATCAGAAAAGTTTGGACTCCGGCTGGCAGTGAAGTTTTCTGGTCCAGCGTCTCTAAGGCGCTGGTGCCTCCATCCTCATAAGCCTCAACCGTCATCTCAGCAACGTAACGGACAAATGGACCCGCTCGTTCGCTCCAAATGACTGCCAGTAAGTCCTGACCGGTCCAAACCGTGATGGCCGCAAACGTCGTGACCAGCAACAGAACACCACCCAGGAACCAACGGAAAACAATGTCTCGAAGGCTTCGCATAGTGGATTAATTTGGCTGCACCGCGTAAAGATAGCCCACACTGCGGATGCTCTTAATTCGTTCGGTGCCGTTGGCGTATACGCCTAATTTCTTGCGCAGACTGGAAATGTGGTTATCAATGCTGCGATCAAAGACGGTATAAGGTCTACCCAGAACCGTTTCAAATAGCTTTTCCCGTTCGTGGATGATGCCTGGGGCAGCCAATAGAGCCGATAGCAAATCGAATTCAGCGGTCGTTAAATCTGCCGGTTTGCCATTGCACTCCACTCTTCTGGATCGGGCGTCCAAAGTAACGCCACCCACAGAAAGTTGATGATCCCTCAACGGATCAACGGCTGTGTTGTGTCGGGTGCGTCGAAGAATTGCCTGGATACGCGCCGACAGTTCTCTTAAGTTGAACGGTTTGGAAAGATAATCGTCTGCTCCAATTTCCAGACCCACAATGCGGTCCGTTTCTTCACCACGGGCGGTAAGCATCATGACTGGGATCTGCGATTGCGCTCTAAGCCGTCGCAGGGCTTCAAACCCATTGATACCGGGCAGCATGACATCTAACAGAATCAGATCGTAGGATTGCTCCCTGACACGCTGCAAACCCTGCTCCGCAGAATATGCCGCATCCACCTGAAATCCTTCAGGTTTAAGGTATTCGGCGAGAAGCTCAACCATCTCGCGATCATCGTCAATGGCTAGGAGAGAAGGCACTACTGAGAGAACATCGGACAATTGACGACAAATCTTGACAGTCAAAATCGGGTTTTGGGTGCAAAATCAAAAGCGTAGGAAAGAATTAATCAAGAACTTCCCCAAGGCAATAAGATTTTTTCCGCTCCTCCTCAAAAAAGGGCGGTGGCACTCTCCCTAATCCTCAGTGCCACCGCCCTCTCCCTTTTTTCTGCGTTAAGAATGATTTTTGACCGTTTTTACTCGTTTTTTCTCAACAACAATAGCCGTTGGATTCTCAATAGCAATGGGTAAGGTCACCTCAAAGCGTGTCCCAACCCCAAAATCACTCTTCACCTTGATTGTCCCGCCGTGTGCTTTTACGATCCATGCCACAAAGCTTAAGCCCAGCCCCAAACCTTTTTCTGGATTGGCATCGGGCACTTTGTAAAACCGCTCAAAAATATGGGGAAGATGCGATTCCGCAATCCCTTGGCCAGTGTCTTCCACAATAAACTCCGCCCATTGCCGATTCGGTGAGAAGCGCAGAATGGTCTGAATTTTGCCGCCCGGAGGTGTGTATTTTACTGCATTGGACAGCAAATTGGATATCAAACGTCCAATCTGTACCCGGTCCACAGCCACGATCACTTCCTTATCGGCGCTGACCGTGAGTTGAACTTTGGCTTCCTCTGCCGGAATCTGAAACTGATCGGCAATGTCCTCGACTACATTTGCCAACAGCATCGGCGACTTTTGCAGCACCAATTGTCCAGTTTCCGCGTGCGACAACATCAACAGCGCCCGTACAATGTTGCTGAGCTGTTCCACATCCTGCAAAGAGTTGACCACTGCATCTTTGAATTGGTCGGCTGTGGTTGCTGTGAACAAGGCCACTTCCAATTGACCTCTGATCGCGGTCAAAGGAGTTCGAAGTTCATGGGAAGCGTCGGTTGAAAATTGCCGCATCTGATCGAAGTTCACTTTCAAGCGGTCCATCATGCGGTTAAACGTCTCAATCAGATTGTCCAGCTCATCTCCCGACCCCCGGGTAGGAATCCGAATGCTCAAATTAGATCCGCTCATCCGTTGGGCGGCCCGTGCTACATCATTGACCGGACTCAAAGCCCTGCCAGCAATTAGCCATCCAATGAGGCCGGTGAGGATCAGCATGAGGGGCACGGCAGTGAAGTAGTCCCAGGTGAACCTGTCTGGAATCAATGCGTTATCTGCAAGACTGTGGCCAATTGCCAAATAGTATTGCAATTTGGCTTGCCGGGCTACCCCAGCGCATACCAGGACGCGATCTCCTTTAGAATTGGATCGCACGACGAACTCTCTACTGCTGGCCGAGGCCATACTAAAGCGGCTCTGAAGAATTTTGCGCTCTTCCAGACCAAGGGCACGATAGCCGTTAGAAGCCTCCAGCACCTGTCCGGAAGCATCGGTAACCAGAATGATCCGGCGCAGTTTTTCTACAAAGGAACTTTCTTCGGGGTCCCTGGGGTCGAAATACCAGACCGCGTGGCCGTTTTCAATCCTCAAGTAGCCGCGCACCGCCGCCCACTCTTCTTCGACGATTTCCCGCATCCGGTAGTCAAGCGTTTCCTTTAAGTTGGCGCGGAAATAGAGTCCGATGACGACCAATAGTAGGGCGAAAATTGCGAAGTAACTGATGGTCAGCCGGAATCGCAAGCCGCGAACTGCGCTTACAAGTTTGGGTGGGAGTTGCATCGCCAACCCATTATATCTAGCGGAGCAGAATGGGAGAGGCTAGAGTTTTATTCAAGAATTGCCTACTCCTTCCGAAGAGAATAGTAGGCCGCGTATGGAAGTTTACATACTACATTGAAATTCCTGTCAAAGAAGAATTGTTCTTACAATTTGGTAAAACTTCTTGATATGATAAGGCTAGTTGTTAATAGTTGGTATCGGTACTAGGTCCTGGTACTGGATGTTGTAGTGCGAGTCTCTTGAGAGTGAATGCATGTCACTAATATTTCCAAAACAATTGGATGTGATTATCCGCAGCCTGATCCCTATCTTGGGCTTGGGCGCTTTAGCTGGGCTGGGCGGAGCCTATTTTGCGACGCTTCCTGACAATCTGGAACCGGGCTATATGCCCGAGCAGCCTGTCCCTTACAGTCACAAGTTGCATGCCGGGAACCTGGGAATGGACTGCTTATACTGCCATAGTACGGTGGATAAGTCGTCATTTGCGGCTGTTCCTGCATCGCAAACGTGCATGAACTGCCATAAACAAGTCAAAAAAGATAGCGAATCCATCCGGCTGATCAAAGAAAGTTACGAAACGGACAAGCCAGTGAATTGGCTGAAAGTCCATAAACTTCCTGACTACGTATATTTCAACCATAAGGCCCATGTGACCGTAGGCGTCAGTTGCGTAAGCTGCCATGGTCGGATAGACCAGATGGTGGAAGTGAAGCAATTCGCCAATCTTTCCATGAGCTGGTGTCTGGAATGTCACAGAAATCCCGCGCCGAATATCAGGCCGGTTGAGCTGGTGACCAAATTGGATTGGAAGCCGGAAGGGCGCGATCCTGTGGATATAGGTCGCGAACTGGTGGCTCAAAAACATATTAATCCGCCAACAAACTGCTCGGGGTGTCATCGATGATCGTTCAGATTCAGGGAATCAAGCAAACTGGCAAGAAGTATTGGCGTAGTTTGGAAGAACTGGCCGATACTACCCAGTTTCGCCATTGGGTTGAAAAAGAATTTCCGGCCAGCGCGACAGATATGGTGGATGGAAATTCACGTCGCCGTTTCCTCAACATTATGGCCGCTTCTATGGGACTGGCCGGGTTAACCGCCTGCCGTCGTCCTGAAGAGCACATTCTTCCTTATTCGAAATCCGTTGAAGAGCAGATTCCAGGGGTCCCGCTGCAGTACGCTTCCATTTTTTCTCTAGGCAGCCGGGTACAAGGTTTAGTTGTCGAGTCAAACGACGGTCGTCCGACCAAGATTGAGGGGAATAAGAAGCATCCCAACTCTATGGGCGCGGCTTCTGGATTTGCCCAGGCGTCGATTTTGAACGTATACGATCCAGATCGTTCCCAAGGTGTCCTTCTCGCTGGAAAAAGCTCCAATTGGGAAGATTTCGCTAAGTTTGCCACAGCGCAAAGCTGGGGTGACGGTGCTGGTCTTCGAGTTGTGAGCCAAGCGATAACATCGCCGACGCTAGCTGGGTTGCGAGCAGAAATGCTGGCGAAGTACCCGAAAGCAGCGTGGGTTGAGTACGAAGCGATTAATGAAGATTCCGCGCTGGCTGGGGCCGAATTGGCGTTCGGTCAACGAGTTCGACCGGTTTACAACCTGGACAATGCCAAAGTTATTTTGTCGCTAGATAGCGATTTTCTTCTGCACGATTCTCCAGGCCTTGATGTGACTCGAAGCTATGCTCGTGGTCGGCGCAACGCGGAAGGGTTGAGTCGATTGTATGTTGCAGAGTCCAATTATTCGATTACAGGGGCGCAGGCCGATCATCGGCTGCGAGTGAAGCCTTCGGAAGTTTTGGCTTTTGCCAGCGATCTGGCTCGGGAAGCCGGTGTTCTTCCGCAAGGTCTGAAAATTCTGGGACAAGACGGCAAATTCGCCAAATGGACGAAGGCCGTGGCCAAGGATCTCAACGAACACAAGGGCACTGCGCTGGTGATTGCCGGAGATCGGCAACCTGCGGCAGTTCATGCCATTGCGGCATTGCTGAATCAGGCTATTGGTGCTGTTGGAACCACTGTCAACTATGTGAAGCAGGATCGACCTGCGATGGCCGAGAGCATCACTAACCTGTCTGCCGAATTGGCATCGGGTTCGGTCAAAACGCTGCTGATTCTGGGTGGCAACCCCGTTTATGATGCCCCGGCAAACGCGAACTTTGCTGAAAATCTGAAGAAGGCTGCCACGGTGATTCATCTTGGAGCTGAGGTGAACGAAACTGCCAAGGTCTCCGGTTGGCATCTGCCTCAATCTCATTTCCTCGAAAGCTGGGGAGACGCTTATGCCGATGGTGCGGCGTCGGTTCAACAGCCGTTAATTCAGCCGATGTTTGGAACCCGCTCCGCCATAGAATTAGTGGCAATGCTGTTGGGTCATTCCACAAAAGCACATGACTTAGTCAAAGCAGAATGGAAACTGGCCGATAAAGCCTGGCGGCAAGCCTTGCATGACGGCGTGATTGAGCCAGTGAAAGCAGATTTCGTCAAAGTAGTGGCCGATGCAAAACGGATTGAAGTAGCGGTGAACGCCGCTCCTAAACCGTCTGTAGGAATGGAAGTCGCTTTTTTCCCCAGCGCCACCTCTTATGACGGTCGATTTGCGAACAACGGTTGGTTGCAGGAAGCTCCTGAGCCGATGACCAAGCTGGTTTGGGACAATGCGGGCATTGTCTCACCCAAAACGGCGACAGCTTTGGGTGTCGTGGTAGGGGACTTGATCGCCATCACGGTGTCCGGTAAAACAGTAAATGTTCCCGCCATGATCCTGCCGGGCCATGCGGAAAATACGGTTTCAGTAACGCTTGGGTATGGACGCAAGGAAGTTGGTCGAGTGGGCAAAAATGTGGGCTTTGATGTCTACCCCCTCCGAACGATTGCTGGCATGGGATTTGCTGCGGCCCAGATTGTGAAAGGAACTGGCCACCACAATCTGGTGACGACCCAGGAACATTTTTCCATGGAATCCCGGCCGATTGTCCGCGAGGCGAAGCTTGAAGAATACGAAAAAGAAAAGGATTTCGCCACCAAGGAAGATGATCAAGCCGAAGAATTCTCGTTGTATGGGTACCACGATTACAGCAAGGGGAATCAATGGGGATTAGTCGTCGATCTGAACTCCTGCGTTGGCTGCAATGCTTGCATTACGGCTTGCCAGGCTGAAAATAATATTCCGATTGTGGGTAAAGATCAAGTGGAACGGGGCAGGGAAATGCACTGGATCCGGCTCGATCGGTATTTTTCGGCGGAAAGTGAAGATGCAAATCACGTGGCCTCCGATGATCCGCAAGTGGTTTATCAGCCGATGGCCTGTCAGCAGTGTGAAACAGCACCCTGCGAAGCGGTTTGTCCAGTGGCTGCCACAAATCACTCCCCAGAAGGCTTGAATGACATGGCCTACAACCGCTGCGTCGGCACGCGGTATTGCGCCAACAACTGTCCGTTCAAAGTCCGTCGCTTCAACTACCTTAACTGGCACAAAGATATGGAAGAATCCACCAAAATGGTCTTCAATCCCAATGTGACGGTGCGCATGCGTGGCGTGATGGAAAAGTGCACGTATTGTGTGCAGCGGGTTCAGGAAAAGAAGATTCAGGCTAAAGTGGAGGGTCGTCGCGAGTTGCGCGATGGAGAAATCCAGACGGCCTGTCAACAAACCTGCCCTGCCGAAGCGATTACGTTTGGTAACATTAACGATCCGAACAGTGCCGTATCTAAGTTAAAGAAAAAAGACTTGAATTACGGACTGCTCAAAGAATTGAATTTAAGGCCGCGCACCAGCTATTTAGCGAAGCTGCGCAATCCGAATCCGGAGCTCGCATAACATGGCTCAAATGACCCAGGAACTCCTGGAAAAAGACCGGCTGGCGCTGGAAGAGATGAACCAGCCGCTGATCACTGGAAATCCCAGTTATCACGACGTCACCCGAGTGGTTAGCCGAATCGTCGAAGTTCGTACGGCGAAAATCTGGTGGATGGCGTTAGGTATCACCGGTGGCATCACTGGTTTACTTTTCTCTATGCTTGGCTACCTTGTATGGAACGGAATCGGCGTTTGGGGAAATAATTCTCCGGTGGGCTGGGGTTGGGATATTACCAACTTTGTGTTCTGGATCGGGATTGGCCATGCTGGAACGCTGATCTCGGCAATTCTGTTCTTGTTTCGTCAAAAATGGCGTACGTCGATCAATCGGTTTGCGGAAGCGATGACCTTGTTCGCTGTAGCCTGCGCTGGTATTTACCCCGCATTTCACGTGGGACGTCCCTGGCGCGCCTACTGGTTATTCCCAATTCCCATTGCCGATCATGGCATGTGGCAGAATTTCAGAAGTCCTCTGGAATGGGACGTTTTTGCAGTATCCACCTACGCCACGGTTTCACTGCTGTTTTGGTTTGTCGGGCTGATTCCTGATTTGGCTATTCTGCGGGACAGAGCCACTACGAAATTTCGTCGAATCGCCTATGGCATCCTGAGTTTGGGATGGCGCAGTTCTTCAGAGCATTGGAAAAATTACGAGAAAGCTTACATGATCCTGGCGGGAATTTCTACTCCGCTGGTTCTCTCGGTACATACCATCGTATCGTTCGATTTTGCGGTGGCAATTCTGCCAGGTTGGCACACTACTATTTTCCCTCCCTACTTTGTCGCCGGCGCTATCTTTTCCGGATTTGCGATGGTGGTTACCTTAATGGTGATCGCTCGTTGGGTGTTCAAAGTGGAACATATCATCACCATGAAGCATTTGGAAAACATGTGTAAGGTGATGGTTGCTACGGGAACCATTGTTGGATATGCGTATGCGACCGAATTTTTCATCGCCTGGTATTCGGGCAATCAGTACGAACAATTCACCTTCATCAATCGGGCCACGGGACCGTATGCCTGGGCTTATTGGACGATGATCAGTTGCAATGTTCTTTCTCCTCAGATTTTCTGGTTTAAGCGGATGCGCACCTGTATTCCGGTGATGTTTGTGATCTCCATCATTGTGAATATAGGCATGTGGTTTGAGCGCTTTGTGATTATTGCGACCAGCCTGCATCGGGACTTCTTACCATCCAGTTGGGGCTACTTCCGACCAACTATTGTTGATATTTTGACGTTTTTCGGAACGTTCGGCTTATTCATCACCCTGTTCTTACTGTTTCTGCGCTTTCTACCGATGATTGCCGTGCAGGAAGTAAAGGGCACACTAGCGGCCGATAAACATTAAGGGGGCATCGAACAGTGATCCAAGCATTCATTAACAAACTCCTTACTCCGCCCAAAGGCACTTTTGGTGTGGCGGCTGAATTCAACTCAGTCGATTCCTTGATGGCAGCCGTTTTACGATCGCGCGCCGAGGGCTACACCAAACTGGAAACATATACGCCGTTCCCGATTCACGGAATGGATGAAGCGTTAGACAGTCCCCCTTCGGTTTTGGGCTACATTGTAATTTCCATTGGTTTGTGCGGAATGGCCACGGCCATCGCACTCACCTGGTGGGTTGGAACGGTGGCAAATCCACTGGTGATAGGCGGGAAACCACTTTGGGCTGTGGAGTTCACGCTACCCATTATTTTTGAGCTGACCATTCTGTTTTCGGCATTCGCCGCAGTGTTTGGGATGTTCCATTTGAACCGCTTGCCACAGTTTTATCACGCGATGTTCAACTACTCGCAGTTTACGAAAATTTCCGACGACAGTTTTGTGCTTGTAATTGAATCGACGGACCCGAAATTCAATGCGGACAGGGCCACGAAATTTCTTTCGTCAATCGGTGGGAGTGCAGTGGAAGAGGTGGCTAAATAATGAAGACCACCGCCGCGTTGCTCATGGCTTTGACTGTACTTACTGTTTTGACTGGTTGCAATAGTTCGCAGAATACGCCTTTTGAGATCATCCCGGACATGGATCATCAGCAGAAATGGAAGGCGCAAATGGAAAATCCATTCTTCTCTGATCATCGGGCGATGCGCAAACCAGTGGAAGGTACGGTGGCCCAAGGCAAGTTATTTGCCGACGATTCTTACCATCTGGGAGTGGTTGAAGGTAAGTTTATTGGTCGCAATCCTGAGAAGATAAATAGAGAGTTGCTGGTGTACGGCCAAAGGAAGTTCAACACCTACTGTTCCCCTTGTCATGGTCAGACTGGGGACGGCAAGGGGATTGTGGCGCAACGAAGTTTGTGGCAGGTTGGAAATATGCTGGACCCTCGGGTGAAAGATTATCCCGATGGGGAAATTTACTCGGTGGCCAGCGAAGGTCGGCGGACGATGAATGGATATCGCAATCAAATTGGGGATCGCGACCGTTGGGCCATTGTGGCTTATGTCCGGGCATTGCAGCGTGCGAGCGGTGCGCCGCTGGCTGATGTGCCAGTTCAGTTGTTACCGTCTTTGCACTAAGGAATAAGGATTCACGAACAGATGGCTCACGATCATCATTTAGACATTCCGCTGGACAGCTTCCGACTTCCGTCGGCTACTTGGACGCACGTCCGTAACGTTCTGGCGGCAACCACACTGGTAGGTTGGGGTGCTTGTCTAGCCGGCTATTTACAGGATCACGATCAGTTCGCCCGTTCCTATTTGGTGGCGTTTTTAGCAACCATCTTTATGGCTCTGGGTGGCATGTTGTTTGTGATGATCCAGCACCTGACCAATTCGGCTTGGAGCGTCACGGTGCGCCGGTTTATGGAATCGTTGATGATGTCGCTGCCCGTGGGGGCGATTCTGTTCATTCCAATCGCCTTAAATGTTCACTCGTTGTACGTGTGGAGCCTTCCTGGTGGAGTGGCTCATTTCAGTGGGGGCAAGGCCAGTTATTTGAACGAGAGATTCTTCGTGATTCGTGCTTTCATCTACTTTTTGATTTGGACGGCACTTTCCTGGCGTCTTTGGGCAATTTCCCGTAAGCAGGATGAGACCAAATCGGCCAGCTTGTGTTATTCGGCGGCCAAGGTGAGCGCTCCCGGTGTGTTTTTCCTGTTTATTACGGCCACCCTCGCGGCCTTTGATTGGAACATGTCCATCAACCCCCATTGGTATTCCACAATCTACGGCGTGTATTGCATCACGGGTGGGGCTTGGGGATTTTTTGCTTGCTTGATCTTGATCTGCATGCGCTTACGAGCCAACGGAATCCTTACACATTCCATTACGGTTGAGCACTATCATGATCTTGGGAAATGGCAGTTTGCGCTGACCGCATTTTGGGCCTACATCGCTTTTTCACAATACATGTTAATTTGGTACGCCAACATGCCGGAAGAGACCATCTATTACAAAGTGAGGATGGAAGGGACATGGCGATTGCTGACACTAGCACTACCGCTAATTCATTTCATTTTTCCGTTCTTCCTCTTAATTGCCCGCCCAGCCAAGCGAACCCTCAGCATCCTCAGTTTCATTTCTGTGTACGTTTTGATCGTCCACTACCTGGACGTCTATTGGATGATTATGCCGAACTATGCTAAATCGGGCATCCAATTTCATTGGATGGATCTGGCAGCATTGGTCGCGGTAGTTGGTACGTTCGGGTTCTTCTTCTGGCAGCGTCTCAAAGATGCTCCAATTGTTCCTGAGGGTGATCCACGGCTGGCTAAGTCATTGAGGTTCAGCAATGTCTAAAGAATTTGACGCCCATCAGCATTTGAAACACATCCCTCCGGGCACGCAGTTCGACGATTCCGAACCGCGTAGTGGCAGAATTTTCATCGCGGCTGTTATTTCCGTCGTGTCCATTATTGTGACCATCTCGGGTGTTTACACCTACTATTCTTGGTACCGCTCAAAGGTCCTCTTTGAACGGCAATTGTCACCGGCATCAGTTGAATTGAAAACCATCCGATCAGTGGAAGATCAGACTCTGAACACCTATGGTTATGTGGATAAGGATAAAGTAATTGTTCGTCTTCCCATTGCCAGGGCGATGGATTTTGTGGCGAGTGAATCGGCTGAAGGTAAAGAGAAATATCCAGTGCTGGCCAAGCCGTTACCTAAGCCAGAAGACCTTGCTGCCGCTGCTGCGGTTCCCGCGCTGGGGGCTGCTGCGACTACGCCGATTGCGCCAGTTCTACCAGTCACTGTTCAACCAGTCAAGGAGAAGCATTGATCCGCCAATCCATATTGCTTTGTTCTCTTTCCTGCGGGTTGTTTGCTGCTTCGCCAGTAAGCCCTGGAACTGTTCCTATGGAACTGGAAGGGGTTGGTATTGAGGAAAAGCTTGGAACACAAATTGATTTGGATCTAAATTTCATGGGCAGCGATGGGCATGCAGTTCCATTGCGCAGTTTTTTTGGCACCAAGGGACGCCCTCGGGTTTTGATCTTTGCTTATTATACCTGCCCTATGCTCTGTTCTATGGTCCTCAACGGCGCGTCGCAATCGTTTCGCGAACTGCCTTGGACTATCGGCAAGGAGTTCGACGTTTTGACGATCAGCATTGATCCTCGGGATGACTGGCAATTGGCATCGAAAAAGAAGTCTACCTACTTAACCAACTATGAACGTTCGTCGACGGGTTGGGATTTCTTCGCTGATTATTCTGGCAACGCCAAGCTGTTAGCGGAGCAAGTCGGTTTTCATTACAAATGGGACTCGACAAAAGAGCAGTATGCCCATGCCGCAGCCATGTTGGTACTAACGCCTGAAGGCAAAGTTTCACGGTATTTGTATGGGGTCAAGTTCAAGTCGCGGGACTTGCGGCTGTCTCTTACCGAAGCCAGTGAATCGCGCACCGGGGCCTCTTTTGAACGCTTCCTGCTGTACTGCTTTCACTACGACCCCAATGCAAGGTCGTATGTATTTTTTGCTACCAATTTGATGCGCGCTGGCGGCGTCCTGGTAGTGTTGGTTTTAGGTACGGTTCTATGGCGTCTGTTTCGCGCTGAGAATCAAAGAATGAGGACAGCACAATGAACGAATGGCTTCGCGCAACTCTTCCGGTGGCGGCTAGCGAACATGCTAAAGACGTAGATACCTTCTACATCTTCCTGTTTTATTTAAGTTTGTTTTTCTTTATTATTGTCGGTGGGTTGGCGGTCTATTTCCCCATCAAATATCGCTTGAAACCAGGTGAGAAACGGCGTTCGGCGCACATCACGGACAACTTCTTTTTGGAGATGTTGTGGACCGTAGTTCCCTCGTTGATTACTTTTGTTTTGTTTGTGTGGGGCTTTAATACTTATGTGGCCTCATTCACTGTCCCAAACGATGCTATGGAAATTCATGTGCGGGGTCGGAAGTGGAACTGGACGTTTGAATATCCTGACGGCATGGCCGGGGGCGGCAAACTTTATGTACCACTGAATAAGCCCATTAAGCTGATCATGGATAGCGAGGACGTGCTGCACGCATTCTTCATTCCGGCGATGCGCATTAAGCAGGATGTGATCCCTGGTCGCTACGTATACATGACGTTCACGCCGAACTTGGCTGGCGAATTTCAGATTTTTTGCGCAGAGTATTGCGGCAAGGATCACTCGGGCATGCTCGCCACTTTAGTGGTGATGACGGACGCGCAGTATGAGACGTTTAAGACTGAAGGTCCACCGGAATATAAGCAGATGAATCCAGTGGAAATCGGGACAACGATTTATAAGTCGCGTGGTTGTCAGAGTTGTCATTCCCTTGATGGCACTCGTGGAGACGGTCCATCTTTCAAGGGTATTTGGGGCAAGACGGAACAATTTGCCGATGGCTCAAGTGGCGTAGTGGACGAAAACTATGTCCGGCAATCGGTTTTGGAACCGCAGGCTAAGGTGGTGAAAGGATTTGAACCGATTATGCCTACCTTTCAAGGTTCCCTGCGCCCCGTGGAAATTAACGGTATCATCGCATTCATTAAAAGTCAGAAGCAATAAGGAAGGCCATGGCAGACGTCATTCAACAACAAGTTCAGACAGCAACAATATCGGGCCATCATGAAGTGGATTATCTTAGCGATGGCAATGGCATCAAGGATTGGTTGTATACGGTCGATCATAAGCGGATCGGCATCATGTATCTGGTCCTTGTACTTACGGCGTTTTTGGCGGGTGGCTTACTCGCTATGGCAATTCGCCTGGAACTACTTACACCAGCGCGGACCATTATGGACGCTGAAACTTACAATCGCGTGTTTACCCTTCACGGGGCCATCATGGTGTTCCTGTTCATCATTCCCTCCATTCCGGCGGCCTTGGGGAACTTTGTGCTGCCGCTGATGTTGGGTGCCAAGGACGTGGCTTTTCCACGATTGAATCTCGCTAGTTTCTATATCTATGTGCTCGGTGCCTGCATGATGCTGGGAGCCATTCTTACTGGCGGCGTGGACACTGGTTGGACATTCTATACACCGTATTCCACTTCGACAAGTGGGTCAGTTGCGTTAACGACGATGGGCGTCTTTGTACTGGGATTTTCCTCTATCTTTACGGGGATCAACTTCATCGCCACCATCCACAAAATGAGGGCACCCGGCATGGGCTGGTTTGAAATGCCTCTGTTTGTTTGGGGCATGTATTCCACCGCCGTGATTCAGGTTCTGGCTACCCCTGTCCTGGGAATCACGATGGTCCTGCTGGTTTTGGAACGGGCTTTTGGAATCGGAATTTTTGATCCGCGCATTGGTGGCGATCCTGTTTTGTTCCAACACTTCTTCTGGTTCTATTCGCACCCGGCAGTCTACATCATGATTCTGCCTGGCATGGCCATCATTTCTGAAGTGATTCCGACCTTCTCTCATCGCACGATTTTCGGTTATAGGGGAATCGCATTTAGCTCGGTAGCAATCGCCTTGGTCAGCTTCGTTGTGTGGGGACACCACATGTTCACCAGCGGTCAGTCCCAACTGATTAACGGCGTGTTTTCCTTTCTGACATTCATTGTAGGAATTCCATCGGGCATCAAAGTATTTAACTGGGTGGCGACTATGTATCAGGGTCGGATCACATTGAAAGCGCCGATGCTGTTTGCGATCAGTTTCCTGCTGCTGTTCACGATTGGTGGACTCACTGGTCTTTTCCTGGGTTCGCTATCGGTCGATATTCACTTGCATGACACCTACTTCGTGGTGGCCCATTTCCACTACGTGATGATGGGTGGAACGGTGATCGCTTTCCTGGCCGGCTTGCACTACTGGTGGCCAAAGATGTTTGGCCGCATGTATAACGAAAAATTGGCAGCACTCAGTTGCGCGCTGATTTTTGTTGGCTTCAACGTCACCTTCCTGACGCAGTTCGTTTTGGGAAGTCGGGGTATGCCGCGTCGTTACTATAACTACTTGGATCAGTTCCAACCGCTGCATCAGTTCTCGACGTTTGGCTCCTGGATCTTAGGTTTGGGTTTCTTCATTATGTTGGGTTACTTGCTTGCATCATTACGTGGTCCGAAGAATGCACCGGCTGATCCGTGGGGTGGCACAACCATGGAATGGCAGGCACTTTCGCCGCCCATCACTCACAATTTTTCAGGCACGCCAGTTCTTACTCGCGCTCCTTATGATTACCGCAACGTGCCCCAGGGAGTTGATAAGTAAATGAGCGTAGTAGAAACCATTCAGCACGATCATGCTGCAGTGCATGATCCCCATCAACAGCACCATTTCGCCACGGCGGAGCAACAACAAGATGCCTCGAAAATCGGGATGTGGCTGTTCCTGGTCACCGAAGTATTGCTGTTTGGTGGTCTATTTGTTGGCTATATCGTGATGCAGGGTCGATTTCCAGAAGCCTGGAAATCGGCTCATCATCATTTGCAGCGGGAACTGGGAGCACTCAACACAGTGGTGCTGTTAGTCTCTTCCTTCACTATGGTGATGGCCGTGCAGGCGGCTAAGTTGAACCGTCGCAAGCAACTGATTGGGAACTTGTGGGTCACCATCATTTGCGCGTTTATCTTCCTGATCGTCAAATATTTTGAGTACAGCCACAAGTATCACGAAGGGCTGTTACCGTTTAAGGCCTTCTACAGCTATACCGGGCCACAAGTTCCCGGCGAATTCCATTTCTTCAGTTTCTACTTTATGATGACCGGGCTTCACGGCTTCCACATTCTTGGTGGCATTGCGGTGATGTTGTGGATCTTGAAACGTTCTTATGCCGGTGAGTTTACCAGTCAATACTATACGCCAGTGGATCTCATTGGTCTTTATTGGCATCTGGTCGATCTGATCTGGATCTATCTGTTCCCGTTGTTGTACCTGATTAGCTAGGAGATTGTCACTATTATGAGTTCCCACTCCGGCCATCACGCAGACCACACCAAGCTTTACGCCACAACATTGGCTGGGCTTTTGGTGTTAACCGCTATCACGGTAGCGGCTTCTTATGTCAATTTCGGTTCCGCCAATATTGTTGTGGCAATGTTGATCGCCACGATAAAAGCATCGCTGGTGGCCATGATTTTCATGCATCTGAAAGACGACAAGCCCGTGAATGCGGTGATTTTCACCAGCTCATTAATATTCCTGGGGATCTTTCTGGGGTTCTGTTTACTCGACGCCGATTCACGAGACAAAGTGGCCACTGGGCATTTGACCTGGGTGGAAGAGCAGGACCGCGAAGAGGCCAAGAAGAAAGCGAAAATGGCTCCGGCTGCCGACCATCACGCACCAGCGGCGGAACATCATTAACCTGAATCCCGAAGTTGGGTAGTTAGATGGGACATTCCTTTTCAGGTGTGAAAATATCATAGAGCCCCCAATGTCGGATAGTTTTTCTAATTTCAGAAGTTTCCCAAGCACTCGAAGGCGTGAAGAAAGTCCGCTAGCG
>JANMWO010000257.1:0-3705 GCA_031394025.1 Acidobacteriota bacterium
TGAAATTGTTCATTCTGGCTCTCATCTTGTTGCTCCCCATCATGTCGGCACCCGCTGTCCGCGTGGCCCTGGTAGGCGATTCCACTGTCAACGATGAAGGCGGATGGGGGCCAGCATTTCGCGCATCTTTTTTACATGACGTACAAGTTAGTAACGCTGCCCTAAACGGTCGCAGTTCTAAAAGCTTTCGTGACGAAGGGCATTGGGGGCCAGTGTTGGCAGCCAAGCCACATTACATATTGCTGCAGTTTGGCCACAACGATAACCCTGGCAAAGGTCCCGACCGCCAGACCGATCCAAGCACCACTTATCGCGACAATATGGTTCGTTATATTGACGAAGCCAAAGCTGCCGGGGCCATCCCAATACTGGTCACTTCTATTGTGCGCCGCAATTTTGATGCACCCTTTCATGTCACACGCGATGCGTTAGTTCCTTATGTCGAAGAGTTACGCAAACTGGCCGCAGAGCAGAACGTGGCGTTGATTGATCTTTACAGCTTCACTTTGGCGCAGTCAGAAAAGTTAGGCCAAGCCGGTGCCATTGCACTGGGTCGCAAAGATGAACAGGGCAAGCAGGACAACACCCATTTAGGACCGCAGGGGCAGTTTGAAATCGGCAGTATGGCGGCAACCGAGTTTGTTCGCTTGGCACCCGCGCTGAAGCCGTATTGGCACGCTTTGGTGCCCTGGAAAGATGCCCTGCGACAGTCAAAGATTTGGTATGGTTCCGATGAAGCAGCACGCATTTCCGATAGTTTATTGGCTTACCAATTTAAGAATGGTGGTTGGGACAAGAACATGAATATGTCCATTGCTCCAGCAACCGTGGAGTTGGACAAGCTGAAAGCCGCAGGGCACACTACGATCGACAACAATGCCACTTACACACAGTTACAATATCTGGCGCGAGTGTACACAGCCCGGCACGAATCGCGATGGAAAGAATCGTTCGAGCGCGGACTTAATTATCTTCTTGATGCCCAGTATCCCAATGGCGGCTGGCCGCAGTTCTACCCGCTGCGCAAGGGTTACTACACTCACATCACTTACAATGACGACGCCATGGTGGGAGTATTGCAGTTACTCCGATCCATCGCTGAAAAGAAACCAGAGTATCTTTTTCTGACAGACAAAGATCGCGAAAGAGCCAGGCAGGCTGTACAAAAAGGCATACAAGTCATATTAAAGACTCAAATTAAAGTAAATGGCATAATTACCGTTTGGTGCGCCCAACATGACGAAGTTACTTTAGCACCGGCAAAGGCCCGGTCTTATGAGTTGCCATCGCTCAGTGGCAGTGAAAGCGTTGGTATTGTGCAGTTCCTAATGGGAATTGAAAAGCCATCACCGGAAGTCAGGCTGTCCATTGAAGCCGCCATGGGTTGGTTTGAAAAGGTGAAGATCAAAGGAATTCGCTTGGAGCGCAAGCCTGTAGCCGACTCACCAAAGGGTTACGATCTGGTGGTGGTTCCAGACCCCAATGCCCCAACCCAGTGGGCGCGATTTTACGATATTCAAACGAATAAGCCCATTTTTTGCGGACGCGACGGCGTAGCGAAATCGACCGTTGCAGAAATTGAATATGAGCGTCGCAATGGCTACCGCTGGTATGTGGATCGGCCAGCAAAGTTGCTGGAACATGAGTATCCACTGTGGCGCAAGAGGCTGTAGTCTGCCCCACATTGCTAAGCTAGTCGCATATGGCAACTCGACGTTTATTTTTGGCAACGGCCGCGGCGTGGTGGTCGCAAGCATTGCATGCAGCCCATCAACACACAGCACCCGCCAACGCAGCCCAAACGCCCTACTTGTTTCGATATTTCCAACCCCGACAAGTAGCCACTCTGCGTTCCATTGCAACGGTGCTGATCCCCGCTGATGAACGCTCCGGTGGTGCCGCCGCTGCCCGTGTGGAAGAGTACATTGATTTCATTCTGTCCCACGGCGCAACCTCACTCAAAGATGCGTGGCGCAAGGGTTTGGCATCGTACAACGGCAAATCAAGTGCTGCAATTGAGACCATGTTGCGCGAGTCGTCCAAAGCTGAGTTCGACCCCAAATCAGACAGTGAACAATTCTTTGTATTAGTGAAGGGTGCCGTTGTGGAAGCCTTCTATACTTCTGAAGAAGGAATTAATAAAGAGTTGAGTTACCAAGGCATGAAGTTCCTTATGAATTTTGAAGGCTGCACGCACTCCTCGCACGCAATCCCGGAAGGCTATAAGCCGTTAGTTGGCAAAGAGTCCGCATGAAGATTTACGATGTTGCCATTATCGGATCCGGTGCCGCTGGCGGTATGACTGGCCATGTGCTCACACAGCACGGGCTGGATGTTGCCATGCTCGATGGCGGACCTTTGCGCAAGCCTTCGGAGTTTCCCATTCATCGGACACGCCGCTGGAATCTGCCGTATCGTGGCTTGCGTGGGGACTACTTTGCTGAATGGCTAAACATGAGCGGCTTCCTGGCTGACGATAAAAAGGAACCATACGCTGCGTCCGATAAAGGCGGTTTTGAATGGACACGAGTTCGTGCCATTGGCGGCAAGAGTCTTTTTTGGGCCGGTGTAACGCCGCGCTTCGGTGTAAATGAATTCCAACCCAAAGATGATTTTGACGCCCGCTGGCCCATCACTTACGATGATGTCGCCCCCTGGTATGACAAAGTGGAAGACCTCATTGGAGTATCCAGCACCGTGCAGGCAGTGGGTGGATTCCCACTCAACAAAGGCCTTCCACCCATGCGTCCCAAGTGCGCTGAAGTGGAACTGACCAAGGCCTGCGAAAGTCTGGGACGCGGTTTGAAAGTGCTGCCAATCCCCAAAGCAATCCTGACCAAGGCTCATCGCGGTCGGCCAGCCTGTCATCATTGCGGACCCTGTTGGTTGGGTTGCGATAGTGGTTCCAAGTTCGATTCGCTTCGCGTTTTGGTGCAGACAGCGCAGAAGACGGGCAAGCTAACTTTGATGCCCAACTGCCGCGTACGATCCATCTCACTGGATAAGGAAGGTCGCGCTTCTTCCGTGCATTATTACGATACCGTTGACAAGCAATGGCGCGAAGTTCGGGCCAAGGTATTTGTGCTGGGAGCGGGCTGCATAGAGACGTCGCAGATTTTGTTGAACTCAAAGATCGCCAATAGTAGCGGTGTTGTGGGGCACTATCTGAGTGAGCACATGTATGCCTCACTCGGTGGCTTTTTGCCGCAGATGATGGGCCGTAAAGTGGTCAACGAAGATGGCAATGGATCACACATCATCATCCCCGATCTGACTGAAAACTGGCGTGGCAATAAGTTCATTCGCGGCTATCAGATTTTCCCATCTGGAGGCATCAGTGAGTTCACCTTCATTGGAAAACAACTGGCCGGATTTGGGCAGGATTGGAAAAGTAAGATTCGCGATTATTACACTGCTGGTGCATCCATAACGTTCCAGGGTGAAGTGCTGCCCTACAAAGACAATCATATTGTGGTGGACGAAAAGTTGAAGGACGATGCGGGCATTCCCGGCGTCCGCTTCCACTATAAATGGCGCGATAACGAAGAGGCCATGTTCCAGGACATGATGCAGGTGGGTGAAGAGATTTTACGAAAAGCAGGTGCGGAATTTACCATGCCGAAGAACCCGCGGCCCATCCACTACGGCCACTCCATTCACTACGTCGGAACGGCGCGCATGGGTAAGGATCCGAAGACTTCCGTG
>JANMWO010000259.1:0-1670 GCA_031394025.1 Acidobacteriota bacterium
TCACTTATGCCAGCCGGACAACGACGGAGGGAAAGCCTGGTCGAATGACAGTGGTGCAAGGGTTGTGGCAGGTTCGCCAGTTACCCGCATTCCTAACTGAACAGCGAGTCAGCGCACAGCCGGGGAGTCAGCGCCTGCTCAGTGTGGAGGATCGGGTAAAGTACGGTCAACAGTTGGTGGAAGCGATGTATGAATCCGTTTCAACCGTGCGGCAGTAATGGCACGCCGATGATAGGAAAAAGTTGTTGACTTGGTGGTGGTTATGGCACAATCAAGCTTTTGGACAGGCTTGGATAAGTGGACAAGGCTGATCTCCCTTTAACTCATAAATTCCAGAAGAACAGGATGCAATCAGAAACCCCTCCGCAATACGAAACCGGTGTGAAAAACCTATGGGTAGCGTTGCTATGCATACTGGCCATTTGGGCCATGTCGACGTGGCTGTTTTGGATTGGCTATGTTGGCGTGGACGATATCTTTTACGCCCGCTATGCCCATTTTTTGCATCGACCTCCTATGGTCTGGTGGGAATTTCGGATTCCGTTTATCTTAGCGCAGCGGGCATGTTTTTCTATTTTCGGTACAACTGAGCTAGCCGCTGCAATGCCTACTTTAGCCGCATCACTGGCATTGTTGGCATGTACCGGTTGGATGATCGGTTGGCCTCGCAAGCTTACTTGGGAGACGAATCTGACTATGGTCCTGGCGGCACTACTGCCGCTCGATCTGGCCTTTAGAAGTTGGCCCAGCGCTACCTACTTCGCTGGCGCGTTGTGCGGAGTGGGCACTGCTTTTTGGCTTCGCGGAAACGGTAGATTGATGTACATAGGTTCGGCGATTTTTGCCTTCGCCTTTGCCGCCCATGAATCTATGGTGTTTTATATTGCCATCTTTTGTGGCCTGTGTCTTCTATCGGATTGGAAACGATTCCTAAAGCCAATGTTGCTGCTAGGCGTGCTGGTTGCTATCAACTTTGCTGCTGAAGCGGGGGCCTATCAGAAACTATTAGGCCACCCTTTTGCACGATATCAAATGTCCAGTTCCGGGGCGGCCAAATCTGTTGCTGGTTATGACGCCGATACCGGCATCTCTGGTTTGCGGTTCTATACGTGGCCAATTGAAATTCTCTTCGCCAGCAAACATTTTGCGGGTTCCTTGTTGCTTTTATTTGTGGGCGGAGCACTGGCCTGGCGCAAGCTCAGCCGTGATCAGAAACTACTTTTTTTGACCGTGTCTTGTACCTGGGTGTGGATCGGCTGGGGAACTTTGGTGCCATGGACCTATCAGCCGTTTTTCAGGCAATTCCACTACTTTTCACCAATCTTGTTGGGACTCAATACCCTGATGCCCGCTGCCGTATTTCTTGTGCTCCGACCTCTTGCTGCACGATGCCTCCTCATTGGAATGGTCTGCATCTATTTCCTTGCTGCAGGATCTGGAGGACGCTGGGGCGAGGCTTTCGAGTCTTCGCGGGCACTTCTCGTTTACGCCGACAAACATCCTACAACTACTTTTCTTACCGATGTTTCAACAATGAATCATATGTACGCCATGCGGGGATTTACGCTTCCGCCCAATGTGATTTGTCAGAACGGTCCAGCAGTGACAAAGCATCTGCTTTTGAATAAAGAACCAGTGGGTACGCCAGTGTTCGCATTCGGAAATGCAGT
>JANMWO010000274.1:0-6176 GCA_031394025.1 Acidobacteriota bacterium
CGATCAGATGGGCGCGCCGCAAGCTACCGTCAAACGTTGTGACAACGCCGCTTTCTACGGTGGCGGACGCGTCCAATATTACCTGGATGTGTTCACCTACAACAATGGAGCTATTGGATGGGATTATGTCTCAACACCCAGTTATTCCCTGGGTTACCCTTTAGGCACTGGCGCTCTTTATAAAGGACTTACCGTTAGCTCCTACCCTGCCGGGGAACCATTCGCCATTAACTTCCCCAGGGTAGACGGCGTGATCCGTGATTTATTCCAAGGTGCCAATGTGGGCGATGCGTTCCTCAGAAACAGTCGCGCCATCCGCCTGTCCATCGTCTATGTAGGGGATCCGCTATACAAGCCATTCCCCAACAAAAAGCCTCCATTTGCAAACTAATGGAGCCGCTGTAGTTTCTGAAACCGGCTCAAGTGTTCACTGCTTTTCCCAGTGTTCCCGGCCAGCCTATAAAGCTGTGCCAGCCTGAATTCTGCCGCAGCCAGTGTGCCGTCGCGACGCAACGCTTCTTCCAAAGCGTCAATTGCTTCCGTACGACGTTCCAATATCGTATATTGCCGCCCCAACTCGAGTAACGCTTTGGTGCTTTTCTGGTCCAGTTCTGAGGACAGCTTCAAATGAGGTAACGCTTCGGTCACTTTTGCAGGAGATTGCTTCAACAACGCTAGTGCCCAATAGAACTGAGCCTCACTGTGACCCGCATGTGCGGCGGCTATCTCACTGACAATAATCAACATAAGTCCCGAATAGGACGGCACAGATCCGACTGTCTCCCCTAAAAATGGCAGCAGTTCCAACCTCTTACTCTGTTTTTTCGCACTCTTCGCCAGCGTGCACAGCATGGCGGCACTGGCCTCTTCTTTTCCACTCAGAAACTTAGTTACGGCCACCCCAATCTCCAAGCCCGATTTCCGAAAGCTCTCTTCCGCTAGCGGCAGCATCCGGCTGCCGATAAGCCGCACCCCGTCGGCAGATCCGGGCAAGCGGCGCAATTGCGACACCAATTCTTCATTGATTTGTTCACGATTCGCCGAAACATGCGATGTTCCGTCGACCATGCCTGCCGACGTGCTGGTCTGAAATTTTCCGTCGTTTTGGAACTCTGGAGGTTTCCCGATCTGAGCTCCTACCGACATCGACACCCAACAAATAGCGCATAAAAGTCGCATTTTGACTCCAGTCACAGTAGAATCTCCAACCTTTGTTCGGATAACCTGTGGTTAAAAGACTGCTCCCTCGCGGTCACGGCTCGGTAACGGACTGATTCTAAATAGCCGTGACCGCAAGGGAGCGGTCTTTCAAAGGCCAGGCTAATAGGCACGACAATCCGCCTTATTCTGCCCTTCTACCAACCCACACAGGGCATGCACTGGCAGATTTTTCCATTCCTCCACTTTACCGCCGGGCCAGTTCACCGTAACTCTTTCCACAACCTTTGCCGATGCCAATCCAAAGTGCAGTGTCATTGAATTCTGCGAATAGAAACTAGACCCGCTCATCACCTCATCAATCCACTTTTTACCACCAGCTTGTACCTGCACCCGTGCCCCAATCGCAGAACGATTGGCCTTAGTCCCCTGCAAGCGCAAGTTGATGAAAGCACCACCCAATGCAGTATTTTTCAATAAACTGGGCTTGTCGTTCATGTTCCAAATCACCGCTTCAGGACGCCCATCGCCATCCAAATCGCCGATGGCCAGGCCACGGGATGCACGCGGAGTCAACAACGCCGGACCAGCCTTCGCCGTCAAATCGTCAAACTTGCCATTCCCTAAATTGCGAAATAGCAGCGTCTGCTGGCGGTACCGGTCATCCACTTTTGCCTGATCCACCTCCGGGTAAACGTGCCCATTCACCAGCAACAGATCTTTCCAGCCATCATCATCGAAATCCACAAAGGCAATGCCCCAGCCCAGTAGTTGCCGCAAGCCAAGCCGGGCAACAGCGGAAACGTCGGTGAAGAATTTCCCATTCTCGTTCAAATATAAGGAGGTCAGATCTCCTGAAAAATTGGTTTTGGCAATATCCAGGAACCCATCATTGTTGAAATCTCCCACGGCTACACCCATTCCGGCCTGCAGGCGACCATCGGCGTTGAATGCTACCCCGGATTCCACCCCGCGTTCCTCAAAAGTGCCATTGCCGCGATTGTGATATAGCAAGCTTGGTGTCATATCACACGCCACATAGATATCAGGCCAGCCGTCTTTATCAAAGTCAGCACTGACTGCTTGCAAGGCATACCTGCCGCCAGGCTTCAAAATCCCCGACGCAGCGGACACATCCCGAAAAGTGCCGTCGGCTTCCTGATGATAAAGCACATTCGAAGCAAGCGGCAGTCCGCGAGGTCCGCACATCACCGGAATTTCCTTCCAGACGCAGAATTCACCCTTGCCTGGGCGCGGCGTCTTGGCCAAATCTAAATTCACATAATTCGCTGCGAAAATGTCCACACGTCCGTCGTGGTCATAATCCAGAAACGTGCATCCTGACCCGAATCGGATGCCAGAAGTGGGAAGACCAACTTTCGCGGTCACGTCCACAAATCGACCCGCCCCTAAATTGCGATACAGCCGATTATGTCCGTAGTAAGTGATGAAAAGGTCTGTGCGCCCGTCATTATCGTAATCACCGGCACAAACGCCTTGCGCCCACCCTTCGGTGGTGAATCCACTTTCCAGACCTTTGGCTGTGAATTTACCCTTGCCATCATTGATGTACAAGGTGGGTAAACGGGGAGTCTTGGCGTTTCCACCATCCAGGGTTGTCCCATTCAGCAGCAGGACATCTTCGTCACCGTCTTGGTCCACATCCAGAATGGCAACTCCGTTTCCGGTGGTTTCCAATATAAAATCCTTGCGCTCTTTGCCTCCAAACACACTTTCCGCCAACAAGCCTGATATATCAGCTACATCCACCAACTTCACCTGTTCGCTGCCTGCGGCGAGGAATGCCAGCATCATTAAACTTTTGTATAAATTGCTCATTTTACAGGGTATAAGGTTGAATTTAGGATAACACTGGTGCTACTATTCGCCCTAGTTGTAACAAACTTGTAGTGGGAGAAACAACCTAGTCTATGAAATTTCCTCGTCTTGTGAAATTTTTGCTTTTGAACATTTTGCTGACGCTTTGTGCCTTTGCACAGCGCGATTTAGCCACCCTAGTCGGTACTGTAACAGATCCAACTGGCGCCGGAATCCCCAACGCCAAAGTAAGTATTTCTGAAGAAGCAACTGGCCTTAAGTATGATCTTGTCACCAGCGGTGGTGGAGAATACGCCCGGCCTGCGCTTAAACCTGGTATTTACACCATTCAAATTGAAGCGGCTGGTTTCAAAAAGACCACTCGCCGCAATATCAACCTTACTGCTGGTGATCGCACTGGTGTTGATTTCGCATTGCAAGTGGGCGAAGTCACAACCAATATTGAAGTTTCCGCAGAAGGTGCGGTACTGCAAACTGAGTCCACCATCATTGGTGCCAGTGTCGATTCCAAGCAAGTCAGCGAACTGCCCTTGGGCGGTACTCGCAACTTTGCTTACTTGGCGCGACTTTCCCCTGGCGTTGTGCCGAATGAACCCGGCGCGCGCGATTCGACTGGTGGCGGTTTTTCAGCCAACGGTGTTCGTTCCAACGGACAGAACAACTTCTTGTTGAACGGCGTGGACAACAACGTCAACGTGATCGACTTTTTGAACCAGACCTCGTTCGTCATTGGACCCTCAGTTGAAGCCATCGGCGAAATGCGCGTGATGACCAACGGCTACAACGCCGAATACGGTCGCGGTGCTGGCGGCGTGGTAAACGTCACCATCAAGAGCGGCACCAACGGCGTGCACGGTTCTTTGTTTGAATATTTGCAGAACGATAAGGCAAACGCCAATCGCTGGGAAAATAATCTCAACGGTGTAAAGCGCGGTCCTTTCAAGCAGAATCAGTTTGGCGCGGCAGTTGGTGGCCCAGTGATCAAGAACCGTACGTTTTGGTTCGCTGATTACCAGGGTACTGAAATCCGTTCCACTGGTGGATCGGTCCCTGGCTTGGGCACTTCAGCTTTCTTCACCATTCCTTCCATGGCCATGCGTGCAGGAGATTTTTCTGAGCTGATGGGTGGAAACAAGGCCATCACCAATTCGCTTGGTGTTGGTGCAAGAGAAGGTATGATTTTTGATCCTCTTACGCAATCCACCGGCACCTATGGCAATGGCACCACCGGCTTAATGCGGCTACCCTTTGCCAACAACAGAATTCCAACCAGTCGGATTGATCCGGCCTCGGCAAAAATCGCATCGTTGTTCCCTGCTCCAAGCATTAATGTACTTCCTGGCTTTCCGCAGAACAACTATTTCACAACCACTAGCGGCACCTCTGGTGTGAAGCAGTTCGATATCCGCATGGACCACAAGATTAGCGACAAAGACAACATCTTTGGTAGCGTTAGCTGGTCCGAACGGAACCAGTTGAATGGTCAACCACTGCCTGGCGCGTTGGACGGAACTTACTTTGCAGCCAACACCGAACAGACGCTGGCACGCAACGCAATGATGAGCTACACCCGCACCTGGTCACCAACTTTTGTGACGGAAACTCGCGCAGCTTTTTCGCGCCTGGTTACTGCCCGCACACAGTCGGCACCAGATGTGGATCAATTCAAGGCATTTGGAATTGGTGGATACAACCCCACCGGACCTCTTAACGGCGGTCTTCCTTCCACCAGCATCGACCGTTATAGCGGCTTTGGCGCATCCGATTGGCTGCCGTCCAAAGAGTACAACAACGTATGGGATTTTATTCAGAACGTTGCTATTCAAAAGGCTAAGCACTCCATTAAGTTTGGTGCTGAATATCGGCCAATCAAATTCCCCTTCTTCCAATTCCCCAGCCCACACGGCAACTGGAATTTCAACCGTACAGAAACATCCTACCCGAACGGTACCGATGCTTTATCGAACCTGACAGGCGATGGTTATGCATCGTTCCTGATCGGTCGGGTCACCGGCGGCCAAATGTCCACCACCAACTTCATTTCTTCGCAGAAAGTAGCTTGGGGCTTCTACGGCCAGGATGATTGGAAGGTTACCAACAAGCTGACCATTAATTACGGACTGCGCTACGAACTGTTTTCGCCAATCGGAGAAAAGTTCGGACGCCAGGCCAATTTCAATTTCGACAATTTGACTCTTTACATCCCCTCTGGCAAAGACCAGAATGCGGCGCTTCCTCCTAACTTTGCCACCGACTTTAAGAACGTCAAAGTTTCTCGCGGTGAAGTTGGCCAATACCTGATTCCATGGGACAAAACCAGCATTGCCCCGCGCATTGGGTTCGCTTATTCGCTTAATCCGAAAACAGTACTGCGCGCCGGCTATGGCATTTTCTACGGCGGCGAAGAAAACCAGGGTGGCAATCCTAATCGTGGTGAAGGTGTGCCGTTCAACCAGACGACAACCCTCAACCGACCTCTTGGAGTGGGCACTTTTGATGCCAATCCATTCTTCACAAACGTATCCAGTGGCTTCCCGGTGAACATCTTCACGCTCAATGCTCCAATTAATTTCCGCAGCATTGCGCAGAATTTCCGCAATCCCCTGGTCCACAAATGGAACTTCTCCCTTCAACGTGAATTCCGCGGCGGCAACGCTTTAGAAGTCGCTTATGTAGGCAACCATCAGGCACATCAGTTGCACTTCTCTGATCCCAATGCCTGCTACAACGATCCGCGTCCCAACATTCAATGCGATGCACGTCGTCCCATTCCGAACATCAGCGGTGTGAATCTGACATCAACGTTCGGTTATGGTAACTACAAAGGCATGACCACTAAGTGGGAGAAACGCTATTCGGGCGGACTCCAATCCTTGTTCTCCTACACATTCGGTAACGTGAAGGCAACATCGGGCACCACGCTCAGCGGTTCCAGCGGATTCGGTCCTAAGGATCCTCGCAACTACTCAGCAGCTTACTCCGATGCAGCCTGGGACATTCGTCACAGCTTCACCGGCAGCTTCCTTTACGATTTACCGATCGGCAAGGGCAAGAAGGTCAACCTTCAGAACAAGGCAACCAACGCGCTGTTAGGCGGCTGGCAGGTTAACGGAATTGTGACGCTACGTACTGGCGCACCATTTACTTTGGGAACCAACAACTGCATAGGCAGCTTCGGC
>JANMWO010000312.1:0-3827 GCA_031394025.1 Acidobacteriota bacterium
CAAACTGGCTAGGCAACTGTTGAAACTTGCGCTTGTGGGGTAGGCGATTCCGCCTGCCAGCTCGCTTGCGAGCGAAGTCTTTATTCCGATTCGCAGGAAACTATATGACATTGGGCCGGGAAGCCTGTCCCACTTTTATTATTCCGTCACGTATCGTTTCAGTCGCTTCAGCCTTGCCTTCAATTCCTCGCTGGCTTCCAGCATTTCATTGGTGTCATAGATAACCCTGGCCGTCATGAAGAGAATCAATTCCGTCCGTTCCTTGCTATAAGACCGACCGCCGAAGGCCGCCCCAATGATCGGCAGTCGATGCAACCCTGGAACACCGCTAGTGGTGAACGTGTTCGATTCGTTGATAATGCCGCCGATTGCAATGGTATCGCCATCCTGAACGGTCACTTGCGTATTGACGCTACGTTTCGCAAATGAGGGCGATTGAATCCCGGTGGAGGCGGCAGCTTGAGGCGAACTCACTTCCTGATTAATCAGCAACGTGACAATCCCGCTTGGGTTCACACGAGCCGTGATAGACAGCGTGACGCCCGAATTGCGGTTGGAAATTTGATTGGCAAATAGGGAACTGCCGCCACTTTGCACGCCAGTAATAGCTTGTGCCGTAAGAGTCGGGACTTCCGTACCCACGTTGATGGATGCCGCGATGGAATCAGTGGCAATTATGCTGGGCGCGGAAATCACGCGGCTCTTCGATTCATTTTCTGACGCGGTGACAAAAGCCAGTAATTCCCGACTCTTTGAAACCAGTGCGCCTGTAGTGAGCGCTACTCCGGCAGAAGTGAAACTGCTGACCAGGTCGCGCGTGGAGAGCTTGGGACCATCTGTCGATCCGCGTTTTTGCAGGTATGCGGAAACGCCGCTGGCCAGCGCTCCGGTAAGGGTCACTTCGTAAATCTTTGCTTCAATCAAAACCTGCCGAGGAGGTACATCCAATTCCCGCAGCAGTTTCAAAATCCCTTCATATTCCGTTGCCGTGGCTTGAATCAGCAGGCTATTGTCCATGGGGTTGGGAACAATGCGAGGAATGCGCATACCGTTGGGTCCCATGCCATTCATAGATGCCCCGAGCATGGTTCCGGTTTGGTCGAAACCAAATTGTCCACCGGTTAGGGAAGGGGCTCCGTTCGGATTCGCACCGGCCAACTGTTGTTGAGATGCACTGGGTGGACCTACAGCTCCACCGCCGTATTGGCCGCCGCCACCGTACTGACCACCGCCGTATTGGCCTCCGCCGTATTGGCCACCGCCATACTGACCGCCACCGTATTGACCACCGCCGCCGCCAAACTGACCGCCGCCGTACATTCCGCCACCACCGCCATACATGCCCCCGCCGCCACCATACATGCCACCGCCGCCGTATTGACCACCTCCGTAGAGACTCATAATGGCCCCAGCCATCATCTGGGCGTTGCCATACTTCACGCGATACACATGGTTATCAATGGACCCGGCAGTGACCTTCACCGCAATATCTAACTTGTCCACCCATTTACCAATCTCCTCAAAAGCCCCGGGATTGGCCGCTACCGCGATCACGGTGTTGATTCGATCCACAGCAATGAACTTCACAGGCGACGTTTTTTCATTCAAGGAAATGGATTTCATAATCCCTTCCAGTTCCTTGACTAAGTCCGAAGGACGCCCATTTTTCACTTCATACAGCTTCACCCGTTGCGATGTGAAACTGTCGTTGTCAAACAGGGCGATCAGTTCCATGGTCCGGCGCATGTTGCGTCCAGAATCCAGAATCAGCAGCAGGTTCGACGGCGGGTAAGCCCAGGTCTTGGAGTTTTCCCCAATAAATGGATCCAGCAATTTTGCCAACTCTTCTACGCTGGCGTATTTCAAAAAGACCAGGTTCAGCAGCACCTGATCGTTTTCAGAAATGTCTTTTTGCGTCTTGTTGACATTAGGAGTCAGCGGCTGCCGTGCTGCATCGGCCATGGGAAGAATACGATACACATCGCCGGTTTGCACCATGGCGAATCCATTGATTTTCAGAATCATGTCCAGCAGCGAACGTTGATCCAACTGCTTGGTTTCCCCATACGTGTTCAGGACCACTGATCCTTTCACTTTAGGGTCCAGAATATAGTTGATCTTCAACTGGCGGGCAAGAATGTCGATCACTGTGGTCAGCGAAGCGTTGTCCAGATTCAAGCCTCCCGTTGGCGATGGCGCAATGGGGGGAACTGGAGCAGTGCGAGTAGGTTCCGGCTGAGCCCCTGGGGCCGTGGTCTTAGCAGGCTCTGCTGTAGGAAGGGGCTTGGGAGGCTCAACTGGCGGAGGTGCCTGGTCTGCCCTAGGACCGAATCCGGGAGGCAACGCCGGCGGCTTCACCTGTGCGCTGGCCAATGTGATGGCGAGGGTGCATAGAATCCCCCACTGCAAGAAAACAACAATTGGCCGATTGCGCATTACTGTCCTTTATTTTGTTTAGTGGCTGGCTGAGTGGGGTCTGCTTCCACTTTTGTCGCAGGATCCGCGTGCCCCGTTGCCTTTGATTGAAAGGTCTGATAAGCAGCCTGTTCCGATTCGTCCAGGTCTGTCTTCTTCTTCACCCACGTGTAGTTGCCAAATGGGCCAGGACGGACAAATTTTAGAGAATCGCCTTGTTCGGTGACTTGGGTATCGGGAACTTGGGCGACAATTTTGGGATCTAATGCAGCCGTTTCGGCGGTTTGTTCAAAGCGTGAAACTCCGAAGGGATTGCGTTGGTAAAACCAGACCTTGCCGGTTTTATCAGCAAGCTTGTAAAGATTGGGACTCACTTCCACTGCTCCGGCAGGTACTCCAGCTTTTGCGCCGGAGGCTGACTTGGCAATCGGCTTCACTGCCTTGGCCGGAGTTGCATTGGCGGCCACGGGCTTAGACTGCGCACAGACGGGCAGCAAAAATAGGGCAATCGCTAAATATTGTTTCATTGTGATTTTTGTTCCTACTCACTTCTTTTTCTGCGAACCATCCAGCAGCGCTTTCTCAGCTTCAGTGAGTTCATTTTTATTTTTGGTCCAGGTGTAATTACCGAACGGACCAGGCCGGACAAACTTTACAGAATCGCCCGAACTGGTGGCGGTGGTGGCAGGTTCCCCATTTGAGGTTGGCACCTGCTCCGCCTTTTCTTTTTCACCAAGCACAGTGGAAGATTTTGAAGCTGCAGCGGGTGCAGAGGAAGCAATTGCTTGTTCCACAACAGGCCCCACTCGATCCCGTAACTCTTCCATCATTTTGGTGACCACTTTTCCGTTCCATTCAAATTGGATTTGCGTATTATTGAAACCAAGTAGTTTGAACTCACCCACCTGATCCCCAACGCGAAATCCTTTCTGTGATGCTCCGCGCCGATCGCTTAACATCACCAGGGGAACATCCCCTAAAGAGAAGACGCCGTACACCAGTGGTAAAGACGGCATGGGCTTCTCAATTATTTCTTTGGGCGGTGGAGGAGGGGGCGGCGGCTCTGGAATGGGGTTGCGGTCTTTGGCCAAAACAAGGCGTTGAATCGCTTCGCCATACATTTCCGGCGCCACCACCCCAACCAATGGGAGCGGCGCCGGGCGGGCGGGAGCGGACGGCAAAGGATATTTATCAAGTACAATGACGTGGCGCTTAGCAGCCTCGGCCACCAATTCGCGCAAGTGCAGCGCAGCAAAAATCACGGCGGCCAACAGCAGCATGTTTAACAGCATCAACTTCTGCTTCATAGTTGACACTCCAGTGGTGCAAAGGACAGGCAGGGATGCCCTTTGCCACTTAGTTTTCCACCATTCCTGGTGAATCTCCGACCTTCGTTGGGATAACCTGTGGCT
>JANMWO010000343.1:0-8414 GCA_031394025.1 Acidobacteriota bacterium
AATTGGCACATATTTAATATCCCCTTCGGTCCGATTCCGGTGCGCGCACATGCCGTATGCGTGCAAAACGCCAGACAACGTTCGGCAAGACAGCGGGTTTCCTCGTTGCTTCGGGTCAAACCACTGGGTACGATCCAACGATCATTCTCGGGCCCACCGATCTTACACCAGCCAATATTCGCATTACAGCACCAACTACTCAACTTGGTCAGATAGGTGCAACTTCACCGCTGACAGTCACCGCCACATATCCCAACTCCACTACCGCAAATGTAACCGCCGCAAGCACCGAGAACACGGGGTCCGAGAACACGGGGAACACGGGGTCAAGGGAACACGGGGTCGGGAACACGGGGGGAACACGGGGTCAAAGACCTCAAATCCCGAGGTTGACGACATTTGGAATCCTTCCAATAACTACTAAACCCATTATGACGCAATGACTTTGCGTTGAATGAAATACTTCGATGAACGGATTTGACGCGCTTGAATGGCGAACCCCCGGGCTCTCCTAGTGAGGACAATCCTGAACCCAAGTCCACGCCTGTCTCGCATGGGACGAGTATAGATGCCCACTTCGACTTTCGCAGCGATGGGGGTACGTAAAGTGGATTTTACTGAGCATAAATCATACTCGAGCTATTTTGTTTTAATACCAACGGAACTCTATGATTACAGGCAGGTCCGAGTTCCTAGGTACTTAGGAAAGTCCGTTAGGGAGCTTTCAGTCGGCACGAAGCGAGTTCCGGTTAGTTGTTTGTGTTCAATACTTTGCGGTATGCGCTCGGGATTTGTGGTCTTTGTCCCTAAAATTTCCCTAATTGGCGCGAGAGAGCCCGGACTGGCCGAGTGCTTTTTCCCTTTCGATGTCCTATTCGACGCGGCGAATAGAGAGTTTGGCGTCATTTCTGAAAGAACTTGACTCCTTGGTCCCGTTATGGGAGCATCAAGCAAGACACAGATGCGTGTAATAAGCCACAAGGCAATTCGAGAGTTTTCCGAGGCGCATCCAGAAAGCAGCACTGCAATAGACTATTGGTACAGAGTCACCAGGAAAGCCTTCTGGGTCAGTTTTGCCGATATCAAGCTAACCTTCAACACTGCTGACTACGTACCCCCATTCGTAGTTTTCGACATCGGCGGTAACAAATACAGGCTTGTTGCGAAAATCAACTTTGGTCGAAAAGTGGTTTTCATCCGTCGGATCATGCCTCACAAGGAATACAGTAAAGGAAGTTGGAAACAATGAATGCAATCCTGACAGTAGATCCCAAGAAATATATCCGGCTTGCGAATCGAATTGTGATCAAGGCAATCGAAAACGAAGAGGAATACGATCACATGGTTGCGTCAGTGGAGCGATTGATGGGAAAGGGTGAGGACAGCCTCTCTCCTGAAGAGTCGGCGTTGCTTGAAACAATGGCGATCCTTATTCAATCGTATGACGACCGGCAACTCACCGCTTCGCCAATCCCTGCAAACAAAATGCTCGCCTATCTCATGGATTCAAGTGGCCGGACCGCTAAAGACCTTCTCGCCGTCTTTGGCACACGTGGAAGAACCTCCGAAGTTTTGTCTGGAAAGCGGTCCATCAGCAAGGAGCAGGCCAAGAAGCTCGCCACAGTGTTTAAGGTTGCCGCCGATCTGTTCATCTGATGGCAAAAAATCAAATACTTCTGCGTTTTAATTAAGGCACCTTGGCTCGAATCCAACACTCTTTGTGCGCTGATAACATTAATTATGCTGCGGCTTTCATGGTTGATTCAGGCGGCGTTTTTGCGTATTCGAATCTTAATGTCGACCCGCGAACCAAATCTGTTTAGGATCATGATGAGCCGATCCACCGTGAACCTCCCCAATTCCGCATTGCGGATGCGGGAGAAATCAGCCGCTGCAACACCGGTGCGCTCATGCGCTGCGCGCAGCGTGAGTGTCTCCCGGTCGAGCGTCTTGATGATTTCCGCCGCCAGAATACTTTTAAGCTGCTGGGCATCTCCGTTCTTGTGCCCGAGGTCTCGAAATACATTGCCGCTTCCTCGCACTATATCCAGTGGCTCGTTTTTCATTGCAGCATCTCCTTCACTCTCTTCAAACGTTCCTTGATTAAATAGATATCGCGTTGCGCCGTTTTGATCCCCTGCGTCGATTTTTTCCGGAATGCGTGAACCTTCTGCGGCGATGGTGAGGGCCACCAAACAGATGGACTTTGCCCCTTCGGGGAAGGCCTCAAATTCTTTCAATGCGGACTTGATCCATGAAACCGGCCGAGTCTTCCTGATCATTTATTTCTATGTTGTCGTATATGACAACACCTGTCAAGAAGCCTTCCAATCGTACTGGGAAATTTTTGCGTGCGACCATCAAGGGGCAGTCGTAATCCAGGATTTCGCCGCTGCCTCATCCTCGAAATGTGGCAGAATTCCTGAGAGCTTCGTTGTCTCAAGCAAATGTATAATGCGCAGAGACGGATTGACCAGACAGATGCGCTGTTGCTGCTGTTCAGCGGTTGTATACAGAATCACAAGTTCTCCTAGACCTGCACTGTCAATGTCCTGAATCGCTTCCACCGCAAGCAGAATTCCCGGTCCTTCCCCTGAGACAATCAGATCCCTGATTCGTCGACCGAAGTCAATTAATTGTGGGCCTAACGTCAGTCGGCCGCTCATTCGGACCAGCACAGGCGCACCACTGATCCTGGGTCGCTCAATAGTGAATTGAAAAGCCATCGCTACTTCTTGATTGCCTCCCGAATCCCCAGGTTTCGCACCAATCGCAACAGGTACGTTGGATTCAAGCCAAGCAATTTTGCGGCGCCTTTGTAGTCTCCTCCGGCTTGCTGGTACGCCTTGACGATGCTGTCGCGTTTGGCGTCGGAGACTGATGATTGGAATGCCCCAAGATCGCCAACTGGCGCTGCATCCCAGATGGATTCAGGAAGGTCCGCCGCAGCCACAGTACCCAAGCCTCCCAGTGCTACGGCATGTTCCATAGCATTGGAGAGTTCGCGAACGTTGCCGGGCCAATCGTAGGCTTCAAGGCAACGGCGAGCCTCCGGTGAAAGGGTTTTCAAAGGCTCGCCGAAGTGCGCCAAAAAATGCTCAGCCAATAACGGGATGTCCTCTTTGCGGGCACGCAAAGGCGGAGTGCGCAAGGCCACCACATTGAGCCGGTGATACAGGTCTGCACGAAAAGTTCCATCTTTCACCCTCTCCGCTAAATCGCGATTCGTGGCTGCAATGACGCGGATATTGATCTTGGTCGGGCGCGTGGCGCCTACACGTTCCACCTCGCGTTCCTGCAGCACTCGTAGCAATTTCGCCTGTAGTGGAAGCGCCAGTTCCCCGACCTCATCAAGAAAAAGTGTTCCGTTTTCGGCTGTCTCGATCTTGCCTTTTTTAGAGATGGCAGCACCAGTGAAGGCTCCTTTCTCATAACCGAAGAGTTCACTTTCCAGCAACGTTTCAGCGATGGCGGCACAGTTGATTGCGACGAACGGGGCATCCGCGCGAGGGCTTCCCTGGTGCAGCAAGCATGCCACCAATTCCTTACCTGTGCCGCTTTCGCCTTGAATCAGCACCGTCGTATCGCGCGGGGCAAGCTTTTCAATTTGATCCAGCAGTTTGAGAATCGCCGGGCTGTGGCCCAGAATTCCTCCATTGCCAAAGACCCTGCGTTCCAGCGCGGCACAATCGGCACGTAGGCGTTGCACTTCGCGGACACTTTCCACGGCAACAGATGCAAGGCTGGCCACCGCGCTGAGCATTGGAACGGATTCCGGTTTGACGCCATCCAGAATAAGCGCACCCGTCAATATGCCCGCAGCGTAAATTGGAACAATGGCTTGCTGGTTCGCTTCGTGTTCACAATAGGAAGCGCCTTCGGTTTTGAGACGGTTCCAAAGTTCCCTATCTGTAAACTGGACTTCCAGCTCTTCTTCCGATCTGCCGAAGACTACAGAGCCAGAGCTGAATGGGACAAAGTCGGAAAGCAGGCCCAGCAGTTGGGTCGCCACATCCTGACGGCGTTCTGCCGTGCGTCCACCAGCCAGGGCTCGAAACAGAAACACCAGTACCGATGCATTGAGCAGAAGTGTGGAGGAAGAATCTGATGTGGTTTGGGCTGAGGTCATGCGGGCTGGCTCACACTATTATCAAGGAAGCACGATGGTGACGCTAGTACATCGCCACAAAGGAATGCTTCCCTTCATTATCTTTTTAGTATCGTTCACTATCTAATTGCTGCCATCCCAAGACAGGAATTCTCAATTTTGGGCCATTTTCGCAATGGTCATCAGGTTGCAATCAAGTGGAAGCATGTCAATGATAATTCAACAAAAGACTTCCGGAACAATTGAGATTCTAACCATGGCCGGGCGGCTGACGCTTGGCGAAGGGTGCAGCGCATTGCGAGAGGCGGTGCGCCAATTGGTGGATCGCAAGACAGATCTGCTGGTTGATCTTTCGGGTGTCAACTACATTGATAGCGCTGGCCTTGGCGAACTGGTCGCATCCTTCAACACCATCACTGCCGCCGGGCGAGAGATGAAGCTGCTTCGTCCTGCGAAACGTGTGGACTCAATGCTGCACATGACCAGGCTCTATTCCACGTTCGAGATCTTCGAAGAAGAAACCACCGCACTAAAAGGGTTCAAGGCACGCTGATGTTGGATGTGCTGATGAAGGATACTAATACGATGCCCCCAGCAGACGCATATCGCAATGAGACCATCGATCTGCAGCAAAAGCTCGCCCGCGTGCAGAGTCTACTTGAAGCGGCCCGTCGAGTGCATTCCACCATCCGGCTGGATGAAGTGCTTTCTGGAGTACTGGACATTGCAGCCAAGGAGCTGGAAGCCGATGGCGCGTTCTTTGTTTCCGTTTCGCCGGAATTACAGGCGCGCACCAGCGTGTATGGCGAAGTCCCAGACGATTGGTCACGATGGACGGAGGCCGCAGAAATTCCGGGCTACTCCGGTGCTGTCGTCCCCGGCGAACGTGGTGAGACTTTGGCGCACCTGGTCATCTATCGACGTGAACCCTTGTCGCTGGAAGAGGCGGACTTTTTAGAAGGCTTGGCCCTGCAATCGGCTTTGGCCATTGGCAACGCGCAGCATCATGAAAAGTCGATTGAATGGGAGCGCGTCAAGCTGGATCTTGATGCTGCCCGGGCCATCCAACGCAGCCTGCTCCCTCACAGTGTTCCTGACATTGCTGGATACACGCTCAGTTTCCGTTCCACGACATGCTACGAAGTTGGCGGCGATTATGTAGATGCGGTATTGCTTCCAGATGGCAAGATGATGATTGTGCTGGCCGACGTAGCGGGCAAAGGCTTCGCTTCGGCCATGATCAGTACCACTTTCCGTTCCAGCTTCCGGGCCATGGCAGGCGCAGGGTTGCCGCTGCATGAGATGGCGGCGCGGATGAACAATCTGCATTGGCAGGAAGGCCTGGAAGCCCGCCGACGCTATGTAACGGCCATCCTCATGTGCCTGGATCCAACAAACCATACGGTGGAAGCCGTGAATTGCGGGCACAATCCAGCATTTGTTGTTTCGGGATTGGAGCGCTGGCGCATTGGGGCGAGTGGTCCGCCGTTGGGGATGCTGCCCGATCGCACGTATGAGATTGAACGGTTTCCCACACCAGAGGGAAGCCAGGTGTTGCTCTATACCGATGGCCTGACCGAGGTGTTTTATGAAGACGAAGAATTCGGTGAGGACCGGCTCATGGCTCTAATGCATGATTCACCAGCGCCCGACCTTTTGGATCGTATGTGGCAGACGCTGCATCGTTATTCGCGGGGCGCTCACCAGACTGATGACATGACTGCCCTCTATCTTTGCCGGGCAGAATTTAAAGGAGATGGTGCATGACGATTGATCCAATCGTTACGGAGTTGCGATTGCCCACCAGGCTTGGCTTTGAGAAGGTGGCCATGAATACTGCCGCCAGCGTGGCCGAAATCATGGGGTTTTCAAGCGACCGTGTGGAAGATCTTAAGACCGCTGTATCGGAAGCTTGTATCAACGCCATTGAACATGGCAATCAGTTGAACGAGTTATTGGGCGTGGTGGTGACAATGTCAATGAGCGTGGAGTCGCTGGAAGTGAAGATCCGCGATCATGGGCCGGGAGTGCACGAAGAGATGCATGTACCGGACATTGACCGCAAGATGTTGGGCGAAGAAGATCCGCGAGGCATGGGGATGTTTCTCATTCAGGCGCTGGTGGACGAAGTGGAATACGTTAGTGAGCAGCCGGGCGGCGGAAGCTATGCGCGGTTGGTGATTCATTTACATCCAGGGGGAAAGAACTAGATTATGGTTACGCCAACGAAGACTAAGGTGGAACAGAACGGCGACTTGGCGGTGATGCGCTTTGAGGGCGACATCACGAGCACGTCTGAAGATGCCGTATTGGGGCAGTACAAGTCGCTACCTGCGGAGACGAGGAAGATCCTGCTGGATTTTTCAAAGGTACCGTACCTGAATTCAAGCGGCATCGCCCTGGTGATCCAATTGATGATGGCGGCCAGCAAGGTTCCGCAGAAGGTGGTGTGTTTCGGTCTATCGGCCCATTTTGTAAAGGTGTTCACGATGCTCGGTTTGGCGAAGTATACGACGCTGCACACGGACGAAGCCGCCGCCCGTGCTGCGGTCGCCTAAACGAACACCGCAGGCCAGAGCAGAGCAGGGGAATGCATCATGAAACCGTTGATTTGGGGGCGGTGGTGATACGTTTCTTTCGCGCAAATGGTGCATGGACCTGGGCCGCAACGGACTTCGATGATTCGGCTATGCCGCTGACCGTGCTTGCAACATCCAAAGCCTGGGGCCAGAACGACGACGTTACCGTAGTAACGGTGCGGAGGCTAGCGCAGTGAAGTTACTTGCGGCGATGGGCGCTGGCCAGCCGCTTCACGAATGCCGTGTGCTCGGGAGTCTTCAAGCCCGGCTCGGCAGCCTCAAGAACCTGACCGTTCCACAATCCATCGGGACTGAGCCACAAACCAGGAAACACGCGCGAGCGGATAATGCCGTCGGCATCCGGTGCAAGTTCGTGGTAACGACCGCGCACCAGTTGACGCCAGGTGACCTTGCGAGGGGACAATTCCACGGTCAGATATTCGCGAACACCAGTGCTACGATACAGCTCCAATTTCGCCCCCAGGTCGCGAGAGCGGCTGGAGCCGGTGACTTCCACAATCAGTTCAGGAGCGCCCGCGCCATACTTGCCGCCGACGGATTCGCTCGATTGTCCGCCCCACTCCGGCAGAATGCGAAGAAAGATATCAGGCTGGGGCACGTCCTTTCGCCCCATTACCCAGGTTGTGTCAATCCCGCCCTGGCAGCCCGGCGTCCGGCTGCGGTAGATACCCAGCCAAGTGTCTATTTCGTGATCGATCGTTCCGTGGTCGAGACTAAGTGGCGAGCCCAAAAAAACAACTCCATTGATAAGTTCGGCGTATTTCAGATCGGGCAAGGCTTCCCAACGACTGAGAAACTCGGCGGAATCGAGATGGTCGCCTTCAAACAACGGAGGCGGCAGTGCGATGGCGGCGCTAGGCATGAGGACGAACTCCAGCTTCAGAGTAACATGGCAGGAATATCTAAGCCCGCCAAGGCCTGGGGCCAGAACGACGGCATCACTTGTAGCTGCATTGAGGGAGACCCCGTTGACAGAGTCTAGATTAAAGTTGAATGCCCTTCCAAATGCGTTCAAGCCGCAAAGTGAAGCCTTCCACGGGACCAACACCTGCAACCTCGGCTGGCTCTTTGATCTCTTCAACCGAGCCGTCTGCCCGATAAATTTCAACCGAGCGCGTCTCAGGAATAATAAGCCATGCCAATTCGGCACCGTTGCTGGTCCATTCCTTCATTTTGGCGCGCACTATTGGCAATCGGTCAGAAGCGGATTTCAGTTCAATCACGAATTCAGGCGTAACGTGCCACATGGCAGCGTCGTTTTCCAGGCCCTTCAGACGTTCGTGCGAAACCCAAGCAGAGTCGGGCGATCGGCGAGCACCGTTTCGCAGGAAAAATCCAGAGCTGGAATCAAAGGCTTCCCCACGTCCGTCCTGTTCCGTCCATGCGAAAAGCTGATAGGTAATCGCCGCATTCCGCTGCCCTGTTCGAGGATGCGCCGGGGACATGATGAGGATGTCTCCTTCGGCGCTTGTTTCAATGCGGTAATCCGGGTATTGAGCGCAAAGCTCCAGAAACTGATCGTCTGTCAGCGGAGCCTGGACTGGTTGAAGCACGGCTCCGGCAAACTTCTCGAATTGATCGACCAGCAACTGCATACCCTTGAGTCTATCCTGAAACCCTCTCGGCGGGCGGCAGCGGCCAAAACCTGGGGCCAGACCGACGACATTTCGGTGAGAAGGGTTTTATCAGCGTCCGGCAAGCAGCGC
>JANMWO010000360.1:0-1754 GCA_031394025.1 Acidobacteriota bacterium
TATTGGAGCGGGATGGCAAGTGATGGGCATGTTTACGGCGTAGCAGTGCGTTCGCCGCAAGCTGTGCTGTTACTCCGTTGAACCAGATTTGCCGCCAAGGGCATCCTGCAAAAACTTGGCGATGGAGACGGTCAACGCCCGTGGATGTTCCGCTTTGACGCTGGCCAATGCCTGTTCCCGCACCAGCCTTTGTTTGCCAACCCGGCATACATGAAAGAAGCGTGGCTGGCTGCGCAGAGCAAATTCGGGAAGCATGGAATAACCGAATCCTGAATCTACCAATCGCTTAATGGCTTCTGTATCCTGGGCCTGCATGATGACGTTTGGGGAGATGCCCAATTCCTTAAAAAAGCCGTCGATCTTACGCCGCATGTTACTGTGTTCGGGATAGAGAAGGAACGGCACCTTATCCAGGTCGGCAGGTTCAATATTTCCTACATGCCATCCACGAACTCGTTCCAGGGAGGGCTTCAGCACCAGTAACTCCTCTTCGAACAAGGGGACTAATTGGAGTAACTCATTTTCTACTGGAAGGGAGAGTAGAGCCAAATCAAAACGTCGACTAAGAAGCCCGGCCACCATTTCTTCAGTGGCAGAAACGGTGACTTTGATTTCTGCTTCAGGAAAGCGTTTACGCAACAAACGCAGGGGACGTCCCAGACGATGAATGAGGGTGGTGGGTCCGGTGGCGAAGTGGAAGGGCCGCGTATCGCCTGCGGGATTGGTGTTGAACTCCTGTTCAATCAATCGCATTTGGCGCATGACGCCGGTGGCCAGTTCGGCCAGGCGCATGGCTGCCGGGGTGGGGGCAAGTCGCTTGCCAGAGCGCATGAACAGTTCGGTTTGTAAGCCTGCGGCCAGGCTTTGCATTTGCAGGCTTACGGCGCCGGTGGAAAGACCCATTTTCACCGCAGCTTTGGTGACACTGCCGCACTCTACTACCGCGAGGAACATTTCTAGTTGGCGTATATCCACAAGGTATCCGAAGTTTGATTATCCTTTAGTTTTTCTAAACTGTCCAATTATGATTGAAGCTGCGTGCTTCGTGCGCCGATATACTATCAGGAAGACACACTTATGCGATTTCTTGGATTATTGGGAATACTGCTGGCGGCAATGCCGGTTTGCGCAGAAACTGCGGCGAGTCAGTTATGGGATGAACTGAAGGCGAAGCGGGAAAGTCTTGTAAGCCTGCATCAGGAATTCGATGTTTCACAAACATTCCAAAGGCGAGGCGCCAGCCAATCTATGCAGCGGCAGCTTGTGCTGGACATGGCGCAGGGGCAATGGCGCGAAGGGGCAATCAGCGGATCTGGCAATCACGTTAAGATTTTTGATGGCAAGGACCTTTTCCGAATGGAGGAAGGTGGCAACGAATTTGTGCGGACTAAGCGCAAGGCGAAGGATGAAGCTCCTGTTCCTTTGCCGTATAGTCTGATGGATGTGGAGTGGTCGAAGATGATTGAAGTGGAGCGTCGACCTTGTGGAGTTCCTGGTAGCAATCATCAATGCGTAATTCTGGAAGCGCCGCTGAAGCGGTGGAGACGAACCAATACCGCCACTAACTTTACTTCCTTGCTGGAAGGCACGGGGCGGGTGCTGCTGGACACGGAAACCGGGTTGATGTTGTCACTGAGCTTGGTACAGGTGATACAAACTTCGGGCAGCAGCTACCAATCGAACATTAATTATGCGTTGAAGCGGATGAATTACGGAAAACCTGCGAATGCGGGTCTGTTTGCGCTACCAGCAGA
>JANMWO010000401.1:0-1598 GCA_031394025.1 Acidobacteriota bacterium
GCACGAATCGCATCCACATCGTGACGCGCCCGATAAACCTGAAATTTTTCCGCAAGCTGATCGAGCAACTCGATGCGGACACGATCTTCGGCGAGCCGGTGACGCGTCCGCTGAAATTCGTGTCGGCGGGCGACATTCTCCAAGCGATGAAGCAGGCGATCTCCGATCCCGGCCAGAAGGATGAAGGAGGCGGCTCGAATGGGAAAACTGGCACGGGGAATCGCGGGAACACGGGGAGCAATCAGAATCTTTCGGACAACAACCGTTTCGGAAACAACTCCAGCAACGGCGGCGGCAGCGGCGGGAGCGGGACGGGCGGATTTTCTGAGAGCCTGAATGCGGAGGAGCGCGATGTGGTGCCCGAGGCCTTCACTGTGGGCAATACGAAGATCATCGCCGACAAACGCGCGAACGCGATCATCGTGATCGGCAACAAGGACGTGCAGCAAAAGGTTTTTGCTTTCCTCGACAACATCGACATCCGCTCGCCGCAGGTGATGATCCATGCGGTGATCGGGACGCTGTCGCTAACGGACAACGAGCAGTTCGGCGTTGATTACATCCTGCGGAATGGCGGCGACAAAGGGCTGCGTAGTTCGACGACTGGCACAACTGGCACTTCGGGCTTCGTGGTCACTCCCGACACGCTGACGAGTCCGCGCGGGCTGAGCCTCGCGGCGCTGTTGAACCAGAGCAAAATCACCCAGATCGCGAGTGGCGGCGCGGCAGGTTTGGGAGGATTTTTTACGGCGGGAAATGCACTCGATGTCATCGTGCAGGCGCTGAATACCACGGGACGGTTTCGCGTCACATCGAACCCCAATGTTTTCGCCAGCAATAACAAGAAAGCGGTAATTTCCTCGGGCACCGAGATTGCCGTCCCGACGAACATCACCAGCTCAGCCGTGGGTGTGAACTCCAACAATGGGCTCTCCACAAATTCCAGCGTGCAGTTCAAGACCGTCGCGACCCAACTCGAGGTGCTCCCGCTCATCAATTCCGACGGAGAATGCCAGCTCGAGATCGTGCAGAAAATCGATGAACTCTCGGGCGATAGCGACACCATCAGCGGCAATCAAATCCCCCGCATCGGAACCCGCGTCCTGAAGACGAACGTGAGCGTGCCGAACGGAGCGACGATCGTGCTCGGCGGACTGCGGATCGAGCGCAATACCAAGTCGAACAGCGGCATCCCGTACTTGAGCAAAATTCCGTATCTCGGCGCGGCCTTTCGCAATACCCGCATTACTAAATCGCGCGAGGAACTGGTGATCCTCATACGCCCGGAAGTGGTCAAGACTCCGCGCGGCACGATCGACCAGCGCGAGCGCGAGTTTGAAGGTTTGCAGATTGAGCCCGATCTCGAAGCGACGCTCGCACCGAAAGGCATTCGCGCGCACGTGCCTGCGGATGAAACCTTCCGCAAAGGTGGCACGACGCTCCGCGAGGACGCACCGGCACCGGCTCCGAAACGCACCGCGAAACGGAAATGACTTCGCGCAAAGCGCTCGTCGATCTCCTGCTCGCCAGCGGCGTCACCGCCGCGGAAGACGTGCAGGCACTCGCCGCCATCTCGCCGCCGTCGGGCAGTACGTGGA
>JANMWO010000503.1:0-3403 GCA_031394025.1 Acidobacteriota bacterium
CAGCGATCTTGTTGCATCAAACTGGTGGCCAGGTTGTTGTGCGCTTCCATGTACTGCGAATCAATTGCAATTGCGTTGCGGAAATGTTGTTCCGCCCCAACCTGATTGCCACTTTCCGTCGTGCGAACCCCTGCGGCAAGCTCTTTCAACCTGAATTCCGAAGTTGAGAGTTAAGTAGGACAGGCATCCTTGCCTGTCCTTTTCAGGCCCTCGAAAATGTCATAAAGCGGCAGCATTCAGATGTAGGATAGGACAGGCCGGAGGCCTATCCCACTCACTTCGGAATTCAGGTTTAACGCCTTTTTCGGCACTTTATGTGTCAATTTGTACACAGAAACAGGCCCTAAGGGTGGCAATATTGGGGCAACTGACGCTCTTGACAGGCAATCTTCCGCACGCAAAGTTCGATCTGGTAAGGCAGATCGAGAAGCGCTGAGGGGGGAGGAACGGTCTGCCCGAAATTGGGCTTGGCGCTCCTCGGCTGAAATGCAGGGGTCCTTATCTTGGCAAAAAAGGCTTTGACAAAAAAGGAAGGAAGCCGTCACCAGAGTGACGGCTGATAGGGGTTTCATAGATAGTCTCCTGATATGGAAATACAGCTAAGTCAGGAAACGGTCTGGGTTCCCAGCGGACTGGTAGGTGAACCTCCGGCGCGGAGGATGGGGAAAATCAGCTTGTTATGCGCAAGCGGCCAGAATCAGGCCAATCTGATTATCCTCAAAGGGTGCGGCGCAATAATCCTTTGCACCGGCCTCAAGAACGTCAACCCATTCCTTTTCTTCAGGAATACGGCTGGCAGCAATCACTGCTGGTTTGGGTGGAGCACCAGAGCTAGCCGCCAGGATAGATCGAACTGCGGCGAGTTCGGGTGGGCAAAAGACAACGTCGTAGCTTCGCCAATCTATAAACGATTCCGATGGACCTTGGGTTGGTTCCAAATCAAGTTCCACCGATAAATGAGAGAGGGTCTTCTTCAATTCAGCTTCCACCTCAGGGTCAAGATGGGCTAATAGAATTCGTTTCAGCATCACAATCTCCTTTTATTAGGACATAGTATTTTCGATGCTCGAACTAGGAGATTTAAGGCCCGACTAGGCCACTCCTTGAAGATACTCCAGGTTCAGGAAAATTACCAATCAAAAGTTTGTATAAACGTGAAAAAGATGCGGGTGTAAAGCCAGACGCAAATGAGGGGATTAAATTTCGTACTCTGGAGGTTTGGGCCGACCAATGGTGATTTTGTTCCAGATTCGTTCATGCAGGAAATATAACCCTAGCTTGGAGACCATATCGAGCAAACCTGCACCGGCTGAGTTTTTCCAATTCCCGGTGTAGAGATAGAATATAAGCGCCGTGGTCAACGACCCTAAAATACGGTAGCTGATTGCTTTTGCGATGCTTCTGGCGTGCGTTTCCATAGAGATACAAATGCTGGCTCAATCATACCAAAGTCTATGGAGATTGTGAAGTTACTTTCTAGCCTGTATAATGAAATTGTGCCTAAAGTGACTTTTCTGCCGGCCAATGTAACTGTAGTATTTGACCCGGCCACCATGCCCTTTGCGGAGCATGGCAAGCAAGCTTCCTTACTCGACGTCGCCATCAACAACGGAATCACGTTGGAACATGCCTGTGGTGGAAATTGTGCGTGTACCACTTGTCATGTGATCGTGAAAAGTGGCGATGAACAACAGTTAAGTGAAATGGAAGATGATGAAGCGGACCGCCTGGACATGGCTCCCGGCTTGACCCTTCGTTCCAGACTTGGTTGCATGGCCATTGTGAAGGGCGATGTGACGGTGGAAATCCCCACCTGGAACATCAACTACATCAGCGAAGGTGGTGCATCCATGAATATGGGTGACGCAATTCCTCCGCCGAAGAAATAGCCTACGGCCACTCCTATTTTTCCGATGAAAACACCTTCGACGAAAGTGTTTCCAAATCCTCGTTGCTGAAATTCATATCCAGATTCACGCTGGAATCGGACATGGTAATCAGCGGTGCATCCAATAACTTCAACATGTCCTGACTTCGGTCAGGCATTTGCAGTCGAGCCAGTCCAATCACACCACGCAAAGTGTCGTGCAGCGTCTTTGAATCTTTGGGAGTAGGACACTGCGCATTGACCGTCAAATGCAGCCCACTGGAAAGGTCCAGCATGGCTGTGGAACTCTGCAATGAACCCAGCAACCGAGGCAGGTTGGCCATCAGATTCCTGGTCATGTTGGAGGATTCGCCACCGCCGTTGAGGAGAAATTGAGGAATGGGCAATCCATTGAGTGCGATCACCCAGGCTTGGTTGTTACGACGTACCGATGCCAATTTATCCAGGAAAGCTTTGGGAGCAGGTGGATGATCATTGCGAGCGTCGATCAATTGGTGCAGCAATTCAATTTTGCCAGCAGCAATGGTAGAAGAGTTTAAGAACACAACGCCTGAATCGTCATGGGTGAACAGCATGTAGCCTTTGTAATTGGCCCTTACAATACCGGGCTTTTCAATGGTTGGCTCCATACCCATGCCGGAAAACGAACCCCGAGCCAGCACTAGAGATTTCCCTTTAGCGTCGGAAGTGATCATGATCTCCCAAAGATCTTTGCGCGGATCCAGGCCAGTTTCTTTTTCGAAAGTATCCAGCGGCTGTTTAAACTGCGGATTGACGGAGTACTTTTTGTACGCCGCTGTTTCCCGCAGTTTTTCCATCTTGATTCCAGCCAGCACCATCGTATCGCTGGGGACAAGGGCCAGCAATGCGGGGTCGACAAACAAATTGTCGTTTTGTCGATTACAACCGACCAAAGCTAAGGCAAGCAGCGCAGCAGTAATTCGCATAAACAATGTAACGGACAGATAGTTGCTATCGTTCAAGATGATTACTGCTTAACACTGATCGACTTAAAATATACCGTGGAGCGGCCATCGTGATTCTGAATGCCGATGTAGCCTGAATCGGGTCTGGGGCCGCGTACTGGTTCAAACCATTGCTTCCGTTCTGGAACAGGCTGATCACCACGGAACGTGTTCACCAGCTTGCCGTTGAGCTTCACCATGGTCACCTGACCCTTCAACTGAATTTCCATCACATTCCACTGCCCGGCGGGCTTTTGGTTGTGCATGGTCACTTTGCTTAAAGAGTAAATGGCACCTGTGGAATGCCAATCATCCCCACCAGCGTCGATTTGAACTTCATAGCCATTATGAACGCCGTACCAGGGATCTCTTGGAGCTTCCGGCATGCGGATGTAGATACCGGAATTATCGCTTTTCCCAGTGGTTTTGAAGACCACTTTAATAGTGGAGTTACCGAATTTGGCACCCTCATAATAGAGCAGTCCCATGCCACCTTCGGTCTTCAGAAGACCACCGTCGATAACAAATTTCCCAGGGCCGGTCATTTTCC
>JANMWO010000310.1:0-11506 GCA_031394025.1 Acidobacteriota bacterium
ACATGTGGCTATCACTCCTTAGTTTTAGCTCCCCAAAAACGCCTCGGACATGATTCGCTATAATTCCCAAATCAAGAGTGAGGTTTGCAGCTATTTGGACACTTGGGAAAATACGTTTTGAATGCACTCGGAGCATATGAATCTTCGCTCGAAGGTGCTCCCATCCCGGGTGACTTTTATACCTACTTTGCTCTTCCTTGCAGCGAGTTCGCGGTTCCAGAACATTAGCCCTTTTTCTTGATCCACTGCCTTTGCAAATTTCTCTCTGGACAAGTTCGAATAGCGATTTGTCGCAACTCCCGTTTCGAAGAAAGTGCCGCATAATTGACATTTACCGAGTGCCATTCTCTCCATCAGTTCGAGGTACATTCTTGTGATGGGACGGTGGAAAGGGCTGGTTAATACTTCTCGGCACTTCTTTCCTTTTATTTGAATCAGCCCGATTCCGAGGTGGCTTGCGATTTCAATTTCGCTTGGTTTGAACTCCGTTTCACGAACTTCGGCCAAGTAAACCAGGTTTGCATAAACTTGGTAGCCCAGGGCCTGCCCACTGGCGGTAGCAAATGGTTCAACACCCCTCTTCACTTCGATAGCGATGGTTTCAACTTCGCCTGAGAGATCACCTCCAATATCACGAACCCCAACGACATCTACTCGGCTATATTTCAGTCCAATGTTCTGATGTGACTTAAAGCAGTGGAAGTGCTTCGTCATCCACTTTTGTACTATGGGATAAAGATCAGATTCTTTGGTGATTGGTTTGGTCATATTTTTCCCTGATTAATTAGTTGAAAAAGGATTAGCATCAAGATTAACATTAAATGGCATCTGCCATGCAGCCATCCAGCCTGTTTGTCAATGCCTGGCCTGCTAGATGAGGGCTACACCTTCGGCCAGCGCTGCTTTTTTTAGCTCTTGATCTGAAGTGGCAAGTGGCAGTCTTTCTCGGATAGCCAAATCGAGATACGCTACGTCGTAGGCGGCGAGATTGTGTTTCCTCGCTAATGATTCCAGCCTTATGTTCCCCAGCCATTCCCGGCTCACGACACGAATGGGCAGGGATTCTAGAAGCTGAATGTATTCGAAAATGTCTGCCTCAATGATTCGCTTGCGTTTGCTATAGGCCACAAAAATTCCATTGGCTATTTCGAAAGGCCATATCTCCGGCACAAAAGGGTCGGACTCTTCAATGTGTTCGAGAATGGTTCGACTGTAAAGCGTATTCTCAGAGGGATCGTTAGGAAAACACCACGAGATGGCCACCGACGCATCCAGAACGAGCCCCTCCGCCATTAAAGACGGTGGCCTTCATGCAAAAACTGGCGAGTGACCACTTCACCCAAGCTGAGTTTGCGGCTCTCTCCAAATGCAAGCATACGCCGAACGGCCTCTCGACGATGTTTCTGATCGAATCGGCGATCATGCGGAAGGCTAGCTAAAGCGGTGTCCAGCACTTCATCTACCGAACTATAAAGCCCGGTAGCCAACTGCGCCTGGATGATTTGCGCCTGCTCTGGTTTGAGTTCGATGGTCACACCTTCAACTTACCCTCATCTTGAGCAGGAATCAAGCATAGAAGTTGTGGCCATGGCAATTCGATCAATCTTGACCGGAACGCATCTATCGGGTTTGAGGCCTACCCACGCCCAGTGGCCAACGCTGGTACCCCAAGACATCTTTAGCTTCCTTGTTCAATCGCTTCGAATTGCGATTGATAATTTCCAGGTCGCGCTCTTCGCGACGTCGGCGATCCAAGGCTGTCAGATAGGCAATAGCAGCCCGCTCGAGAAACTCAGACCGATTTTCTGATATCTTGTCGATTGCTTCCAGAAGCTCCGCCGGTAAAGTGATTGAAGTCTTGACGCGCATGTATCAATTATCTCGCGGCGTTCGGTTCATGTAACAGCTTCATCAACTGATCAGCACGAAGAGCGGCCATGGCATACGTCTGACCGTCGCCGTCGCTGAATTCAACTTCGTAGGCTCCTTGTCCAAATTCCTCAACAATTGTACCTACTTGGCCGCGCCTTAAACCATGGACTGGCAAGTCTTCTAGTAGTGCGACTACTGCTAAGAGTTTCATTTTAGACACCACATCTCACGTCGATTTTCATCGATTATCTTCTGCAGTCAGAGAAATATTGAGGCCGACCCAAAGCCCCTTGCCGCTGCGTCGAGGCTGACCGGGCATTGCCGCATTCAGCCTTTGGGCAAATTCCAAAACTTCACTTATTTGATCGGGAATAGGCTCTTCATTGACCAGCTTCTTGAACCATTCCTCAAGGAAAAGTCCCTCCGCTGCTGCTTTCGCTGCCAGCACCGCAGCCTTGTGCTCTATCTTTCAACATTAGCGAATAGACAACGCTCTGTCACTTTTCAAGATTCACCGGCTTTGTATTTCCTGTAAGGGGATTTCAACCTTGCGGAGAGCGGTTCTTCGCTTGCTCCATGGCGATCTGGTTGATGTGACCCAAGGCCCTTGCTCCAGATGCTCCTTCAATCGCCCTCACTGCAATATCCTGCACTTGCTGCTTCGCTTCATCCAACTGCTTTTGCAGTGCCACGATTTGCGCTACCTGTTGCGCCATCCCTTGTTCCATTGTCTGTATCCGCAAATCCGCTAACCGCTTCTCACTCTCCGCATCCTTCTTCGCCAGTAGCATCTGCTGATTGAACTCGGCTTCTGCATGCTTGGCGGCTTCGCTTGCCGCACGGCTGGTTTCACTTTGCAGGCGCGCTGGAAACTGCTCGGCTTCCTTCGACAACTTCTGCCAATCGGCCTCGCGTTCCGCTAGCGCCGCTTCGCGTTGTTGCCAACTCTTTTCCAGCGCCTCCTGCTTTTCCAGATTCTTGCGCTCTTGCACCCGCTGATCTTCATCGTATTTGTCCTGGGCCTTCTTCCGTTCCAGGACCTTCTTATACTCATACTCGTCGATTTCGCGCTGACGCTGTTTCTTCAACGCCTCTTCCTGTTCCTTGCGCTCTCGCTCAACGGTGCGGCTCTCCTCTTCCCAAGTGGCGCGTTGCCCGGCGATTTCTTCCTCCTGCTCCTGACTCTTGCGTTCGTAGTCTTGGATGAGTTGATCAATCGCTGTGAGGGCGACGTCAATCTTATGCAGCCGGTCTAATTCCTTGCGCTCCAGGGCGACTGCTTCACGGGCGGCGGACAGACGGTTCACTTCTTCCACCAATTGGTCGGACAAGCTGGCCAGTGTCCTGGAAACTTCCAGCCCCAGCGCGGGCAGGCGTTGGACGATGCTATCGACGGTAAGGGTCTCAACAGCGGTTCTCATTTCGGCCTCGCGCGCTCGATTTTGCTCCTCTTGTTTGGGCATCACGGATTCGCGTGCTGATTCGGATTGTTCGCGAACCTCGGCAAATTCGCGCTCCACTTCGGAGCGGCTTCTTCTTACGGGTTTGACCGCAGTCTTCTTGGTTGTCGCCATGTGGCACCTCCATTAGGTTAAAGGCCAGAGTAGCAGAAGTTGCTTGGGTGTAGTTTTTAAGTCTTACAGCTCTATCGTGGAGCATGTTATGCTCACCGCATGAGTAAGCGACTTCAAGTTCTTATGCCAGATGAAGAAATGGAAGACATTCAACTCACATTGCTGTGATGGAGCGACATTCGGTGAAATCAATATTTACGTTCGACGGCGATTTTGACCGATGGACCGGGTTGAATAGAATCCACCAAATTTAGAAGCTACACGGCCCAGGCGTTATCCTCGGCGAACTTCTCACTGGCCCACATCAGCTCCAGCTTGATCGCCGTCACCAGCGCATCCCAACTGGCCTCAATGATGTTATCCGACACACCCACCGTCGACCAGGATTCCTTGCCGTCCGTCCACTCCACGTGCACCCGGACCTTGGCTGCTGTCCCCACGTCTGCCGAGTTCAACACCCGTACTTTATAGTCAACCAGTCGCACCTCGTCAATTACCGGATAAGCGTGGCTCAGGCTGATGCGCAAGCACTTTGCCAGAGCGTCGAAAGGACCGTGCCCCATAGCCACTTCCTTATGCTCGCCGTCTTTTGTGCGCAGGTGAACAATCGCGGTAGTGGAAGAATCGGACTCACCGGATTTCATCGTGCTCACGTTGAAGCCGATCAGCTCGAAGAACTCCTGCTTAGGATGCAGCGCTTCCAGAATCAGCAGCTCGAAATTGCCTTCCGCCGATTCCAGTTCGTATCCTGCATGCTCCAAATCCTTGATGCGCGCCAGCAACTGTCGTGTGGATTCGTCGTTCAGTTTTTTATCCAAACCACGACGCTGCAATTCGTAGGCGATGTTCGCCTTGCCACTCAAATCGCTCACTAGGACACGCTGCTTGTTGCCCACCTTTTCCGGTGGCGTGTGTTCGTAGGTGGCAGGGTCCTTCATGATGGCGGCGACGTGCACTCCACCCTTATGCGCGAAAGCACTTTTGCCGACGTACGGTTGGCCGCGCAGCACAGGTAAGTTCGCCCGCTCGGCAATGAATTTGGAAAGTGCCGTCAACTGCTTCAAGCCATCGGGACCAATGGTTGTGTGGCCCATCTTGATTTCCAGATTGGCGATGATGGAAATGATATTAGCATTGCCGCAACGTTCGCCGTAACCGTTGACACAGCCTTGCACGTGCGTTGCACCTTCCTCCACTGCGGCAAGGGCGTTGGCCACAGCCACATCGGAATCGTTATGCGAATGAATGCCGATCACACCATCGAAACGCTTGCGGATCTCCCTAACGATTTCGCGCAGACGGTACGGCAGCGTTCCACCGTTGGTATCGCACAGGCACAGCACGTCGGCACCGGCCAGCTTCGCCGCTTCGAGTGTTCTTAAGGCGTAGTCTTGATTGTTGATGTAGCCGTCGAAGAAATGTTCGGCATCGTAAACCAGTTCTTTGCCTTGCGCTTTCAAGTAGCCGACGGTGTTGCCGATGATCTTCAAATTCTCTTCCAAAGTGATGCCCAGGGCGCGGGTCACGTGGAAATCCCAGGTCTTGCCGAAGATGGAAATCACGGGGGTTCCGGCGTGGGCCAGTTCCTGCGTATTCGTATCGGTTTCCACTGTGTTGCGCGCAAAGTGAGTGGACCCGAAGGCCGTCAACTTGGCGTTTTTCAGCTTCAGTTCGCTCTTGGCGCGAGCGAAAAATTCTTTGTCTTTAGGATTCGACCCGGGCCAGCCGCCCTCGATATAATCGATCCCGATGTCATCCAATTTTTGGGCAATAATCAGCTTGTCCTCCACTGAGAAAGAAACTGCTTCGCCTTGTGTACCGTCGCGAAGCGTCGTATCGAAAGTAAATATACGCATCTGATTTATTGCCTCCTTATTTGAGATTTTGTTAGTTGAAAAGAAGGACAGGCTGGGAAGCCTGTCCCACCATTATGCTTACGCTTGGGGAATGCCGGCTTCTTTCTTCTTCTTCAAAAACGGCATCATTTCCCGCAGTTCCTTACCAATGGTTTCAATCGGCTGATGCTGCTGCATTTCACGCATATGCAGGAACTTCTTCCGGCCACCACTGCGATTCTCTTCCATCCACTTATTGGCAAACTCGCCAGATTGGATCTCGGCCAGAATCTTCTTCATCTCGGCGCGGGTCTGCTCTGTGATCACGCGAGGTCCGCTGATGTAATCGCCCCACTCCGCTGTATCGGAAACCGAATAACGCATGTAGCTTAAGCCACCTTCATAAATCAGGTCGACAATCAGCTTCAGTTCATGCAGACATTCGAAGTAGGCGATTTCTGGAGCATAACCGGCTTCAACCAGCGTGGTAAAGCCAGCTCGAATCAATTCCGCAGCGCCGCCACAAAGCACAGCCTGTTCGCCGAACAGGTCGCTTTCCGTCTCTTCACGAAACGAAGTTTCAATGCAGCCAGCTTTTAAGCATCCCAAACCCTTGCCATAAGCAAGCGCGTTTTCCAAAGCCTTGCCGGTAGCATTCTGATGAATGGCTACCAGACAGGGCACGCCGACGCCTTCGGTGAACAGTTCGCGAACGCGATGTCCAGGGGCCTTGGGCGCAATCATCGTCACATCCACATCAGCCGGGGGCTTGATGAATCCGAAATGGATGTTGAAGCCATGGGCAAACATGATGGTCTTGCCAGCCGTCAGTGCAGGTGCGATTTCCGCATTATACACGTCAGCCTGAATGTGATCGGAAAGCAGGATCATGATCACGTCAGCCGCTTTAGCAGCTTCGGCGACTGTCATCACCTTCAAGCCTGCAGCTTCTGCTTTAGCCCAGCTCTTCGACCCTTTGTAGAGACCTACAATGGAATTCAGACCGGAATCGCGCAGATTCAAAGCATGGGCATGCCCTTGGCTGCCGTAGCCAATAATGGCAATTGTCTTGCCTTCAAGGCGCGCAAGGTCGCCGTCTTTTTCGTAGTAACGGTTAGGCATTAACGAACTCTCTCCTAATTTGTCTTATGAACAAGTTTTTCTTGCGCATCGGTTTCGTGCACTTGAGCACCCTTAGTAACCGGTGGCGATAATCTCAATTTCTTCGCTTCCAACGACAACGTCACAGCTCCGGAACGGGTAATTTCAATTTCCCCGTAGCTGCGCATAATGTCGGCAAACTCATCCAGTTTTTCCGTCTCGCCGGTTGCTTCTAAAGCGAACCCTTCAACGGAACTGTCTACAACTCTGGCACCGAAAATCTCAGCTTCCTTCAGGATGGCCGTGCGCGACTCTTGCGGAGCGCGCACCCGCATCAAAACCATTTCCCGCGTCACCGACGGACCTTCGGAAAGGTCTGTCGCTTGCAGAACGTTGATCAGCTTATTCATCTGCTTGATCACTTGTCGACGCATGTGGTCATCCACAGCAACGGCAATGGTCATGCGAGACAAGCTGGTGTCCAACGTCTTGGCCACGGTCAGGCTATCAATGTTCCAACCACGGGCAGAGATCAGGCCGACAATGCGCATCAACGCACCGGGCTTATTTTCCACTAGTAAAGAGATGACTTGTTGCATTAGCGCGTAACCTCCACTGGCGAGGGCGGACCCAGCACCATTTCATTAATCGCGCCACCCGCTGGAACCATGGGGTACACGTTTTCTTCTGGCGATACCTTGACGTTCAACAGGTAAGGACCCGGTTCAGCCACGGCCATTTCCAACGCCGCACGCAATTCTGATGGATGAGACACTGTGGAACCCTTGAATCCGTAAGCTGCGGCAAGATGCACTGGATCAGGGAAGCCGTCGAGAGTCACTTGGCTCAGACGGTTGTTATAGAACAGTTGCTGCCATTGGCGAACCATTCCCAGATATCCATTATTCATGCAGATGATCTTGATCGGCAGACCATGGTTTACGATGGTCGCCAGTTCCGGTAACGACATTTGGAACCCGCCATCGCCAACAATGCAGAACACCAGTTGATTGGGGCAGGCCATTTGCGCGCCAACCGATGCTGGCAAACCGAAGCCCATGGAGCCTAGGCCACCTGAGGTCAGCCACAGTCTGGGCTTGTTGAAGCTGATGTGCTGCGCCGCCCACATTTGATGTTGGCCAACGTCGGTAGCAACAATCGCTTCGCCCTTTGAGATGCGTTCAATTTCAGCCATCAAATGCTGGGGTTTGATTTCGGTTGTAGAAAAGCTGGGTTCCAGCGGATGTTCCGCCTTCCATTCGCGAACCTGCTTCCACCAGGCACGCAGACCAGGACGATCCATCGCGGACGGATTCATTTCGCGCAACACGGCGTTCAACTTTTGCAGAACACGTTTCACGTCACCGACAATGGGCAGGTCAGCATTGCGATTCTTGCTGATCTCCGAAGGGTCAATGTCCACGTGGATTACTTTGGCATGCGGTGCGAAGGCCTTCAATCGGCCAGTTACACGATCATCAAAACGGACGCCCAAGGCAATGATCAGATCGGTATTGTACATGCCCATGTTGGCGGCGTAGGAGCCGTGCATCCCGGGCATGGAAATGTAGTTAGGATGATTGCCAGGTAAAGCGCCCAGCCCCATCAGCGTGCAGACGGTTGGGGAGTCCACAAGCTCCACCAGTTCACGAAGTTCGGCACTGGCTCCAGAATGAATCACGCCGCCGCCAGCATAAACCATTGGCCGTTCGGCTTCCAGCATCATCTGCGCGGCACGACGGATTTGACCCGTATGGCCTTCGGTATAAACCTTGTAGCCAGGCAGGTGGATCGATGTTACAGGGTTGTACTGCATGTTCCCCTGGAACACATCTTTCGTAATATCTACCAGCACTGGACCAGGACGACCAGAGGAAGCAATGTAGAACGCTTCATGAATGGCCTGCGGCAAATCCGCGATATTCTTGATCAGGAAGTTGTGTTTGGTAGCCGAGCGCGTGATACCGAAAGTATCGGCTTCCTGAAAGGCATCGGTGCCAATTAAGGAACTGGTGACCTGGCCGGTAAGCGCGACAATCGGAATGGAATCAAGTAGCGCATCCACCAGACCAGTGGTCAGATTCGTGGCACCGGGACCCGACGTCGCACAGCAGACACCAGTTTTGCCGGTGGCCCGTACATAGCCTTGAGCGGCGAAAGCGGCATTCTGTTCGTGACGTACAAGTACGTGCCGAATCGGATGATCATACATGGCGTCATAAAACGGGATGGTGACACCACCGGGGTATCCATAAATGGTGTCGACGCCTTCGCGCACCAAACATTCGAGCAGGATTTTAGATCCACTCATCAGGTTCGACATAATGTCATTGACCTCTTGCGATAAGTTAACGTTTCTAGCTGCTATATAGCAGAAAAGGCCACCGGCTGGGCTTTGAACCCCCGCCAGTGGCCTTTCCGGATTTCAACCGGTAAGCCCATCAGGCGGGGTAGCCTACTACGGTGACCCCTAAGATGGAAATAATAATTACAGGCAATACAGGCAGAGACACCAAACCCTTGGTAAAGGGGCTCACAGCGGACTGGAGGCAGGTGTTTTCCACACTTCGATGTTAACTTAGAAGCGAAGTAAATGCAAGAGGCGACATGTATTATAAATACTAATAGGTCTATTTTGAAGTACTAGTAAATACGATGTCACCAAAATTGGACTCGGCAAGTTTTCTGTCTAGTAGGAGCACATTTCCTGTTCCAAGAACTTACCCCCGTTTCCCTACAATCTGTGATTTGCAAATAGATGGAGTTGAAGTTACTTCGCTAGCATGATTACGCACCAAATTAGCTCTTCGACGCTAGCGTGCTCTTTGCCACAAATGATTGCCTACAATGAATTCTACGGCTTTGATGGCAAGTGGATAGGCCATCTGAACTGCCTCAAATAATTTTTTGAGTTTTTGATCGGGTGTGTCGCCAGGCAAGTGTCGCAAAAGAGCTGTTGCGGCAACTTCAGAAGCAAACCCCAAAATTGCTGTACACCCTTTTGATGATACTTGTCGGATCTCTATGGTTACATCTTCACCGGGAAGGAATGATTCGAGGGCGAACAGTGCCGCCGTCGTCCCAAAGTGCCCGCCAACATCATTGCGGATCAGTTTCCAAAACTTCCTTTCGGTGTTTTTGAAATATAGGACGGCTTCACGCCAATTGTTTTGTTCTTCTACCGGAAAACTCGACATAATTGTCTGGAAGGAAGATTCGTCAAGAAGCCGTACCGCTTCAGCAAATTCAAAGCAGGTCGCAATGGATCTCCGCAAGAAATAAAGAGCACGAGCCTTGTTTCCAGAAATATCAACCGCCGAAACATTGGGACCAGCGCCTTCGATATCAGAGGCCGACAAAGTGAAACCAGTAATTTCGATTCGGAGATCTTCAAAAAGAACGCATAACCTGGCAATTTGAGCATTGGTCGGATTATCTATGCTGCTAGGAAATAACTTTGTTAATGTCGTGTATTTGAGTTGGGATCGTAAAGGGCGGCTCCTAGATTCATTCATTAGTATTTCCAGTCATCACCAAACACATTGCACATTGGAAGCGCGGATTTTCCCATCACGGCTGATGACAGGTACTCCGAAATAAACAGCGGTCGCCGCAACGATTCGATCCGGCATGTCCGGCACTGAGTCGCGTGGGACCATGCGCATGGCTTCGACAATGTCGGCGTTAAAAGGGGCTTCTCCAATTACGTGTTGATGATTCGCCAAAGCCACTTTCAACTCGTCATAGGCTGATACAGGCAATTTGTTCTTTTCCGTCAAATAAACAAGTTCAGCGAGACTGATCGGGGATAACAGAATGTCATTTCCAGCGGCGGCTGCGTCATCAATAAACTTACGCGCCGTTTCCGATAGGCGGGGATTTCGGAACAAGTACCACAGGGCTGCATGGGTATCGACAACGCCTGCGATCAAGAAATATCCCCAGCAAATCCACTAAACATTTCTCTGCGGTTTTCGTCGATCTCTTCGTCTGATGGACCGGAGCCGTGCTTCGCAAGCAATCCGTAAGCGGATTTCTTGGGATTGAATTTTTGCTCCACTTGCTTGGAGAGATCACGCTCAAGAACCTGGCCTACATACGTGGAGGCGCTAACGCCTTCCGCCATTGCTTTATCGTTCAAAGCAACTGCCAATCTCTCTGGAATTTCTATGTTCATGGGACTCCGTTCCTCTTCTTGGCACATTATCGCATCTAAGAACGATTGTCACGATTTCAAGTTGGCCTAAGCACTTTATAAATAAATCGATTTTGATTTTTAAAGATGAGTTTCCGCGCCTTGATGCTTCGCGGCCATCGCATCAGTCTCCGCCCTCATGCTACACAGCCTTCGCGAGATAGTTCCCTTGCCTAGATTGCCCTCTGCTTTCGCCTGCTCGAATCGGTTTGCAATAAGACCCTGATTTTTCGCCCACCATTCGGTTTCTTGTGATTCGGTTTTGAAGGGCGGTAGTTTCGCAGCCATTTCGGGATCACCTCTCTATTTCCTTAATAGGAAAACTGAATGAGCCATTTAATTGGATCGATCACTGTCCCAATGCGCGCCCGGTCTTAGAGCCATTTGGTTACAACTAAGAATACCTTTCATGTTTCCACCCCAATTGTATGTTCTTTGTAGATACATAAAGCAAGTGTTCCTGAGGCCACGAACAAGTTACTCTCAAGCGATTTTCAGACTGAACAGTTCAGCACACTCATCAAATCAACACGACGCAGTGGTGGGGATCCCGAACATCCCATGCAGTATTAAATTGAAGGAACTTTACGACAGAGTGTTCGACGATTAATCCGCCTTCCGCCCGGGCTAGCCAAAACGTCCGATTCCCAGGACGCGTCAACTCTTCCATAAAAAACGGCGCTGGAATTTCCCTGTGCTGCTTCGTTACCTTTCGTCTGGGTGGATCAGCGTCGGCGATGGCGTTCCTTTGACGAGGACTCGGATCCAGGTGGCTCACGAAACGGTTCCACAGAAATGCGCGCGTAACACACTTCCAGCACGTCCAGGTATTCTGCACCGCCTGGCGCTTGGAGTACAACGTTATCGCCCGCTTCCGACTTCAGCAACGCGCGCCCCAGAGGCGACACCCAACTGATGTGGTTACGGTC
>JANMWO010000573.1:0-16125 GCA_031394025.1 Acidobacteriota bacterium
ATGCAAACCCAAAGCGTGGCCCTAAGTCTGTATAATCCGTCCCATATGGCCGCTTGGTGCCAGTGCGGCCAGGTCCGGAGCCCAAAAAGATGAGCGCGCCAGCCCGGTTATCTGCCCCCGGATTAGGCGTTCGCGGATCAAAGCTGGAAAGTCCATTCAGATCGTGGAAACCAATGGGCACTTCGTAACGCAGGCCTATTTGCAGGGTCAACCTTGGGCTAACCTTCCAATTGTCATTGATGAATCCACCATGGTATCCGTAGCGGATTTGGCGGATTGGCGCAGGCAGCGTATTAAAGGATACCGCGTTCGGTGCACCAAGTAAGAAGCTGGCGAAGCTATTACCGGTGTTTCCCAGATCAGTAGGAAGCGCAGTTTGAAAAGTTTCGTAGTTAAATAGACCATTGCTGCCTGCCGAATCGGAAGCCCAGGTGCGCAAGCGACGGATATCACCACCAATCTTGAATTCATGTTTGCCACGGAGCCAGGAAAGGGCGGAGCTAACTTGAAGAGTGGTATTGTTTTGGCCACCAGCATTCACTTTGCCGTCCTGCACACCCCATGCGGTCAGTGCATCTTTTGCGGCGAATTGAACGCGAGGAGTTGCATCCGTTGGGAGAGTCAAACCAATCTTCGAAGCAAAACCAGCTTGAGAAGGGTTGTCCCAGCCTTGGCGAGTGCGGGTGTAACTAAAAGTATTGTGAAGGAAAACTGTTGGTGAAATTGTAAGGTCGTGGTTAACACGGAAATATTGCGGCCGTTGGAAGGAGCTGCCCAAACCCTGTCCAAGTGGACCTGGCAAAGCCGAAATACCTGCATCAACCTGATCCTGAAGACTCTGGAAGTATGCCACACGATTGTTTGAAGAAAACGAATGATCTATCTTCAAACTCCATATATTATCTGTACGTTGGCTGGTGTTGATGAAATCAAGATTTTGTTGTGGCGTGCCGCGATTCGGGTCCGGTAGAAAAGGCAGTACCGCTGAGGAAACTTTGCTGAATCGGGCTTTCGGAATTACGTTACCTGGGAACGGCTGACGAGCATCGCCAACGGTCGTAGCAGGATCATAGATGCGGAAGCTGCTGAAATCCCCGTTTTTCATGGCTACAGTGGGCACGGTACTAATCGTAGAACCGGCGGTTGCAGGGCGAAGATCGCTTGTATAAGTGAAGAAGAAGAACGTCTTGTTGCGGCCATCATATACCTTTGGAATAAATATCGGTCCGCCGATGGAGCCACCTGTTTCGTTAAAGCGCTCTTTAGGACGTTTGATCCCTGCTCGGTTGTTGCCCCATGAGTTGGCGTTCCAAACATCGCGCCGCAAATTGAGGAAGGCCCGTCCGTGGATTTGATTCGTTCCACTCTTGGTGGTGAATACTTCAACTCCACCGCCAAAGCGGCCATACTCGGATGAAAAAGTGCTGGTGAGCAACTTGAACTCACCGAACATTTCGGCTGCCGGAAAGTTGAAAACTACTCCGCCAGACTCGGGAATCGTCAAACTGCCGCCATCAATCATTACTTCCTTTGCACGACCGCCCGATCCGTTGATACTCACTTCTGCGCTGGCATTTACGCCGGGCATATAGGTTACAAACGCTTCCGCATTGCGGATGCCGCCCGTAAACAGTGGCAATGTTTCCATAAACTTATTGGAAAAGCTCTGTCCACGTTCCGCTGATGCGGATTCCAGCAACGGTGCTTCCGCCGTCACTTCCACGGTCTGTTGCACTTCGCCAACTTCCAAAGCCAAGTCGAGCACTTGGCGGAATCCAACGCGAATTTCCAGGTTGGTTCGGTTGAGCTTTTTGAAGCCAGGTTTTTCTGCTGTAACTGTGTAAGCTCCCAGTTGCAAGCTTGGATAGACATAAGATCCGGTTTCATTGCTAAGAGTTTGAAAGTCTTGCCCGGTCGCAGTGTTGCGCGCGACGATTTTGGTTGCGGGAACAACAGCACCGTTTGGATCGGTTACTGTTCCGCTGAGCGAACCTGTGGCTTGCTGTGCAATCGCTGGAAATGCTGCCAGAACGAGTGAACAGCAAAGCAACTTGGCTAACCTAAGATGTTGCATAAAGCCCCTTTGTTTAGACGTCATGTCTTGAAATTATTAAGACAGTGTAACCTAATATATCAAAATGTTTCAGCGATGGGGCTAGGCCTGAAGAATAAAATTCACTGAAGTAAAAAATTAGGTTATGAATAGAACCTCGCGATTCTTAGGCTTGTCATAATAAGGTTATCCTCATGCGTTTCCTACTCACTCTTCTCATCCCACTCACCGCGCTCGCTGACGTCCGCACCTTCTCCCTGCAAGACCTTCTTGCGGCAGCGCTCGCCCAGAATCCTGAAGTGGTGCTCTCTCGCCTTGAAGAGGAAAAGAGCAACGACGATATTGTCCTGGCCCGCGATCCGTTCCACCCTAAGCTTGTCGTCGGTAGTGGCCTGGCCAAAAATTTCGGCTTCCCCATGTCCATTGAAGGTTCGGCCCCTTCGGTGGTTCAGGCCAAAGCGATTGCGTCCATCTTCGACCGCCCTCAATCCTACCGAGTGGAAGCGGCCAAGGAGCGCAAGAAGATCTCCACTTTTGACACGCAATCGAAGCGCGATGAAATCACTCATCGTGCCGCAAGCCTTTATCTGGATGCTCTGCGTCTCAATCAGGCTCTGCGTGTGCTGCGGTCTCAAGTTGAAAATCTTACTGTGGTGGAAGCATCGGTGCGAACTCGCGTGGACGAAGGGCGCGACCTATCTATTGACGCCAAGCGTGCCAATCTGCGCTTGCTGCAAGCCAGGCAGCGCGTCCGTACTTTCGAAACGGAGATCCACAATGCTGAGGTTGGCATGGCCGCCATTGCCGGACTTGGCGTCAATGATTTAGTTCGACCCAAGGATCAGGAATTACAAATCCCCACCATGCACCTTGATACCGAAGAATCTGCCATTGAAGCAGCTCTGGCCGCCAGTAACGAAATTAAGAAACTGGAAACCGGCTTGGTGGCCAAGGGTTGGGAAGTGAAGGCCAGCAAAGCGGCGAACCTCCCTAAAATCGACCTGGTGGCCCAATACGGCCTTTTCGCCAAGTTCAATAATTACGAAGATTACTTTCGAAACTTTCAACGTCACAATGGGATTCTGGGAGTTTCAGTTCAGCTTCCTATTCTGACCGGATCAGCAGCCAGAGCCATGGCATCGCAGGGGAACATTGAAATATCGCGCTTGCGCTTGCAGATGTCTTCCGCACGAAATCGTATTTCCTCTGAGGTTCGTCGTGCCTGGCAGGATGTGGAACGGGCGCAAACGTCGTCGGAACTCTCGCTTCTGGAACTCGATTTGCAACGTGAGGAAGTTACTCGTATTCTTGCCTTGATCGGTGAAGGCAAAGCTACTCAAAAGCAGTTGGAAGAGATGCGCTACTTAGAAAATGAGAAATGGGTTTCTATGTTCGATTCGCGTTTCATGCTGGAGCGGGCAAAGCTGGATTTGTTGCGGCAGACCGGTACATTAGTCGCTCAACTTCGCCCATAACGGGCACATGCTGGTCTGGGCCAAGCAACCTAAGTTTCCATCGACACGAATAAGGTATTGAATCAAGAGTAAGTGAAGCGCGCTTTACTGAACAGGGCCCTGATATAGGAAACCTTCACCCAGGTAGACGCGCTTCACCTCAGCATCCCGACCCAACGATTCCGGTGATCCAGCACGAAAAATCTTACCGTTATTGATGATGTAGGCGCGGTCGGTTACCGCCAAAGTTTCGCGGACGTTGTGATCGGTAATCAAAATCCCAATGCCTGAACGTTTCAAATCAAATACAATGCGTTGCAACTCCAGCACCTGAATTGGATCAATCCCGGAAAAGGGTTCGTCGAGCAGCAGAAAATCAGGCTCAATCACCAGCGATCTGGCGATTTCCACGCGTCGTCGTTCGCCACCAGAAAGCATGTAACCTTTGTTTTGACGCACCGTATCCAGTCCCATTTGATCTATCAGTTGATTCATTCGGGATTTACGTTGGTGATCTTTGATTGGCAGAGTTTCCAGAATGGCCATCAAGTTTTCTTCCACAGTCAGCTTGCGAAAAACGCTAGGTTCCTGAGGTAAATACGAGATGCCGCGGCGCGCTCTTTGATACATGGGTTGCTGGGTAATGTCTACATCCTCCAGCATCACTTGGCCGGAATCGGGAGTCACCAAGCCCACAATCATGTAGAACGATGTGGTTTTACCGGCTCCATTCGGACCCAGCAGGCCCACCACTTCCCCTTCATTCACCTTAATGGAAACGTTGTCCACAACTTTACGACCACGGTACGTTTTTGAAATTTCGCGAGTTTCCAGGGTTTTCATCAGGGGGCTCTTCTGAAGGTAGCAAGACTGATCAACCAGAACAAGAGCGCGCTCAAAGAACCTAAGGCGGTGATCCAGACTGGAAACGGGCTGGACCACTGCAAATTTATTTCACAAGCTCCGTTGCAACTGGGTTTTAGCAGCATGAAATCCAACGGATCCCGTTCTATAGGGACCCGCTTGCCAGCCACAGTCGCCCGCCATCCAGGCACGCTGGAAATTTTCACGCTCAATACTTGCGTGGGGTCCATGGTCGCTGAAATAGTTGCGCTGTGGGAATTGTTCCAATGCACTGCGGGAGGTGTGGAGAAACTTGCGCCCTCAACATATTGCTCCAGCTTCCCATAAAAATCGGCTGATTCAGGACCTACCGTGAGCACCTGATCGACTTCCAAAATCTGCACTAATTCCGGAGCGGGGTTGGGCACAGCATAGAGGACATCGCCAAACCCTTCATGCAAAATTTGGAGTTGATTGCGAAACTTTTGTGCATTGCGGAAGTCTTTGTATTCTTCGGTGCTTTGTGGACCCGAAGCAATCACGGCACCCACTCCGAAAGCTTGCAACCACAAAACGGCCCGTTTTTGCTGCTCTTCGGTTTCCGCTAGATTCACGACGAAGGATAATTTGTCTGGCATAGTACTGCTGCGGCCTTGATTGCAGCAACCCGTGACCTGGGGAATATCAGTAAACGTATTCAACCAAAACGCATTCGATCCCGGTGCGTAAACGCGTCCATGCCACGAATCAGGATGTTGGGCTAACCATCGGGCACTCTGATATTCAGATCGGCTCTCAACGTTCGCGGCAGTCAAATCAAAAGCAGCCCGCGTTCGAAAATGTTGACTCAACGTTGCCGCCGCTCCCCCTGCTGCAAGCAACAGCAGAAATTTACCCACCCGAGGCGACGACTGATACAGAAGCGACATGACTCCGGCAATGGACAGGCTCAGTGCAAGTTCCAATTCCAGATGGAGGCGGCCTGCTTCGGGCAACAATTCGAAGTTGCTGGAATTGGCTCCAGGAACAACTGCCAATAAGAAAACACTGTACAGAATTCCGAATCGCAGATAAAGAGGCAAGGCAGCAAGCAATCGTCCCAACGCGTAAGTGAAAAGCAGCACCGCCGCTAGCAAAATCAACTTTTCCCAACCAGCGGAAAATCCTGCATGAGTGTTGCTCAGGTTGCGCAAAATCAGTTTGATATAGGAAGGGGGCACCGCATACATCGCCAGTGCGTAGGCCCAAACGGCAACAAAAGCTGTCCGCATTATAGGCATGGTTGGCAAGGCGAATAGCAGGCAGGCAACAGCAGTGGCCATAGCCATGGTCGCTGGTGTATTGGTCATGATGATGGCCGCTATCGCCAATGCTGCCAATGCTGACCTGCGCAGGCTGTACCGTTGGAAGCATCGGTAAAGCGCCGCCAGAGCCAACGGGATCAGGGTCAATGCCGTGATGTGCGGACCTTCACCATAGACAGTCAGAACTCGCAGGCGACGGGCTGAAAAGATGCCGCCGGAATCGGCACGAATGTCTGCCAGGAACAATAACGACGGAGAGAACAGAGTGTACAAAAGTCCACTGGCGAGGGCTGTTGGCGCGTTGGCGGAGAGTGATCTGGCCAGGATATACAACATCACCGGACCGAAACAGTAAGCTGTGGCGACTAGAAAATGATACGCCCTTGCCGTGGGCCAATTGGTTATGGACGCGAGTCCGGCCACTACCGTATGCAGCAACGGGACGTAAACGTATTCAAATGGCATGCCAGAATTCCACAGGTGCCACCAGGCAAAATTACCCCAGTGATCTTTCATATAGCGGGCCATGCTGATGAATGCGCCTTCAATGGAACTGAAGTGATTTAGGTAGTTAATAGAAAACAGTTCCCGCATCAGAAACACATTGAGTGCCAACAGCAAAGCGCAGTTCAGAAGATCAATCCGATGTTTTCGCAAATGGAATTCCTACAACGGAATGTTGCCATGCTTCTTGCGAGGCATGATGTCTGTCTTATTTTCCAGCATGCGGAAGGCGCGGATTAACTTCGGGCGAGTTTGACGAGGCTCAATTACATCGTCAATAAAACCCCGTTCTGCGGCTGAAAATGGGCTTGCGAAACGATCTTTATATTCTTCAATGCGCTGCTGCCGGGACTCTGGATCTTCCCTACGGTACAGAATGTTTACGGCGCCTTCTGCCCCCATCACTGCGATTTCAGCTGTCGGCCAAGCCAGGTTCAAATCTGTCCGCAAATGTTTCGATCCCATTACGCAATACGCTCCACCGTAAGCTTTGCGGGTGATCACGGTGATCTTCGGTACCGTTGCTTCAGCGTATGCATAAAGCAATTTCGCACCATGCCGAATGATGCCGCCAAACTCCTGCTCTGTGCCAGGGAGGAATCCAGGCACGTCTTCAAAGGTGAGGATAGGAATGTTAAAAGCGTCGCAAAAGCGCACAAAACGGGCCGCTTTCGTGGATGTATTGATGTCCAGACAACCGGCTAGAAATGCTGGCTGATTGGCCACAATGCCGATAGACCTGCCATCCAACCTGGCAAAGCCCACTACAATGTTGCGGGCAAAATGCTCATGTACTTCAAAAAAATCACCATCGTCGGCAATCAGTTGGATCACTTCTTTCATGTCGTAAGGCTGGTTCGATTCGGGCGGCACAATGGTATCGAGCGCAGTTTCCATACGCTCTGGGGAATCGCTTGAAGCACGGCGAGGCGCATCGTCCACATTGTTCTGGGGCAGGAAACTCAACAATCGACGAATTTGTCGAAGACACGCCGCATCGTCCGATGCCAGGAAATGAGCAACACCACTTTTTTCGTTGTGCGTCATACCGCCGCCCAACTCTTCCTTAGTCACATCTTCATGCGTCACAGTCTTAATCACATCTGGACCGGTGACGAACATGTAAGAAGTCTGGTCCACCATAAAGACAAAGTCAGTGATGGCCGGGGAATACACCGCGCCGCCTGCACAGGGTCCCATGATGGCCGATATTTGCGGCACCACTCCACTGGCCAGAGTGTTGCGCAGAAAGATATCGGCATAGCCTCCCAGCGAAAGTACGCCCTCTTGAATTCGAGCACCACCGGAATCGTTCAGGCCGATTAGCGGCGCGCCATTCTTCATGGCCAGGTCCATCAATTTGCAGATTTTCTGCGCATTCGATTCCGAAAGCGATCCCCCAAAAACAGTGAAATCCTGAGCAAATACGTAAACCAGACGACCGTGCACGTAGCCGTATCCAGTGATGAAGCCATCGCCGTCAATCACCTGTTCGTCCATGCCAAAATCGCGACAACGATGGCGTACTAATTTGTCGAGTTCTTCAAAGGTCCCTTCGTCGACCAATAGTTCAATGCGTTCGCGAGCCGAAAGCTTGCCTTCTTTATGTTGCCGTTCGCGGCGTTCAGGTCCGCCTCCATCTTCAGCGTTGCGGTGGCGGCGCTGCACTTCTTCCATGCGGTTAAGGGACATTCAGCAACAGGGTAACATTCCTGGCGCACAACGCGATGATGAAAACGTTACAGGACGTCAGTTAGACAAAGTGTTGGATCAGCCTTAAACTTAAGGAGGTGACAAAAACCGTCAGAAACGTTGCCGGATTTGGGTTAATCATCTTGGGCGTCTTGGGTTGTCTGTTGCCAATCATGCCTGGTATCCCAATTATTCTGGCCGGTGCCGCCATGTTGGGGCAGGATCATCCCGCAGTTCAGCGATTTCAAGCCTGGCTTAAAGCGAAACAAGAAAATTACAAATGACCTATTTCCCGATTGCCGAATATTGGTGGTTCTATCTTGCATTCACCTTCTTTGTGTTGTGCATGCTTGCGTTGGATTTGGGTGTGTTCAACCGTACCGCCCACGAAGTTTCCTACAAGGAGGCGGCAATTTGGAGTGCGGTCTGGATTCTGTTAGCGCTTGCTTTCAACTTCGGATTTTATCAATACGCTGCCTCGAAACTTCCAGAAGAAGTAGCACGCCAACTTGGATTGGAATTTCTTACAGGCTATCTGGTGGAAAAGGCACTATCGCTGGACAATCTGTTCGTTTTCGTCGTCATCTTCCAGTACTTTGGAATTGCTTCAATCAATCAACATCGAATACTCTTCTTCGGCATTCTAGGTGCGCTTGTGTTTCGGGCCCTGTTCATTGCCATTGGCTCTGTGCTGATGCAATATCATTGGGTGATTCTGCTGTTCGGTGCCTTTCTGATTCTTACCGGGATTAAGATGATGTTTGCACCGGATAAGGAAATTGAACCGGAAAAGAATCCGCTGATCAAGCTGGTGCGACGGATTCTGCCGATCACCACGGAAACACCAGGGCAACAGTTTTTTGTCCGATTGCAGGGCAGGTGGCACGGCACACCTTTGCTGCTGGTGTTGGTATTCATTGAGATGAGCGACATTGTCTTCGCTGTGGATTCGGTACCGGCGATTTTTGCGTTGACAAAAGAACCGTTGATTGTATTTACGTCCAACATATTCGCAATCCTCGGCTTGCGCTCTCTGTATTTCCTGCTGGCCCGCGCAGTGACGCAATTCTACTTATTGAAGTATGGGTTGGGCATCGTGCTCATTTTTGTGGGATTGAAGATGGTTTGGTTAAACAATGCATTTGACGGGCATTTCCCAATTGTCTGGTCACTAGGAGTGATTGGCGGCGTGATCAGTGCATCTATCGTTGGCTCACTGTTGTTCCCTCGGCGCGAAACAGAGCATTAATGCTACAATCAACGCCTTGTGAAAGAGCCCAAGCGAGTCTGTTTCCTGCTGCGCGTGAAGTCCCATCGGCTGATTGAATATCGTGCGCGTCATAGTGCCGTATGGCCTGAAATGATTGAGGCTCTGCGGGAAACCGGGTGGACGAATTATTCCTTGTTCCTTAGCCCGGATGGCCTTTTGGTGGGCTATCTTGAGACTCACGATTTCGAAGCAGCGCTGGATGGCATGGCTTCCAAAGAAGTGAATCACCGATGGCAAACCAGCATGGCTGAGTTCTTTGAGGGTGGCGACCAGACTGCTGCCGATGAACAAATGTTTCCGCTTGAAGAAGTTTTTCACTTGAAATAGATAGCCATGCAACTTGTACAAGCTTCTGGAATTTCCAAATCTTACGCCGGAACGCAGGCACTGAAAAATGTTTCATTCACTTTGGAACAGGGTCAAGTGCACGCTTTGATCGGGGAGAACGGTGCAGGTAAATCGACTCTGATCAAGATCATTACCGGAGCGGTTGCGGCTGACCAGGGAACCATCTCCATTTGCGGAAATGCAGTTGGACAGACCACGCCCGCGTTGATGAAATCGTTGGGAATTGCCGCGATTTACCAGCAACCTTCGTTGTTTGGTGATCTGACTGTAGCCGAAAATATTGCGCTAGCTGTGGAAGATCGATCCATGCTGGGTCGGGTGGATTGGGCAAAGCGTCGCCAGCGGGCCAAGCAACTTTTGGATCGACTGGGTGCGCGCATCGACCCTGATCAGGAAGCGAGTTCGCTTTCCATGCCCCAACAGCAGATGGTTGAAATTGCAAAAGCCATTGGTGGCGAAGCTCGTATTTTCGTGATGGATGAACCAACGGCGTCGTTGAGCGATACAGAAGTGGATCACCTGTTTCGAGTGATCGGCGAGTTGCGGGCAAAGGGCGCTGGCGTCATTTATATATCGCATCGACTGGATGAATTGAGCCGCATTGCGGACCAAACTTCTGTATTGCGGGATGGCGAATCGATTGCCAGCAGGCCGATGAAAGAAGTCGATAGGGCAGAACTGGTGAAGCTGATGGTGGGCCGTGATGTGTCCGCCATCTTCCCCAAGCAGAAGGTACCCATTGGCGAACCGGTGCTGAGACTTCGTGGTGTCGGCAATGTTGGCAGTGGAATTCGTGGAGTGAATTTGGAAGTACGAGCGGGTGAGATTGTTGGTTTAGCTGGACTGGTAGGATCAGGCCGGACCGAGTTGGCGAACATTTTATTCGGGTTGACTCCAGCTACTTCTGGCAGCATTGAACTGCGTGGAAAGGCCGCTCTGATTGACTCACCACAAGCGGCGATTAATGCTGGAATCGGCTATGTGCCGGAAGATCGGCGCCATCATGGGCTGGTGCAATCCATGTCGGTCACTGAAAATACGACGCTGGCCACGTTGGGCGCGGGTTTGCTGGATTTTGAAGCAGAGCGGCAGATAGCTACGGAGTTCGCGAGTAAGTTAGGCACCAAGACCGCTTCGGTAGATGTCGCTGCGGCGACTCTTTCCGGCGGGAATCAACAGAAAGTTGTGTTGAGCCGGTGGCTTGCTACCAAACCGAAGTTGCTGATTTTGGATGAACCGACGCAGGGTATTGATGTAGGTGCGAAATCGGAAGTGCATGCTTTGATGGTACAGATGGCAAGCGATGGCATGGCCATCCTGATGATTTCCAGTGAACTGCCAGAGATTTTGGGCATGAGTGATCGCATTGCAGTGATGTGCCAGGGAACGATTGCCGGTGTGCTGGATCGGTCGGAAGCGACGCAGGAATCTGTTATGCATTTGGCGTTTCCGGTACTTCCAAAGACCAGGGGGGTCGCGTGAAATCAAGGGAACTAGCTGCGGGCTTGGTGCTGGGGGCCATCCTGCTGATTTTATTGTTTGCCGCACCTGCGTTTTTTGCGCCTGACAATTTGCGCGATTTATTGCTGAACAGTGCTGGGGTAATGCTGGTGGCGTTAGGTATGACGCTGGTGATTGTGGCTGGTCATATTGATATTTCTGTAGGCTCACAATTCGCGGCCGCCAGTATTGCGGCGGGGTTGCTGGCTAAGGCTGGTCTACCGATGCCGTTGGTTGGATTGCTGGTACTGGCACTGGGTGCACTGCTGGGAGCGGCGAACGGTCTGCTAATTACCAGGTTGAAAATCCCTTCCATCGTGGTCACTTTAGCCACCATGATTATCCTTCGCGATTTGCTGCGTTGGACAACAGAAGGTGCCTGGGTTCAGAATCTGCCGGTAGGTTTTCAATGGGCCGGATTAGGACAAACGGCGGGCAGCGTGCTGATTTTAGTGAAGACTTTGGTTGCCATTTTACTGGTTGCCTGGTGCTTGCGAAATCTTTCGGCGGGTCGCCAACTGTTCGCAACTGGTTCGAATCCAGATGCGGCAGTGCTGGCGGGAATTCGTACCGATGCAGTGGTGACGGGTGTGTTTGTGATCATGGGGATTTTGAGTGCAGCGGCGGCAATGCTGAATGCGATTCGTTTTAGCGAAGTGCCTGGCAATCCCGGTGCGGGATTGGAATTGAAAGCGATTGCTGCGGTGGTAGTTGGCGGCGCTTCTATTACTGGAGGTCGGGGGACAGTGGGTGGCACGGTGCTGGGAGTCTTGTTGTTGAGCGTGATCGGGTCTGCACTCACCTATTTGGGGATCAATCCTTATTGGGAAAAAGCAGTGCAGGGCGTGATTTTATTGGCTGCTGCAGCGTCTGAAGCAGTCCGGCAATCGCGTGGATTGAAGGGAGCTTATGCAAGCCGCTAAAATTCTTGCCGCGCTGCTGGCTTTGGAAATCGCTGTCTTCAGTTTCACTGGCGCGAATTTTTAGAGCAGTGGAAATGCTGCGGAAATTCTGCGGCTTAGCGTAGAGCTTGGGCTGCTTGCCGTGGCCATGACCTTGGTGATCATCACTGGTGGCATTGATCTTTCTGTTGGTTCATTGATGAGTTTGTGCGCAGTGGTGATGGGAGCTTTGTGGAAAGATGCAGGTTGGCCATTGGAAGCCAGCATTCTGGCCGGATTGCTAACTGGTGTGGTTGGCGGGTATATGAACGGTTTCCTGATCACACGATTCCGCCAGCTTCCATTGATTGTGACTTTGGGCACGTTCAGTTTGTTTCGTGGCATGGCGGAAGGCTTAACTGGAGCTGTGAAAAACTATACTGGGTTCCCACCCAACTTCCTTTCCCTGGGACAAGGTTATTTGTTTGGTGCAATTCCAATGCAAGCGCTTGTATTTATTCCGGTGGTGTTGCTGTTTTGGGTGTTGTTGCATCGCACTGGGATTGGCCGGTCTTTACGTGCCATTGGTTATGCGGAACCAGCGGCACGGTATGCGGGCATCCCGGTTGAATCGCGATTACGGCTGGTGTATACGCTATCCGGATTGGCTGCGGGCATTGCGGCGATGATTTACGTGGCGCACATTGGACAGGCGAAATCAGATGCAGGCACTGGTTTTGAGCTGATGGCCATCACCGCCGCCGTGCTGGGCGGAACTTCTATCTTCGGCGGAAAGGGCACTGTGCACGGAACTTTGCTGGGGCTGGCGGCTATCGTGATTTTACAGAATGGGCTGCGGCTATCCGGGCAACCAACGGAATTGGCGGGCATTCTGACCGGGCTGATGCTGATCGTTAGTATCGGGTTGGAACAGCGGCCAGGGATGTCCAGAGTGGTTCTGGCAGTTGGTGCGATGGCTCTAGCGCTGCTCATAGGATTCAATGGACACGCGGTTAAGACTGGTCCGGAAAAACGATTGCAGGTGGGCATGATGCCCAAAGCGAAAGGCGATCCATATTTCATCAGTTGTCGTAAAGGCGCTGAGGAAGCAGCGAAAGAATTGAACATCGATCTGATTTGGGATGGCCCCACAGACCTGGATCCGGCCAAGCAAAACGAAGTGGTTGAAGCGTGGATTACGCGCGGAGTGGATGTGATTGCAGTCAGCGTTGAGAGTTCCGCCAGTATTTCAACGGTGTTGCGAAAGGCGCGGGCCAAAGGGATCAAGATTCTTACCTGGGACGCCGATGCTGAACCAGATGCGCGCGACTACCTGATTGATCAAGCTACCGCACAAGGCATTGGCTACGCCGTCACCGATCAAACTGCGGCCATCCTCAATGGTAAGGGCGAGTTCGCCGTGGTGACTGGTTCGCTGAGCGCGGCCAATCAGAATGAATGGATTAAGCATATGCGGGTGCGGTTGGCGGAAAAATATCCAGAAATGAAACTGGTGACCATCCGACCCAGCGATAGTGACCGTGATCGCGCTTTTGCGGAAACACAAACGATCTTGAAGGTATATCCGAATGTGAAAGCGATTGCTGGTATCAGCGCGCCTGCCGTGCCTGGTGCTGCGGAAGCGGTGAAGCAATCGGGTCGCAAGGATGTAAAGGTCACTGGACTTTCGCTGCCGAGCATGTGCAAGACCTACATTCATGATGGCGTGATCCGATCAATTGTTTTATGGAACACGCATGATTTGGGATACCTGACAATTCAGGCAGCGGATGCCTTGATGAAGGGCAAGTTAGTGGATGGGTTTAAGGCGGGCAGCCTGGGTCCACATGCAGTGCGCGGAGACCATGTGATGCTGGGTGAGCCGTACGTATTTGATATATCCAATGTGGACAAGTTTGAATTCTAATTTGCAGAAGAATGGCTAAACTGGATAGATGCAAGCCGGACTGACCTTCTTGGAGTTTTTAAACAATGCGGCACAGCAAGGTGATGCTGTAAATATCATGTTTGAACAGCGACTTTTTGATCTGGTCGGCATTCTGCACAAAATTTCTGATGCGTTAACTGCGGAACAAGTCCCCTATGAGTTGATTGGTGGGTTAGCAGTTTTAATTCATGTTGAAGAAGCCAACCCGGAGCATTCCACTCTTACACGAAATGTGGATCTCCTGGTTTTGCGATCAGACTTAGATCGTATCAAGCAAGCTGCGGCCAAGAGTAATTTTCATTTTCGACATGCGGCAGGGGTAGATATGCTGCTCTACGGAAGCACCGAGAGTACGAAGAACGCTGTTCACTTGATCTTCAGTGGGGAAAAAGTTCGCCCAAATTATCTGTCACCTACTCCACCCATTGAACCGGAACAAAAACTGATTCATGGCCAAGAGGTGATGGTTATTCCAGTGGCGGATTTGGTTCGGATGAAGCTCACTTCTTTTCGAGACAAGGATCGTGTTCATGTGCGCAGTCTGGATTCTGCTGGATTGATTACGGTTGCTGTTGAGGGGCGACTCAGCCCTGAACTCCTGGAAAGACTTCAGCATGTTAGAGTGACGGAGTGAAGTCGCAAAGCGAATGAAGTTGAAATCGCGGACTATCCCTGAGTTAGTTATGACCAAGACAACCAAATTGCTTGACCCAATTCATCCCGGCGAAATCCTGGCTGAGGACTTCACGAAGCCCCTCGGCATGAGCATCAATCGCCTTGCGCGCGATCTTCATGTTCCACCAAATCGGATCCACGGGATCGTTCATTTTACTCGCGCAATCACTGCGGATACTGCTCTGCGACTTGGAGCTTATTTCGGCAATACTCCTGAGACTTGGATAAACTTACAGGTCGAATATGATTTACGCATCGCCCGCAGAATCGCCGGAGATGAGATATCCAAGACTGTTCGAAAGCGAGAAGCAGCTTAGTAACCGACGTTACTCCCATCACGCTTGAGTAATCCATACGGTCACGGTATATAATGCCCAACTATGGACTCCCGATTTCTCACACTCCTCCTGCTATCTACCGGCAGCCTCTTCGCCCAAAATTCGACCCAAGCCGGTAAGTTCGTTGTTGAGCATCCAACACTTCTGAACCTTGGTTTTGAATGGGCCATCAGCGGCGATGCCAACCGCAACGCCAAGGTGGACGTTCAATTTCGAGCTGTTGGGGAACCTGCCTGGCGCAACGCATTGCCACTGGTTCGCATTGGCGGAGAAAACATTTATCGACGACGCGAAAATTTGGATTACACAGTACCCGATGGATTTGCTGGCAGCATTCTGAATTTGCAGCCCGGTACGGAGTATGAGTGCAAGTTTCAACTCAATGATCCTGACGGGGCTTCAGGCCAAACGTCGCAACTTGTGAAAGTGAAAACGCGAAGTGAACCGATGCCCTACCAGGGCGGTCGCACACTGCATGTTTATGCACCAGACTATACAGGGACACGCATTGAACCGAGTTTTACTGGCATCCTTCAGGCTTACTACGGTGCGGGACTTGGGGATTGGAGCGTAGTTTGGGAACGGCGTGCGCAAGCTGGCGATACGCTGCTGGTGCATGCAGGGTTGTATAAACCAGAACGTAATAATTACGTTGACCCGATGATGGCCCCGTTCGACGGATCCATGTCTCTGACGTTGAAGGGCACCGTTGAAAAGCCCATCACCATTAAATCCGCTGGCGATGGCGAGGTAATTTTCGATGGGGATGGCAATCATCGCCTGTTCGATGTGATGGCATCGCGCTATCACATTTTTGATGGGTTCACCTTCCGTAATACTGACGTGGCTATTTTTGCCGGTCAGAAAGAAGTGTTGGGTGCGGTTGGTCTGACTGTGAAGAATTGTCGATTTGAGGGCGTGGGCTTTGCTGTTTGGACAGAGTATGCCGGGTCCAGCGATTTCTACATTGCCGATAATTTAATCCTTGGCCGCGAGGATCGTTTTCGGATGATCGGCTGGACCGGTCCTATGTGGGCAAGTGCCGGTGCCTATGGTTCCCATGGGCTGAAGAGTTATTACGCAGTTAAAGTGTATGGGCCCGGACATGTAATTGCCCACAATGCCATTGCCTACTTCCACGATGCGATTGGGATTTCGACGTATGGGACGCCCGAGTCTGATTCAGAGCGGCGTGCGTCTTCCATCGACATTTACAACAACGATATGCATCTTTCAAATGATGATTTTGTGGAGACCGATGGGGGAGTTCATAATGTCCGTGTGTTCAATAATCGAGGCGTGAACGCAGCGCAAG
>JANMWO010000606.1:0-1643 GCA_031394025.1 Acidobacteriota bacterium
CGGGCCGTACGGATTGATCGGGGGTTTCTCATCTTCATCTGTTGGCGATGCCCCACATGCTGAACAGGTACTTGCGCACCACGAAGATGAAGACCAACGAAGGCAGGATCAGGAAGAAGCCGCCGGCATAACGGAAATGCAGCGGGCTTTCTTCCAGGCTGGCAAACAGGAATGCGGTCAGCGTGCGGTTGTTGAGCGTGAGCACGCTGGCCGAAAACACCTCGTTCCAGGAGATCACGAAACTGAAGATCATGGTCGCCGCCATGCCCGGCAACGCCAACGGCACCACCACTTTCATGAACGCCTGCACGCGGGTGCAGCCCAGCGTCCAGGCCGCTTCTTCGAGTTCTCGCGGGATGCCCATGAACAGCGACGACGACACCAGGATGGAGAACGGCAGCGCCAACGCGGTGTGCACCAGCGCCACGCCGAGCTGGGTGTCGTACAAGCCGACGCTGATGAAGCGCGTGACCAGGGGCAGCGCCAGGATGGCCAGCGGGAAGGCGCGCGTCATCACGATCAGCACCCGGTAGGCGGTCTGACCCCGGAAGTCATAGCGCGCCAGGGCGTAGCCAGCCGGCGCACCCAGCACGATCGCAAACAGCATTGTCAGTACCGCGACGATCACGCTGTTGAGCACCGCTTTCCAGACGCCGGTGTAGTGGATGAAGAAGTTCAGCGTGTCGAACGAAAAGACCAGCGGCAACAGGCTCTTGGGCCACGCGGTGGCAGCCTCCTTGGGGCTCAGCGCGCTGATGGCGATCAGGTAGATCGGCACCAGCCAGCAGATCGCCAGCAATATCGCCATGGCGTATAGAAACTTGCTGCCCTGCTTCACGACAAGGTCTCCCGTTTGACCTTGAGCAGCTTCAGGTAGATCAGGGTCGAGCCGATCGACACCAGCAGGATGAACAAGGCGTACGCCGACGCCACGTGCGTGTTCTGGTACGCGCCCTGCCAGTTGTAGGCCTCACCCACCAGCACCGGCAGGTCGCGCCCGGCCAGCGCGTACACCACCGCGAACACCTCGAACGCCAGCACCGTGCGCAGGATCAACGCGCTTTGCAGGCTGGGTTTAAGTAGCGGCAGCGTGATCTTGAGAAAACGCGTCCAGGGCCGGGCACCGAAGACTTCGGCCGCCTCGTTGTACTCCTTGGGGATCAGCTGCACCCCCGCCACCAGGATCACCAGCACGATCGCGGTGGCGCGCCAGATCTCGGCCACGATTACGCAGACGAACAAGGCGACCGGATTGTTGTAGCTCAGCCACGACGTCGGGCCGCTTATGAACCCCAGCGAGGCCAGCACCGAGTTGAAATAGCCCCGGTCATTGAATATCGCCAGCCAGGCCAGGCCGGCGGCGAGGTCGCTGACCCCCAGCGGAATGGTCCAGACATAGAGCAGGGCCATGCGGCCGCGGTCGATGTTCTGCAACATCATGGCCATGCCCAGCGCCACCACCATCTGCAGCGGCACGACGATCGCCACCAGGATCAGTGTATTCTTGAGCGCGATGCCGAAGTTCAGGTCGCCCAGCATCTTGTTCACGAACTGACCCGTCCACGCGCCGTCGGGCGTGCGAAAGGCCATCAGCGCGGTCTCGGCCAGCGGCCAGATGAACAGCACCAGCAGGAAGGCGACGC